>DATMXS010000307.1:0-6987 GCA_035561355.1 Bryobacteraceae bacterium | reverse complement strand
AGCGACTGGGTGCTCGTGCTGGATGACGCATCCAAGAACTTCGGGGCGCCCGGAAAAGGCTGAAAAAGCCGGTTCACCGCAGAGACGCGGAGACGCGGAGAAAAGCAAGACGAGAATGTAGCGACAGCATGCAAGAGGTCGTGTGCCCGGCTTCTGTCCTCGTACCGACCGTTTGCATGTCTTCTCTACTGTTCCTCTGCGTCTTTCGCTTCTGCCGTAAAGACGTTTTATTGGACCGTGCGGGTCTTGCGGTTCATGTAGTCCATTAGCAGGTACTGGCCCAGGTTGTATGGCGTTGTGAAGTACGCTTTCCCACGGCACAGTTCCGTTATCTTCTGGACGAAGTTCACCAATCCATAATCGCTCGCAAGCATGAACGTGTTGATCAGGATGCCCTGGCGCTTGCAGCGATTCACCTCTTCGAGGGTGCGCGAGATCACCAGCGGATCCAGACCGAAGGCGTTGCGGTACATCCTCCCATCCTCGAGCGTGAGGGCCGAGGGCTTGCCGTCGGTGATCATGATGATCTGGCGCATGTCCTTCTTCTCGCGCATCAGGAGGCGCTGCGCCAGGATCAGGCCGTCGCGCGTGTTCGTATAGTACGGACCCACCTGAACCTTGGCGAGATCGCGCAGCCGCAGTTCTTCGGCCGAATCGTGGAACAGTACACAGTGGAGCGAATCGCCCGGATACTGCGTGCGTATGAGGTGCGCGAGCGCCAGGGCGACTTTCTTCGCCGGCGTGAAGCGATCCTCGCCGTAGAGAATCATGCTGTGCGAGCAATCGAGCATCAGCACCGTGGCACAGGATGATTGGTACTCAGCCTGATGCACGCGAAGATCAGAGTACTCGAGGTTGATCGGCAACCTCACGCCTTCTCGCCGAACCGCGGAGAAGAGCGTCTCGCTGATGTCGAGGTTCAATGTGTCGCCGAACTCGTACAGCTTCGAAGCGCCCGAAGCCTCGACGCCGGTAGAGAGATCCCGAGTGTCGTGCGCTCCAAAGCTCGATTTACCGACAGAGGCGAGCAGGTCTTTGAGCGTTTTGAATCCGAGGAAATCCAGCGACTTGTCGGTGATCTCCACCTTCATCTCGGTCTGGCGGTCACCCACACCGCCCTGGCCTTCCTGCATCTGCGCGTCCGGCTCGACTTCGTTCATGTAGCCTTCACTGACGAGTTTCTGCGCCAGCCGGTCCAGGAGCTCGTCCATCTGCTGCTCGGAGAGCTTCTGGAGGCGCTGCATCATCTGCTCCGCCTGCTCCGCATCGAAGAGGTCGCCGTTTTCGAGTGCCCGCTGGATCGCCTGCTTCAGCTCCTCCAGTGAATGGCGGTTCATCTCCGAAAACTGCATCTGGTTTTGGTTGAAGCCGCTCTCGAGCAGGAAATCCGCCAGCGCCTGCATGAGGTCCTCGGCCGAGATCCCCAAATCATCGCCGGTGTATTTCGAGTACTTGACGGAGCTCATAGCACCTCTCCTCGGCCCCCGCTGCAGCTTTGTTGCCGTCGCGGCTCTGCTGCTGGCTCGCTAATTGAACTGCCGGCGATAGCCGCCTCCGCCGCCTTGCCGGCCGCGGGGCTCTTCGGAGGCATGCGGTTCGCGCTTGCGCTCCTCGCTGGTGAACCCACGCTCCTCAGTGCGGCTGATACGCCGGTGCGCGTGCAGGCCCTCCAGGATGAACTCCGCCGCCGCGGCGCGCAATGGAGCCGGATCGCTCTTGCCCACCCGCATCACGGTCAGCTTGTCCATCAGGCCCTGAATCCCCGAGAGTTGTTTCACGATGCTCTCGGCGTCGGCGCTTTCGTCGAGTTTCAGCGAGCCGCCAAGGTCGAACCACTGGATGATCTGCGCCACGTTCTCGCCGTCGAACATGCGCGAATAGACCTTGCCCACAGCCGTCTTGATGATCTCTTTGGCGATGACGTCGCCGCCCTTTAATTCGCCCTCGTACTCGAGTTCCAATTTGCCGGTGATCGCCGGCAGCGCCGAGTAGATGTCGATGACCCGCGGCACTGCGACGGCTTCCTTGGCACGGAGGGCGCGCCGCTCCGCATTGGAGACGACGTTCTCGAGCGCCGAGATCGGCAGTCTCTGCGAAACGCCTGAGCGCTTGTCAACCCGCTTGTCCTCGCGCGCGAGGAACGCAAGCTGTTCGACGATCTCGCGGATGAACTCGGGAATCTCCACCTTGATCGGAGAGGGCCGGTCAGTCCAGGCTTCCTGGCGCGTGATCGCGATGCCTTCTTGGGTTTCAACCGGATAGTGCGTGCGGACTTCGCTTCCCAGGCGGTCTTTCAGCGGCGTGATGATCTTGCCGCGTGCAGTGTAGTCCTCCGGGTTGGCCGTAAACACGAGCATGAGGTCGAGCGGCAGCCGGACCGGATAGCCCTTAATCTGCACGTCACCTTCCTGCATGATGTTGAACAAACCCACCTGGATCTTGCCTGCGAGATCGGGCAACTCGTTGACCGCGAAGATGCCGCGATTCGCGCGGGGCAACAGGCC
The DNA here is from genome assembly GCA_035561355.1 of Bryobacteraceae bacterium. Classification (GTDB taxonomy): domain Bacteria; phylum Acidobacteriota; class Terriglobia; order Bryobacterales; family Bryobacteraceae; genus DATMXS01. Next base: position 4,483 of record DATMXS010000307.1, on the reverse strand, counting down.
GTAGTGGACGGTCAGCTCATCGGAGATGTTCTGCCCACGCCGCGCCGCCTTGATGGGATCGATATCGCCGATCATGTCGGCGATCGTCACGTCCGGAGTGGCGAGCTTTTCGACGTAGCGCTGGTCGCGGGTGAGCCATGCGATCGGAGTGTCTTCGCCCTGTTCGGCGATCGTGTCCCGGCACTGCCGGCAGATCGGCTTGTACGGATTGTCGTGAATCTCACACCCGGCCACGTATGGCAGGTGCTCATCGAGCAGCGTCGTGAGCAACCGGAGCAGGCGAGTCTTCGCCTGGCCGCGCAGCCCGAGAAGGATGAAGTTGTGGCGCGCCAGAATCGCGTTCGCCACCTGCGGGCACACCGTCTCCTCGTAGCCCACAATGCCCGGGAAGAGGGTCTCGCCCTTCTGCAGTTTGCAGATCAGGTTGGCTCGGACCTCATCCTTGACGCTGCGCGATCCGATCCGCTCCTCTGAATAGCTGCTACTGCGCCGCAGTTCTCCCAGATTCGAGGGAAATTCCCCGCTGAGTTTTGTCATTCGGTGCATCCCCTGTCTGAGTAAAGTTTAACAGACGGGGTCGCGCCGCCGCCGCGCGGGGCTCTCGCACTACGGCTTCGGTAGCGGCACGATCGCCTCGTCGGGTGGCGACTTCGCGCGAAGCGCTCCGGCGCGGTTTAGAATCAATCGTGCGCACCCGGCGCAGGCAGGTCTTACCAAATCACAAATGGAGAGAAAGTGAAGGTACGCCATGCGTGACGTCACGGACTTTTCCCATGCAACTCCGTATGCGGTAGTGGCCGCCGCCGTTCTTCTTCTCGCTCCGGCGTTCGCACAGGACCGCCTTCCCGGGACCGCGCCGCTCAAAGATGGCGGGGACTTCGCCGTGTCGATGGTGGATGCCATCCATGGCTACCTGCTGCGGGAAGCGGACCGGGTAGCGACAGCGCGGGAGCGGTTCTGGAAGCGCGACTTCACATCGCGCGACGCTTACGAACGCTCCATCGCGCCCAATCGAGCGAGCCTCGCCCGCATTATCGGCGCGGTGGATGCTCGCGTGAGCGCAAACGCGCTGACCTTCGACGCGACCACTTCAGCGCCTGCTCTCGCCGGGCGTGGCAACGGATACAAGATTTACGCCGTGCGCTGGCCCGTGTTCGAGGGAGTTGCAGCCGAGGGGCTGCTGCTCGAGCCTGACACGCCCCCTGTGGCACGCGTCGTTGCACTGCCGGATGCGGATTGGACACCCGAGGCGCTTGCCGGGTTGGAGCCCGGTGTACCCCGTTCGGCCCAGTTCGCACGCCGGTTGGCCGAGAGCGGCTGCCAGGTGCTGGTTCCCGTGCTGATTGACCGCAAGAGTACATGGTCGGGCATCCCCGGGATCCGGATGACCAACATGCCGCACCGCGAGTGGATCTACCGCATGGCCTACGAGACGGGGCGGCACATCATCGGCTATGAGGTTCAGAAAGTGCTCGCGGCTGTCGATTGGCTGGTGGCCGAGAACCGCAAGCATGCCGCCCCGATCGCGGTGGCCGGATACGCCGAAGGCGGGCTGATCGCCTTCTACAGTGCGGCGCTGGACACCCGCATCGACGCCACTCTCGTGAGCGGCTACTTCCAGCCGCGGGAAGAGGTGTGGAAGGAGCCGATCTATCGTGACGTGTGGGCTCTGCTGCGGGAGTTCGGAGATGCCGAGATCGCCGCGATGATTGCGCCGCGCGCGTTGGTGATTGAAGCGAGCGCCGTGCCGGACGTAAAGGGGCCGCCACCGGCCACCAAGGAGCGCAGCGGGGCAACTCCGAACGGCGCGCTGACGACTCCGCCGCTCGAAAATGTCCAACGCGAAATCGATCGCGGGCGGCAGTGGTTTGCCAAACTGAACGCGGGCGAGAAGCTGCAACTTGTGGCCAGCGGCGATGGACGCGGTCTCCCGGGTTCGGATGCGGCTCTCGCGGCGCTGCTCCGGACGGCGGGCGCAGAGTTGAAACTCGCGCCGCCGGGAGAAGCTCCCGAAGACCTGCGCGGCACGCGCGCTGACACATCGGAACGGATGCACCGTCAGTTCGACGAGTTGGCGGCGCACACCCAGCGGCTCATCCGGCAGTCGCCGGTCCGCCGCTCCGAGTTCTGGCGCAAGGCGGACAGTTCGTCACCCGAGAGGTGGAGGGAGACGTCGCAATACGCCCGGAACTACATCTGGGACGAAGTAATCGGGCGGATGCCCGATCCGAGCGTCCCGGCGAATCCGCGCACGCGGCTGATCTACGACGAGCCGAAGTTCCGAGGCTACGAAGTGGTGCTGGACGTCTGGCCCGGCATATTCAGCTATGGCATTCTGCTGGTCCCGAAGGACCTTCGGCCAGGGGAACGCCGTCCCGTGGTGGTCTGCCAGCATGGCTTGGAAGGACGGCCGAGCGACCTTGCCGATCCCGCCGTGGACAATCCGGCCTACCATCGCTACGCCGTGCGGCTGGCCGAGCAGGGATTCATCGCTTATGCTCCCCAAAATCCGTACATCGGGCACGATCGCTTTCGCCTGATCCAGCGAAAAGCGCATCCGCTGAAGCTAGCCCTGTTTTCGTTCATCGTAGGCCAACACCAGAGGCAGCTCGAGTGGCTCTCCGGCCTGCCATTCGTAGATGCGCGGCGGATCGGCTTCTACGGCCTATCCTATGGCGGCAAGACGGCAATGCGGGTCCCGCCACTGCTGGACGGCTACGCCCTTTCGATCTGCTCGGCCGACTTCAACGAGTGGGTCTGGAAGAACACGAGCGTCGACTCGCGCTACAGTTACCTGCTCACGGACGAGTACGACATGATCGAGTTCGATCTGGCCAATGTCGCGAACTACGCGGAACTGGCGGATTTGATGGCGCCGCGGCCGTTCATGGTGGAGCGGGGCCACGCGGACGGGGTCGCGCCGGACGAGTGGGTCGCGTATGAATTCGCCAAGGTGCGCCGGTTTTACGCGACCAGGATGAACATGCCTGAACGCGCCGAGATCGAGTTCTTCAACGGCCCGCACACGATCAACGGCAAGGGGACGTTTGAATTCTTGAAGCGCCACCTCGAGTGGCCTCGGCAGTCAGAGGAGAGAAATGAATAGAAGAAGCTTCCTGCTCGCTGGCGGCGCGGCGTTGGCCGCACATGCCGCTCCGTCCGACCGCATTGTCCTGGGCGTAATCGGCGCCGGCGGACGGGGAGAACTGGTCATGACGACGTTTCAGAAAGATCCCACAGTGCGGATCGGCGCCGTGTGTGACGTGTACGAACCGAACTTGGAACGCTCGATCTCGGTCGCGGCAAAAGGTCAGGGCGGCTCGGCGCCGAAATCGTATCGCAATTACAGGCAAGTGCTTGCCGACAAAGAGATCGACGCGGTCCTGATCGCAACACCCGAACACTGGCACCACCGCATGGTGCTCGACGCACTTGCCGCGGGCAAGGATGTCTATGTCGAGAAGCCGCTCTGCCAGACTCCGGAGCAGGGCGTGGAACTGGTCGAGGCTGAGAAGAAGTCGAAGCAGATCGTGCAGGTCGGGATGCAGCGCCGCAGCTACGACCTGTATCTCGAAGCGACAAAGATCGTGTCCGGAGGCACGCTCGGCGACGTGCGCATGGTCCGCTCCTGGTGGCTGAACAATTATCTGCGCGCGGCGACTGACGTTAAGTTGGAAGGGCCGCTGGACTGGGAGCAATGGCAGGGTCCGGCAAAGAAGCGCGTGCCGCCCGATCCGTTCCGGTTCGTGAACTGGCGCTATCTCTCCGATTATGCGGGTGGCATCGTGGGGGACCAGGGCGCGCACGTCTTCGACGGCATTCACATGCTCATGAACGCGGGGTTTCCGCAGGCGGTCACCGCGGCGGCGGGCAAGCCGCACCGGCCAGGCGTCGATTTGCCCGAATCGGTCGTGGTCACGGCCGAGTATGCCTCCGATTTCATCGCGGTGTTCACGATCAACTACGCTGCCATGCGATACGTAAGGCGCAACGACCAGATGAACCATTACGACGGCGACAAGGCCCGCATGGACATCGGGCGGGAGGAACTCAGGGTCTATCTCCAAGGCGCCGAGGAGAAGCCGGCAATCTCGAAGAAGTCGGAACGCGGGTTCGATTTTGCGACCGATCTCCACGTGCGGAACTTTATGGAATGCATGCGGACGCGCAAGACCCCAGCGGCTCCGATGTCGCTCGGCTTTCAGGCCACGCTGGTCCCGCAGATGGCAAACATTTCATTGCGAAGTGGGAGGCGCGTCCGGTGGAACGACGGGACGAGGAAGGTCGAGGGGTGAAAAGTCGAGCGGGCCTGTTCGACGGCGGAGAACCCGGGAAAGCCGCCGTCGTTGCGCCGGAAGGCCCATGAGTGGCGGATGAGACAAGGCACGACGGTCCGTCCCAAGCCGAATCGCGTTAGTAGTGATCGGCGGTTGGGATGTGAATGGAGGCGGGTTCCAGCCTGAGTGAATCCATGAATCAGAAC
>DATMXS010000306.1:0-24710 GCA_035561355.1 Bryobacteraceae bacterium | reverse complement strand
CTCTCAGCACAGGACCGCGGCCACCGCTTGGGTCCAAGGCGCGTACTGGCTCAGCGTGATCCCGGTGACCGGCCTACTGCGGCTTCTCGAAAAGCTGCTCGTAAATCCGGAAAGCTCCGTTCCCTTACTGGCAGTCCGGTTCGGGGTCGTCGCGCTATTCGTATTGCTGGTCGGCAGCGCACTCGTGCTGCTCGCCATCGGCGCCCGCAGGCTTGCACTGTTCGAATAACTGATTGCGCGAGCCTGGGAGTCGCCGTGATAGCCAATTGGAGAACGGCTCCACCGGATCCTGGAGCGCCCGGGCTGGCCCGCGTTCTCGCCGGCCGCCGGATCAATCGCGGCCATTCTCTCATTTGCGGCATCTCACAGACTGTACGCCAGGATCTCGGACGCTTCCTTCGGGCCTACGTCCCCGCGCTCGCCTAGCTTCCGCCAGCCGCGCTTCTCAAAGCGCTCCGCTACCTTTTCACGAACATCGGCGCCGATGCCGTACTCCGAAAAGCGCGTTTTGACACCCAGCGACGAAAAGAACTCCCGCGTCCGCGCGATTGCCGCGTCGATTCGCTCGTCCTCCGACCCGGACCGTATGCCCCACACCCGCTCGCCGTACTGGAGCAGTTTGTCCCTCTTCGGCCCGCGCCGCGCATCCATGACGGCGGGGAATACGACCGCCAGCGTCTGCGCGTGGTCCAAGCCGTGCATTGCCGTGATCTCATGACCGATCATGTGGGTCACCCAGTCCTGCGGCACGCCGCAGCCGATCAGGCCATTCAAGGCCAGCGTGGCTGTCCACATGAAGGCCGCGCGCGCTTCGTAGTCGGTGGGATCCGCCAATGTCCCCGGCCCCACCTCGATGAGCGTCAGCAGGATACCCTCCGCGAAGCGGTCCTGAAGCGGCGCCGCTGCCGGAAACGTCAGGTACTGCTCCAGCGTGTGCGCAAACGCATCCACTACGCCGTTCGCCACCTGTCGAGGCGGGAGCGAGAACGTCGCTTCGGGATCGAGCACTGCGAATTTCGGAAAGACCAACGGGGTGCTGAACGCCAACTTATCCCCGCAGGATTCGCGCGAGATCACTGCGAACGCATTCGATTCCGACCCCGTCGCAGGGAGCGTGAGCACCGCGCCGATCGGCACTGCGCTCTTCACTTCAGCGCCCTTTGCAACGATATCCCAGGGATCGCCGCCTGTGAACGGGACCGCCGCGGCTATGAATTTCGTACCGTCCAGCACCGATCCGCCGCCTACCGCGAGCAGGTAATCCCAGCCCTCCGCCCGGATTTTCTCCACCGCGCGCATCAGCGTCTCGTATTTCGGGTTCGGCTCGATGCCCCCGAACGCGCCTACGGCGCGGCCCGGGAGCGCGGCCATCACCGCCCCGTAGACGCCGTTCCGCTTGATGCTGCCGGCGCCATACGTGACCAGAACGCGCGCGTCTGCTGGAATCTCCTGCGCTATGGCGGCAATCTGGCCTTTTCCGAACACGATCTTGGTTGGATTGTGAAAAGTGAAGTTCTGCATGACTCGGTTAAGACCAGTGTAAGGCCGGGAACTCGTGAAAAACACTGGTGTCTATTGCTTTATGCTGCTGCTTCTGGCTCTCGTGGCCGCCGTTCCCGAACTCGTGATCGTGAACGCGCGCGTGTGGACGGGTGTACCCCAGCGCCCGACCGCTGAAGCCGTAGCAGTGGAAAGCGGGCGCCTGGCCGACGTAGGCACCAATGCCGAGGCACGGGCGGTCGCCGGGCCCGCGACGCGCATCATCGATGCAGCCGGTGGTACAGTCACTCCCGGGCTCATCGACGGCCACGCGCACCCGTTCCACCGGCCCGTCGAGTTCGTCCAGATGTACCTCGAGGCGGCCCGTACTCCGGCCGCACTCCTCTCCGCCGTCGCCAACTATGCCGCCAACGTTCCCGAAGGCGCCTGGGTTGCCGGCGAAGGCTGGAACGGTGTTGCCCCGACGCTCGCGCGACTGGATAGAGCTTCGGCGGGGCGCCCCGTTTGGCTGTTGCACTCCTCAGAAGAGTCAGGACTCGCCAACACTGTCGCGCTCCGCGCTGCGGGCTTGACGTCGCGAAACGGCGTCGTGCGCTCGGCGGACATGTCCCGCGTCGAAGAAGCCCGCGCCGCAACCACTCGCACACAGGACGACAAGCTTTTTGACGAGATGCTCCGGCGCGCCGCCGCGGCAGGTATCACTTCGGCCCATGACTCCACTGCGTGGGACGAACTTCCCGTGTACCTCCGCGCGCGCGCCGAGGGCCGTCTGACCGTGCGCATCCGCTCAGCCCTCCCACTCAACACGTGGAAGCGCCAAACCGATTACATCGCTGCGCACGGCCTGGGCGACGAATGGCTGCGCTGGGACGCGGTGAAGGGCTTCCCCCGCCGCGATGCGCCACTCGATCGATTCATCCCCGGGGCCCACGGTGCAGGTCTGAAGATCCGCGTCCACATCGCAGGCGAACAGGAGATCGGGAACCTTCTCGATGCAGTCGAGAAATATGGACTCGCGGGTACCCGCTTCCGCTTCGAGCACGCGTTTAACACGACTCCGGCCCAGGCAGTGCGCATGGCGAAACTGGGGGTCATTGGGAGTCTCCAGCCGCCCCTCGCGTTCGAATACCGTAAGGATCCTACCCGTTTCCATGAGACGCTGCCGAGCCGCCGCATGCTCGATGCCGGCGTCGTGGTGGCCTTTGGCACGGACAGCGGCCCCAGCGCCCTGGAAGGCATTGCCCTGGCGGTCGCGATGAACGCCGTAACTCTCGATGAGGCGCTGATGGCTGCGACCGCTCATGCTGCCTATGCTGCGGGTGATGAGCGAGATCTCGGCACTCTCGAACCCGGCAAACTGGCCGACCTCGTCATTTTCGATCGCGATCTACGCGACGGCGCCCGCGAGGCCCACGTGCGCTTCACGATCGTCGGCGGCCGCATCGTCTACGAATCGCGTGCCGCGCGTTAGCGCTGAACCAGCCGAATCGAGCCGTCGCCGGTGGTCACGCGGATTAGCCCGCCGCCACCGTTCAAGCGGCCCTTACGCTGGTTTTCCTTCCGGCTCTCATCGTCCACACCGGCCGCGTCCACCGTCACCCCGCCGTCGCCGGTCCTCAGTTCGAAATCGGCCGCGACCTTCGACGCCAGCCGGAGCACGACTTCACCGTCGCCCGTCCTCACGGTCCACGGCTCGGCTACTCGCGACCCCTCCGTCGCCTCCGCCTGGACGTTGCCGTCGCCGGTCTTCAGGTCCAACCGCGCGAAACGCCCCGCGACGCGGATGTTGCCGTCTCCCGTGTTCGCCGAGAGCGGACCGCTGATGCCCATGAGATCGATGTTTCCGTCCCCTGTGCTCAGCCGGAGGTTACCCGAAACCTCGCGCGCCGTGATGTTTCCGTCCCCCGTCGAGATCTCCGCGCGAACGCCCGCAGGCACCGCCACCTCGACACGGATCGAGCGGTTCCCCACTCCCCAGAAGGTCATCTTCGGCAGCCGGAGTTCCACCTCCACGCGGTTGCCTGTCTGGCGTTCCACGATTCTCAACTCGTCTTCGGCGATGCGGAAGCCCTGCGTCGTCACACGCGCGTATACCTCGCCCGGGTTTCCGGTCCGCACCTCGACGTTGCCATCTGCGGCTGCTACTCTCACCTCGGCGGCGCCGCTCACGTTGTAACGTTTTTCCCATTCGTCCGCCCGCGCTGGTATGGCCAGTAAGGCGCACGCTGCCACAAACGCAGCTATCCTGCTCATGCCGAGGGATACGCGCGAACCCGGCCCAAAGTTCGCAGGCAATTCAGGCTTTGACCGCCGCCGTGAGCGACCAGTGCGTCTGGATGATCTTCCAGACGCCTTCGTCAGTGCGCCGGTATACCTCGGTGCAGTTCCAGCGGTCCTCCTTGCCTGCCGTATGACTGACGTAGTTGAACGTGAGCACCGCGGCGGCGCCGGCAGCCTGAACCCTGGGATTCAGCAGTTCGAATCGGTCTGCCAGCACCTGGCCCCTCAAACCCTCGTAGAGGTCCGTCAGCGCGCAGAGCCCGTCCAGGCGCTGCTCCGTGAACGGGTCGAAGTATGCGACCTCCGGATCCGTCAGTTCCAGGAAGCCCGAGGGATCGCCTTTACCCCAGCGCTCCAGCGCCGCCGATTCAAGCGCAATGATCTGAGTCGCCACGTCGGTATTCATGAAACGAAATATACCTCAATCTGCGCTATCCTGATCCGGAAACCTGATGCCGTTGAAGACGTACAGCGTGTATACGCGCTGCGAGTTGTGCGGAGTCTATGACCGTCACCCGTACTGGTGCGACCTGTGCGGGCGTCCCAAAGACGGAAGCCGCGGGCCCGCGCCGGAACCCGACCCCGAGCCGCCCGCCAAGACCCGCAGAACACGGCCACTGAACGGATCCAACGGCTCACGCAACGCGCCCAGGCCTGCAGCGAAGCGTGCCGCGCCGGTGAAGCCCAAGGCGAAACCGGCGAAAGCGCTGCCTCGGACCGGGATTTTGTTCGGATCGAAACCGCCCGCCCGATCCCCGAAGCGCGACGCCATGCTGATGCAGCCCTCGCTGTTCGACCTGCTGCCCACCGCTAAGCGCTCGGTCACGAAGCCGCGGCCGGCATCTCCGTCAAAACCGAAATCCACTTCGAAACCCGCCGTCAAAAAGAACGCGAAACCAGCCGTCAAGCGGCCCGCTCGGCCTTCAGCAGCCGCGCCAGGTCGTCAACCGCGCGCCGCAGCTCCGAAGCCAGTCCCGTCCCGCCGTGGTCAGTCAAAGCGTGCGCCAGCGCGTCGTAAGCCCAAAGCTGGTCCTCGCCGCTCTTCGTGAGGAATCGAGACCACAGCGCGTTTCCCATGCGGGCGTAATCCTTGATCATCGACCGCACGTTGTGAATGCTGTCGGCGCACGAAACGCGGCGCACCGATACGTCCTGCGTCACAATCTGCTCGATGTAGTGCTGCTTGTGCGCCCGCCAGCGCGCGCGCTTGTCCGGAATCCGCCTCTCCTCCGGCGTGCTCTGCTCCGTGCAGGCGATCACGATGCGCAGCACTTCCGTCCCGTACCGCCGCTCGATCTCGGCCGCCAGAGCGTCGCGGCCTCCCGGAAAAGTACGCGATTGATCCTCGATCGCGTCGTGCAGCAGCGCCGCAATCGCCTCGTCTTCGGTGCCGCCGTCATCGATCACCAGTGAGGCCGCTCCCAACAGGTGCGCTACATAAGGCACGCCCGTGGTCTTCCGCTTCTGATTGCGGTGCAGGTGGTGCGCAAACACCAACGCGTCTTCGAACCTTTCGGAAAGCATCCTCTTTTCATCGTAACGTGCGCCTCATGTTCGCTCGCCGCGCGTGCGAGAATGCACACAAGAGGGGCAGATTTATGGCAAAACAGACCGATCGCGACAAGCTCGTGCTTGTAACAGGCGCTACCGGACAGCAGGGCGGGGCCGCCCTCCGGCATCTTCGCGAGCGCGGATTCAGGGTGCGCGCCTTCGCGCGCGATGCCGCGAAGGCCCGGCGCCAGCTCGGAACCGGCGTCGAAGTCAGCCAGGGCGATTACGACGACAAGGCGTCGCTCGCTCGTGCACTCGATGAGATATGGGGTGTTTTCTCCGTCCAGAACCCGATGGATTCGGGTGTAGAGGGCGAGGTCCGGCAGGGCAATGCCATTGCGGACGCCGCACAGCGGGCGGGCATTTCGCATTTCGTATACACCTCCACCATCGGGGCCGACCTCAATACAGGCATACCCTTCTTCGAAACCAAGAACCGCATCGAGGAGCACATTCGCCAGATCGGGATTCCGCACACCATCCTCCGGCCGGTATGGTTCATGGAGAATTGGTTGGGGATGGGGGATAGCATCCGCGGCGGCGCCATCAGGTTGCCACTCGATCCCGGCACCGTGCAGCAGCAGATCGCCGTCGATGACATCGGGCGGATCGCCGCGGAGGTCTTCGAGCACCCCGGGCGTTACCGCGACCGCGCGATTGAGATCGCCAGTGACGAGACCAGCATGCGCGACGTCGCCGCCACCTTCAGCCGTGTCCTGTCGCGCGAGGTACAGTACCAGCAAATTCCCTGGGAGGACTTCGAGCGCGCCGCCGGCCCGGACTTCGCCCGCATGTACCGCTTCCTCGAGGAGGGCTTCCAGACCGGGCGCGGCCGCGTGGACATGAGCGGTGTTCGGACGCAATTCCCCAGGCTCACGCGCTTCGACGCGTGGGCGCAGCGCCAGAATTGGGAGCAGTTCTCAGAAGCCGCGAGGCGGCCGGCAGCTAGCTGAACATATGCGAGTCACCATCCTTGGTTGCGGAGAGGCGTTCGACGAGCGCCTCCCGAACACCTGTGCCCTCGTCGAGACATCCCGCGCCAAGCTTCTGTTCGACTGTGGGTTCAGCGCGCCGCCTGCGATCTGGGAAACGGTGCGTGACCCCGCCGCGATCGACGCGGTCTACCTCAGCCACGGCCACGCCGACCACTACTTCGGGATGCCCGCCTTGCTCGGCCGGATGTGGGAAGACGGCCGCACCAAGCCGCTCACCGTCTTCGGCCAGCCGTATGTCCTGGACTCTCTCAGGCATGCGCTTGAACTTGGATATCGAGGGCTCCCGGCACGCTATGAATTTCCAGTGGAATACTGCGCAGTTGCCCCCGGCCACAGTATCGATTTCGCCGGCGCCACGCTCTCCTTCGCCGAATCCACACATGCGGTACCCAACCTGGCGGCGCGGCTCGATGCCGACGGGAAGGCGTTCTGCTACAGCGGCGACGGCATGTTCACCGATGCCGGACGCGACTTGTTTGCGGGCGCGCACCTGGTCATCCACGAAGCCTACACGTTCGAAAGAATTCCGGTCCACGCGGACATCCAGGCCCTCGTTGAGCTGGCGGAAGCGCAGCGCATCAACCATCTCGCCTTCGTCCACGTTCAGCGTAATCTTCGCCGCAACCCCGCCCGCATACAACAGGTCGTCCGGGCGTCCAACGGCGGCCTCTCGATGCCCGAACCCGGCGAAACGCTCGTAGCCTGAGGCAGACGCCGAGCCGGGGGGAAAGAGGGTTGAGTGGCAGCGATCTGCGGCGTCGGCTTTTCTCCTGTATCCTGATTCTTCCGTCATGACAAAACGACTTCTTCTGACAGCGGCATGCCTCTCCCTGGCTGCCTCCGTCGCGTGTGCCCAGGACGACCGCAGCAAGGGCGACCCCGGATACTCCGACACTCCCATACTTCCCGGTCAGCCCTGGCGCGTCCACGACATCAAGCGCCCGCATCCCAAAAAGGTTGTGGTGCCGCCCGCAACCAGCCCTGTGCCGGCGCCCGCCGACGCGATCGTTCTCTTCGCCGGCAAGGACCTGTCCCATTGGACCCAGCGGGGCCGCGGCGCCGACCGCGGCAAGACCGTCGAGCCGAAGTGGAAGGTCAAGGACGGCTACATGGAGATCGCAACCCGCACGGGCGATCTCATTTCCAAGGAGAAGTTCGGGGACGCGCAATACCACATCGAGTGGTGCATCCCGAAGGAGGTCGGCTGGGCGGGCCAGTGGCGCGGCAACAGCGGCGTGCTCCTGATGAGCCGCTACGAGATCCAGGTGCTCGAGTCGCATGACAACGTCACCTACGCCGATGGCCAGGCCGGGGCGATCTACGCGCAGTGGCCGCCGCTGGTAAACCCGGCGCGCCCGCAGGGCGAGTGGCAGTCGTACGACATCGTCTTCGAGGCGCCCAAATTCGACGAAGGCAAACTCGTGAAGCCGGCCTACGTCACTGTCTTCTTTAACGGCGTGCTGGTACACCACCGCAAGGAGATTATCGGGCGCATGTCTCACCGCGTCGTCGGCACGTATGCGCCGCACGATGCGGAGGAACCGCTGGCTCTCCAGGACCACGACGTCGCCGTGCGCTACCGCAACATCTGGGTGCGGCCGCTCGGCGCGTACGACAAGCAGTAACCCGGATTCTTATTCCTGGTGCGCGGCGCTCAACCGCGCACCAGGCTGAAGTTCAGAGCATCGCTTCAACCCGCAATCTTCCTCGCCGTCTTCTCCGCCAGACTCCGAGCACTCGAATCGCGCGTCTCTTCCAGCCAGGCCACGTCGCCAGCCGAATCCGAGAAGCGCTTCAAACCCGCCGCCTTGATCGCGCTGTCCGGAACTTTCTGGAGCGGCGTATACCTTGGATGGTGCGACTCCTTGTAGGGATCGTTCCGCGCCGCGTTGTAGCAGCAGATCATCGACCAGCGAGGGTTCTCCGACCGATTCTGGTCTGAGCGGTGCAACAGGTTTGCGTGGAACAGCAGCATATCGCCCGGCTCCATCTCGACGTACATCAGAGGCAAACGCTTCAACACCTCGTTGACGCGCTCAGTGTCGGCGCCGGCCTGATCGCCCGTCAGGATGTGCTCGATTCGTCCGAGTTCGTGCGAGCCCCGGATCACCTGCAGGCATCCGTTTTCCCGAGTCGCGGGGTCCACCGCGATGAACGCGCTTGTGAGCAGCGGAAACAGGACGCCGTTCTGGTACCAGTAGCCGTAATCCTGGTGCCACGTCCACGCGCCGCCGACGCGGGCGTCCTTCATGATCATCTTCGAGTGGTAGTGGTACACCTCGCCGCCCAGCACAGCTTCGGCTGAGTTCACCACTGATTCGCAACGCGCGAACATCCCGTAGATCGAATCGCCCGGATGGTTCCAGAGCGAGAGCCTCACTGTGCCGCCCTCACCGTCCGCACGTCCGAACGAGTGCTGGTCGAGTTCCCGGTCCTCCTTCGCGGCGCGGCGCAGCATTCCAGTCTCCTCCGCGTCGAACATCCCGCGCACAAGCACATAACCGTGCTCGTGATAGGCACGCATTTCGTCCTGGGTAAGCGGTCCCCTTGCCATCGTTCCCTCCGCTGAATCCAGCGTACAACGCGGGCCGCCGCGCAATCCGCGCTATCCTAACGGCTCGTGAGCACATGGAAGTTGGTTATCGAATATGACGGCACGCGCTACAGCGGCTGGCAGGATCAGAAGAATGCGCGCACCGTTGCCGGAGAAATACGGGCAGCTGCCGAGGAGTATTTTCGCTCCGAGGTCGATCTGCATGGCGCCGGCCGCACAGACGCCGGCGTTCACGCGCTGGCCCAGGTGGCTCACTTGCGCCTGCCTGGAAAACAAGTGCGGCGCCCAAAGGAAATTCTCCGCGAGCTGAACTCTCGCCTTCCCGCAGACATCGTCATCATCGAAGCAGAAGAAGCCCCCGGACGCTTCCATGCCCGCCACGACGCCCTAAGCCGCGCGTACCGCTACCAGATTTCAACGCGCAAGACCGCGTTCTCTAAACGCTTCGTCTGGTGGGTGAAGGAAGACCTGGACGTGCCGCTGATGGCGCGTGCGGCGAAGATGTTCGAGGGTCGCCACGACTTCATCTGCTTCCGCGCTGAAGACGCTGCCCGGCCGGACGAATCCACCATCGTAGTTGTCCGGTCGGCCTCCATCGAGGTTGAAGATCCGCTCCTCGTCTTCCGCATCGAGGCGTCGCACTTTCTTTGGAGGATGGTCCGCCGTCTTGCTGGAGTGCTCGTGAAACTCGGGCTGCATGAGATTACGGAAGCCGACTTCGCCCGTTTGATCGAAGGGCGCTGTGACCGCAGGCTGGACGTGGCAGCGTGGACCGCCCCATCCTCCGGCCTGCTCCTGGAGCGGGTAACCTATCCAGAGGGTTTGATCCGCGCATCAAAGAGGCCGCTGGCACGCTTCCGAAAGTAAGCGGTGACACAACCCGCACCGCATGAGCCGCGCACGGCAGTAAGCGGGTTCAGAAAACGCGTCTTCTTCCGTGCTTTTCTAGGGGCGCGCCGAGTTCATTAAGCCCCTGCAAAAAAGCGAATGGTTGACAGCGGTATTGCGTGTGCCGCTCTGCTTGCAAAGAGGACAACCGGGTCTGATTCGCGCCGCATTTGACGCGACGGCATGCGAGCCGTAATCTGGCTTCAGCAAGACTGCAGAGGAGGCCTCAATGGAAATCAGAGACACCCTGGATCGAGTGAAACAATTCTGGAACAAGGGCGATCCGCAGGGAGCCAGCGACGTCTACGCCGACGATTTCGTTTTTCACAGCACCACGCTGGCGCAGCCGCTCCAAGGCCACGAAGAGCTGTTCGGGTACATCAATGAAATCCGGAACGCGTTTCCCGATTTCCGATTGAACCTGGATGAGGTCATCACCGAAGGCGACAAACTCGCCGTCCGCTGGACTTGGACGGGCACGCATCAGGGAGACTTTCAAGGCATCGCGCCGACGGGACGAAAGGTGACTCAGACGGGCATGACGCTAGTGAAAAGAATGAGCGGCAAGACCGTCGAGGAGTTCGTTGCCACGGACCAGTATTCGCTTCTCGAGCAACTCGGCGTAGTTCCCGCCCGGCCGTCGCAGGCGAAAACGAGGACAGCGGGGTAACCGGCGGGCTCGCCTGAAGTGCGTTCGCGTCGCTTTGTACGGCGCGAACGCGCCTCCAGCGCTTACTTACTTCAGCAGCGATTCGAAATAATCGATCGCGCGCGGATCCTCCGACTGCCCGAGCCAGAAGATCGCCTGCTTGCGCACTTCGCCGTTCTTGTTAGTCCGTGCCAACTCGATCAGCTTCGGCACGCCATCGTCTTTAGGCAACTGGCTGATCGCGAACACGGCTTTCTTCTTCACGTCAGTGTCGGGATCGTTCTCAGCAACATCCGACAGCGTGGCCACCGCCTTCTTCTGCGCCTTCTGCCCAAGCCAGAAGATCGCCTGCCCGCGAACCTCCGAGTCCTTCGCCGTCTTTGCAAGCTCGATCAGCTTGGTCAACCCGGCGTCGCTCTTTAACTGGCTCAGCGCGAATACAGCCTTCTTCCGCACCTCGCGATCCGGATCGTTCTCCGCCGCATAGCTCAGCGCCGTCATGGCCCGCTTGTCATCGCCCTGGCCCAGCCAGAACAGTGCCTGGCCGCGAACGTGCGGATCCTTGTCGCCTCTTGCGAGCTCAACCAGGGCGTCCGCCGCCTGCGGCTCTTTGCTGACGTGCAGCGCGAAAACTGCCTTTTCGCGAATATGACTGCTCGGATCCTCACGCACGATGGTCCGGAGCCGCTCGTACCCCGGACGGCCGCGCGACGCACCCAGCCAAAACACCGCGCGTTCTCTGAGGCCCTCCGCCTGTGAAGGCTCCGTTAACCGCGCCAGCGCTGCATCCGCCTCCGGGCCTTTGTGCTGCGCGATCACGAACACGGCTGCGTCGCTCATCTTGCGCTCGGCGCCGGTCGCGTACGAAGACATCAGCGCGATGCTGTCCGCGGTGCCCACGCCCGTCAACAGATGCACGGTCCGGCCGCCCGCGTCGATCTCACAACCCTCGCCCCACGCCCGAATCCGCGTCACATTGCCATTTTCCGCGCGCAGGAACACAAGCAGGTTCGTCGACTCCTGCTTGTTCTCCTGCCGCGTGCTCCCACGGCCGTCCTCGAGCGTCGCCCGGCCTTCGCAGTGGCTCCCGCCGACCGAAGGCACGGTGTACGCGATCCAGACCGGCGTGGCTGCCGAGCCGAGCGTCTTGACATCCTGCGCGACGTTCGTGGCCGCGCGAGTTTTCACATCGCCATTCGTGATGCGGTGCTGCGCGGCGAGCGGCAACGCTGCCACCGCCAGAATCAACAGAGTGCTCTTCATTTCAGGATCTCCATCATGTAATCGCTGGCTTCCTTCGACTTCATGACCGATAGCTGCTGCACCGCCTCCCGTTTAAGTTCGGGATCCGTTTCCTTACGTGCGATCTCGACGATGGCAGCCGCGTTGTGCTGGATGAACAGTCCGCGCAGTGCAGCCCGCTTGGCGCGCTTGTCCGGGTTCGCAGCATAGATCGCCTTCAGTTCCGGCGCTGCCTCCGGGCCCATGATCCCGAGCATCTCGATAGCCTTGGCCTGCATCTCCGGGTTCTTTTCCGTTTTGGCAATGTCGGAGAGCGCGGCCATGCTGTCCTTGGTGCGGAACACACCCAGATACTGAATCGCCTTCAATTGCAGATCCGGATTGCCGACCTTCCCCCGGGCCGTGTTCAATACGATCTCCCTGGCCTTCGGCGAACCGCTCTGAATGAGCACGAACATCGCGCGCTCCTTCAGTTGCGGCGAATGCGTACCGGCTAGCACGCGTTCCAGCATCGGCACGGCGCGTTCCGGATCGGCCCGCATCAGCCCATTGAGCGCCATCAGCTTCAACTCTTCGTCGTCCTCGGATTCCGGCTTCGCCGGTTGGCCTTGCGCTTGCCGGATCTCGATCGCGAGCGCCTTTGCGTCATTTACCCACCGGCTGTTCGGAAACGACTTCTCGAGTTCGCTCAGCCTGCCCAGCGCTTCCGCGCGCCGGCCCACTTTGTTCTCGGCATACGCCGCCCAATAGAGGGCACCATCAGCGCGCGGGCTGGTCCGCGGCACTTCACCGAAAGCCTTCGCCGCCTCGTCCCACTGGCGCTTATCGAGGGCCCGCGCGGCACGCTCATATGCACGATCGGCACTCTGCTCCGCGCGTTCCGCGCTGCGAGCTGCACGTTCTGCCGCACGCTCCGCCTCGCGCGCACGCTCCTGCGCGTCCGGCTCGAACGCAAACGCCGAGATCGCCAACACGTAGATCATCAAAACGCATCTCATAATGCGCTGCTCCTTGTCTGTAAGTCCGAATCGATTACCCGTACCTTGAACACAATTCCCTGCGCCTCGATGCGGCGCCGCAAGTCTTCAAACTCCCGCGAGGACAGCCGTGAGGGCGAACGCGCAATATCGAGCAGCGCTCGCTCCAGGTCCTCGAGCACGGAGGCGAGCCCGGCTTCCCCTGCTCCCGCTGCTGTCTGGCGATAGAGGCGGTTCGTCGCTACCAGGTCGTCCGCGCGCTGCTGCTCCGCAGTGATGTCCACCTCGTCCGCGGACCGCGCGTTCACCAATTCCAACAGGACCATTTGCGAACGATCCAGGTGATCGCCCAATGCGACCATCAAGACCCGCTCACGCGTCTGCGCCGTAATAGGCTGCGGCGCTATCGCACCCGCCTGCTGCGCGGGCCAGAAGCGCCCCGCAACGAATGCAAGAACTACCAGCGTCGCCATGGCCGCTGCCGCCGCCCACCGCCGCCATCCCCACAACCATTCCCAGCGCAAGCGTTCTGGGAGCTTCGGCTCGATCCTGGCCCACACTTCGCGCCCGTAACCCTCGCCGCGCGCGGGCGGCTCCAGCGCATCCACCTGCGCCAGCGCTGCTTCGATGCGTTCATACGCGGAGCGGCACTCTTCGCATTCGGCCATGTGCTCCCGGCTGTATTCGCCGTAAAACGCAGACACGAGTTGTTCCTCGCTGAGGTGTTTCATGCTTCGGGCCTCCCGCACGCCCGGGCCGGCGATGCGAACGGCGCGAGCGCCTCCCGCAACTTCTGCACCGCCCGGAAGATGCAGTGCCGCGTCGCGCCCGCCGGTTTGGCCAGCGTGCGCGCGATCTCCTCGATCGGCGCACCTTCGTAGTGCCGCAGGATGAACGCCGCGCGTTCCGCCGGCGAAAGCTTGCCCAAGGCAAATTGAAGCCGCGCCCCGATCTGTTTGCTCAACAGTTCCTGTTCCGGGCTGACCCCCGGCGAGCGCTCTATGCTTTCGTTGATCTCCACCGCTTCCCCCCTCCGCTGCCGTGCCCTGAGCAGATCGAGCGAGCAGTTGACCGCGATGCGCGTGATCCATGTCGCAAACTGCGCCCGGCCGTCGAACTTCGCGATCTGCCGGTATGCCTTAAGGAACGTTTCCTGCACCATGTCCTCGGCGTCCTGCTCGTTTCCGGTAAGGCGCCATGCAACCCGGAAGACATTGCGGCCGTGCTGCTCTACAAGGGTGCGGAACGCGTCGCGGTCTCCCGCGCGCGCCATCTCAATGGCGGCTGCCTCGTCCGTGTGCATCCAGCTATTAGACTGGCTGATTTCCACCACGTTAGGTGATTCTTTTGAACCACCCCTAAATGATTGAAGCTGTTAATGGATCCGGCGCAACCCGAGTCCGCGGAGCGACGTCTTTTGGACCAGAAGCGAACAAGTTCCGCAGCGGCCCGCAAGGAGCGGTACGCAGGAAACTCACAGGGAGGCAGAACGTGAAACAGGGTGCTTTGATAGCGGCATTTTCGTTACTCTCAGCGGTTGCAGTGGCGGGGTGGATGCGCACCTCGGGACCCGCGCAGCCGATGGGGAACCAACTAATGGCGGCGGGCTACAACACGCCCGGGTTCGCGCCTGAGTTAGCGCAGCAGCAGGCCGGCGCGCCGGTGCAACAGTTTGCGGGAACAGCCCCGGTTTACACCTCGGCTCCGGCACCCGTGGCTCGCGCCCAGCGGCCTCGGGCGGTCCAGCAGCGCACGTACTCGGCCGCACGGCCGGCAGCCATGACGGTGCGTAAGCAACGTCCCGTGACGCACTCCGTCGCTATCGTAGCGGGCAGTGCAGGTGCGGGCGCAGCGATCGGCGCTCTCGCGGGCGGGAAGAAAGGCGCTGCGATCGGCGCACTTTCGGGCGGCGCGGCAGGTTTGATTTACGACCGCATGACGGCGAAGCCGAAAACGGTCATGAGTTATTAAGCCGGCACATAGACCGGCATCTTGAGTGGCCGCGGCCCCCTGTGGGTCGCGGCCATTTTTGCGTTTCGGGAGTTGAGCGGATCGTTAGCTGCCCGTGTCAGCGGGGTCAGGACGCGATGTGGAGCCGCCCTCGAATTTTAACGATCGACGGCGCCCGCCCGACCCATGCCAGTTCTTGAACGACGCCTGCACCAGTTCCGCGATCGCCCCACGGTTCTGGAAGATCAATTTCAACCACCCCGGCACGCCCTTCGGCGGGAAATAGATGCCGCGGAAAAACAGGCGCGAGACGAAGTGGCTAATTCGGAACGGTACCGGGTCGTTCCGCAGCCAGTGAAGCGCACTGCGCGTCGCTTCCGGGCTATATGATTCCGTCCACGCGCGCCGCACCTCGGCTTCAACCTCTTCCACCTTCATGCGCTCCGGCGTGTGCGCCATGCGGAACGCCGCGAAGTCCAGCCAGTGCTTCGGCCGCGTCAGCCGCCCTTCCTTCTTCAAGCGCTCGTACAAAGGCGTTGACGGATAAGGCGTGATCTGCCCGAAAACCGGCAGCACCGGCGGCCACTGCTTCAACTCTGCGAGCGTCCGGTCAGCCACGCCCGTCGTGTCGTTGTCGAGCCCGAAGATGAACGATGTGATCGCGTAGACATTGCGCCGCGCCAGCCGCTCCAGGACAGCGCCGTACTCGCTCGGCTTGTTGAAGCTCTTGTTGACTTTCTTCAAGCTCTCGGGGTCCACCGATTCCATGCCGATGAAGATCCACTTACCGCCTGAATCCGCGATGAGGTCTACCAGTTCCTCATCCTTCAGCAGGTTCGCGCTGATCTGCCCCACCCACGCCATCTGGGCACCCGCGGCGATGATGTCCCGTAGCAGGCTCTTCGTGCGCTTCACGTTGATCGCGAAGTTGTCATCCACGAAAAATACCGCGATCTTTCCCTTTGTTCGCTTCGAGCGCTCCTTGATCCGAAGCAGCTCCTCCACCACGCTCTCGTTCGAGCGGTAGCGGAGCGAGTCTCCAAAGAACCCGGTAACCGTGCAGAATTCGCAGCCGTACGGGCATCCGCGGCCTGATTCGAGTGGGATGATGTGGAACGTTTCCCAATCGACGTTGTAGTGCGCGAAGATCTTCCGGAAGAAGCCCGGGATACGGTTGAACTGATCCAGGTCCAGCGACTCCCACGGAATCGCCGGATAATCTTGAAGAGTCGGCTTGTCGCCCGGCGTGTAGACTTCCTGCAACGCGCCGCGCGCCGCGTCCTCGACAATACGGGGCCACGTCTCGTCCGCTTCCCCTAACGCGATCGCGTCAGCATGGCGCACGCCACCGTCGTCACGCCCGAGCGCCTCGTCCGGCAATTCGGTCACGTGCGGACCGCCCATCACCACCCGAATGCCCGCCGCGCGCAGTGCGTCCGCAACGCGGTACGCCTTCGCGATCATCCGTGTCATCGCGCCGATCCCAACCAAGCCGACCTTCTGGTCCTGTGCGAACCGCACCAGTTCCGCGTCGGTCATCGGATGGGTGTTCCCATCGACGAGAATCACCTCGTGTCCCGGAGGAGTCAGCGCATGAAGCAGGAACATCCACAGATGCGGCATGAAATTCCGGCTCACGCCATTGTCGGGGTTGTATAACAGGATCTTCATTCCACAGGCAACAGAGCAGGCACGCCCAAGCGCGACGGACGGTTGCGGTCTCCTTTCAATTCAACCACCGGCTTTACCAGGCAGGGAGTTGGACTTCGGGCCGAGTTCGGCTGGGACTACGAACGCATTTTAGAGTACCAGAGTCGCGCGCCCACAACTCCGTTAACCAAGAGTTTTGTTGCAAGTATGAATCTTAATCAAAGTGGCGCTACGCCACATCGGCGCCGCCCTGGGGCCTCCGGCGCACCCGGTATTTTCAAGGGACCATTCGGACCCGCATAGTACAATCGTTCCTGATGTTCCGTTCTCTCGCGCTCGCCGCGGCCGCCGTATTCCTTCCAGTTGTGGCGCACGCGGCACACCAGCCCGTGCGCGCGCGGAACGGCATGGTCGTCTCCCGCGATGCGCACGCGACCGATGCCGGTGTCGCGGTCTTGCGCTCCGGCGGCAACGCGATCGACGCCGCAATCGCCACAGGCCTCGCCCTCGCCGTCACACACCCGGCCGCGGGCAATATCGGCGGCGGCGGTTTCATGCTGATTCGTTTTGCCGATGGCCGCACGACGTTCATCGATTTCCGCGAACGCGCCCCGGAGAGCGCTTCTCGCGACATGTACCTTGGCGCCGACCGCAAGCCAACGAACGACAGTGTCGTGGGTTGGCGGGCCGCGGGCGTTCCGGGTACCGTGCGCGGCTTCGAGCTTGCCTCGAAAAAGTACGGCACCCAACCCTGGGCTGACGTCGTCGCCCCCGCAGTGGCTCTTGCCCGCGACGGGTTTGCCGTCTCCTGGGACCTCGCCCGCAGCCTTCGCACCAGGGATCTGGGGCGTTTCCCGGAGACGAAACGGATTTTCCAGCGGGGCGGCAAACCATACGAACCCGGCGAGAAGTTGGTACAGCCGGAGTTGGCCGGAACTCTCGACCGCATCGCCCGAAACGGCGCTCGCGAATTCTACGAAGGTGAAACCGCGCGCCGGCTCGCCGCTGCGATGAAGGAAAATGGCGGCACGATCACGCTGGACGACCTGAAGCGCTATCAAGCCATCGAGCGCAAGCCGATCACGGGGCGGTACAGGAATTACGAAATCATCAGTGCTCCGCCGCCCAGTTCCGGGGGCGTCGGCATCCTCCAGATGCTCGGCGTGCTCGAAGGAACTGGTTACGAAAAGCACGGCGCGGGTTCGGCAGCCTCGATTCACTGGATGGCCGAGGCCATGCGGCGCTATTTCGCGGACCGTAGCGAGTATCTGGGCGATCCCGATTTCTACCGCGTCCCCGTTGCCGGCTTGCTCGACAAGAAGTACATCGCGGGACTGCGGCGCTCGATCGACCCGAACCGCGCGTCTTCGAGCGCAACCCTCAGCCCCGGCAATCCGCGCCAATTTGAACCTACCGAAACCACGCACTATTCCGTGGTCGATTCCAAAGGCAATGCCGTCGCCGTCACCTATACCCTCAACGGTAGTTACGGCAGCTTTGTCACCGCTCCCGGCCTCGGCTTCCTTTTGAATAATGAGATGGACGACTTCGCCGCTCGCCCCGGCCTGCCCAACATGTACGGCCTGGTGCAAGGCGAAGCGAACGCCATCCAGCCGCGCAAACGTCCGCTCTCGTCGATGACCCCCACCATCGTCCTGCGCGACGGCAAGCTCTTTCTGGTCCTGGGCTCCCCCGGCGGCCCCACGATCATTAACACCGTCCTAAACGTCCTCCTGAACGTCATCGATTTCGGGATGAACGTGCAGGACGCTGTCGATGCGCCACGGTTCCATCACCAGTGGCTGCCGGACAAGCTGTTTGTGGAGCCCGGCATCTCGCCCGACACCAGCGCGCTGCTCGAGGCGCGCGGTCACAATATCGAAATCAGAAACTCCATCGGCGACACTGCCGCTATTGCAGTGGATGCCGGCTGGCTTGAGGGCGCGGCGGACCCGCGCACGGACAGCAAGGCAGCAGGCTACTGAGACCCCCCATGCAACGCGCCATCTCTACACATTTTTTCGTGAATCACCGGCTGACGACGGCCCTGCTCGACCGAGTTCAGCGCTGCGGCATCTCCCTCGTCGAGGTTTTCTGCGCCATGCAGCACCTCGATTACCGCAACAAGGCGCAGGTTGCCGAACTCGGCCACTGGTTCCGTGATTCGGACATGCAGCTGTGGAGCGTCCACGCGCCCATGCACACCGATGACGTGTGGGGGCGCTCCGGCCCAAGTTCCGTCATCAATATCTGCGAGCGCGACAAAGGCCGCCGCATCCAGGCTGTTGACGAGATCAAGCGCGCCATCGAGATCGCCGAGGACGTTCCTTTCAAGTACCTCGTCCAGCACATCGGCGTCGCCTCGGAGGAGTTCGACGAGCATAAGATCGACTCCGCGTTCTCGTCCTTCGACGAACTCACCGTATTCGCGAAGCAGCGCGGCGTCGAGATCCTGGTCGAGAACATCCCGAACGGCTTTTCCACCGCGCAGCGCCTGCTCTGGTTCTTCGCCGAAACACACCTGCATCTATGCGTCTGCTTCGACACCGGCCACGCCCACATTGCCGGCGGTGTCGCAAGCGAATTCGAGCTCTTGAAGGACCGCATCCGTTCCACCCACGTGCACGACAACAACGGCAAGGACGACAAGCACATCGTCCCGTTCGTCGGCGAAGGCGGCACCATCGATTGGGCAAAGGTCATGCCGCTGCTGCGCTCGCAACCAGACCCGTTCCCGCTGTTGCTCGAGCTGAAGGACACCCCCGAGACAAAGCACCCGCTTGAGGATGTCGTCCGATCTTTTGAAGCTTTGGAGAACATTCCACATGAGTGAGACCGGCGCGCGAACCACGCGCACCACAATCGCCGAGGCGGGCCGCCACGAAGGCCAGACCGTCTCCATTCCCGGCTGGCTCTATAACCTGCGCCGCTCCGGGAAGATCGTATTTCCGCTGCTCCGCGACGGCACGGGCATCCTGCAGTGTGTCGGCGTGAAGAGCAACCTGCCGGAAGAGCTTTTTGAAACCATCAAGGGCCTGACGCAGGAATCCTCGCTGATCGTCACGGGCAAGGTTCGTGCCGAATCCCGCGCGCCCGGCGGTTATGAGATGGATATCGAGAGCGTCGAAGTCGTCCAGCGCGTTCCCGAAACTGAGCCGTATCCCATCACCCCCAAAGAGCACGGCGTCGATTTCCTGATGGACCATCGCCACCTGTGGATCCGGAGCAAGCGCCAGCACGCGATCCTGGGCGTCCGCCATGAGGTTATCCGCGGCATACGCGATTACTTCGATTCGAACGGCTTCACCCTCGTCGATACGCCGATCTTCACGCCCGCCGCTTGCGAGGGCACAACCACTCTCTTTGAAGTCGATTACTTCGAGGACGAGAAGGTCTATCTCACGCAGTCCGGCCAGCTCTACAACGAAGCCACGGCCGCCGCATTCGGCAAGGTCTACTGCTTCGGGCCTACGTTCCGCGCCGAAAAGTCGAAGACGAGGCGACACCTCACCGAGTTCTGGATGGTGGAGCCGGAGATGGCCTATGCCGATCTCGACGACGTGAAGCGGGTAGCCGAAGAGATGGTCTGCTTCGTCGTGGACCGCGTCCTCAACAACCGGCAACGAGAGCTCAAGGAACTCGAACGCGACGTCACCAGGCTCGAATGCGTCAAAGGGCCTTTCCCGCGCATCAGCTACGACGAAGCGGTGACGCGGCTCCAGGCAAAGGGCAGCGAGATCCAGTGGGGCGGCGATTTCGGCAACGCTGACGAAACCCTGCTTGCCGCGGATTTCGACCGCCCCGTCATGGTGGATCGGTACCCCAGCGCCATCAAAGCGTTCTACTTCCAGCCCGCGCCGGACCGCCCCGAGGTGGCCCTCGGCGTCGATATGCTCGCCCCGGACGGTTACGGCGAGATCATCGGCGGCGGCCAACGCATTCACGATCTTGACTTGCTGCTAAAGCGCCTGGAGGAGCACGGGCTGCCGCAGGAAGCGTTCAACTGGTATGTGGATCTGCGGAAGTATGGCAGCGTGCCTCACGGCGGCTTCGGCATGGGCGTCGAGCGGTTTACCGCCTGGATGTGCGGAACGGAGCACATCCGCGAAACCATCGCCTTCCCGCGCATGCTGTACCGCACCAGGCCCTAAAATTCCGGAGGCGTCCCGGGCCGCCGGCAGATCCGCCCACGGTCCGGGACAGTTCTGATCATGCGCCACACTACCGTCGCGATCATCGGAGCGCCGCTCGACCTGGGAGCCGGACGGCGCGGCGTGGATATGGGTGCGTCCGCCCTGCGCTTCGCGGGCCTGAACGAGCGAATCGCCGCCCTCGGCTACAAAGTCGAGGACTGCGGCAACATCGCCGTCGAGCAGCCCGAGCGCGTCTCGAGCGGCGCCCGCAATGCGCGGTACCTGCCCCAGATCGCAGATACGTGCGTCCGCCTGGCCGAGATCGTCGATGAGGCGATTGGCGCCGGCAAACTGCCGCTCGTTCTGGGCGGTGATCACTCCGTCGCGGTCGGAACCATATCCGGTGTTTCAAAGGCGCTCCGCCGGAAAAAGAAGCGCGCTGGTGTGCTCTGGATCGATGCTCACGCCGACATGAACACGCCCCAGACGAGCCCGTCCGGCAACATCCACGGCATGCCACTCGCCTGCTGCATCGGCCGCGGTCCAAAAGCGTTGACTCACATCTTCGGCTATGCCCCCAAAGTGGACCCGAAGAACGTAGCGCTGATCGGCATTCGCGACGTCGATCAACTCGAACGCCCCAACGTCAAGAACTCCGGCGTCCGCGCCTTCACGATGCGGGACATCGACGAGCGCGGAATGCGCACCGTCGTGGAGGAGGCAATCCAGATCGCGTCAGCCGGCACGGAAGGCATCCACATTTCGTTCGACATGGATTCCTGCGACCCCGAATACGCACCTGGCGTCGGCACGCCTGTCCGCGGCGGCCTGAGCTACCGCGAGGCGCACCTCGCTATGGAGATGATCGGCGATTCCCAGAAGATCGTCTCGATCGAAGTAGTCGAGGTGAACCCCATCATCGACGAGGCAAACCGCACCGCGCTTCTAGCGGTTGAACTCATCTCGTCCGCGATGGGCAAACGTATTCTTTAGGCCATCTTTTCTACGCAATGAGCAATAACAGCAAAATCAGAGTTGCGGTGCTTTATGGCGGCCGGAGCGGTGAGCACGAGGTTTCCGTCCGCTCCGCCGAATCCGTCATCGCGGCGCTCGACCCCTCGAAGTACGAGGTCTCGCGCATCTTTATCACCAAGGAGGGCCGCTGGCAGCCCTGCCCCATTTCGCCCGAACCCGGCGCCAATCCGGGTATCGACGTTGTCTTTCCCGTCCTGCACGGCACCTTTGGCGAGGACGGCACTGTCCAGGGCCTGCTAGAACTAGCTGGACTTCCGTATGTGGGCGCCGGCGTTCTCGCGTCCTCCGTCGCGATGGATAAGGATGCTTTCAAGCGGCTCTGCCGCGATCGCGGCCTGCCGATCGTCGAGTACGTCATTGCCTGGCGAGGCGCGCTGGACGCGGTCGAGATCCCGTTCTCCTACCCCGTGTTCGTCAAGCCGGCCAACCTTGGTTCCTCGGTCGGCATCAGCAAGGTGAATCGGCCGGAAGATCTCGCCAACGCCCTCAGGTTCGCCGCCGAGTTTGACCGCAAGCTTGTCATCGAGCGGGGCATCGTCGGACGTGAGCTCGAATGCTCCGTGCTGGGGAATGACACGCCGGAAGCATCCCTGCCCTGCGAGATTCTCCCCTCCCGCGACTTCTACGATTACGAGGACAAGTACCTTCTCGACAAGGCACGCACCCAGGTTCCAGCGGACCTGTCCCCCGCCGCTACCGCCGAGATCCGCCGGCTCGCCGTCGCCTGTTATCAGGCGGTCGAATGCGAGGGCATGGCCCGCTGCGACTTCCTTCTGGAGTCAGCAACCGGCAAGATCTATGTCAACGAGATCAATACGATCCCAGGCTTCACCTCGATCAGCATGTACCCCAAGATGTGGGAGGCTACAGGGCTGCCGTACTCTGAACTGATCGATCGACTCATCTCCCTCGCTCTCGAACGCCACCGCGCCTGCGCGGCTACCCGCTACGAGCGCTAAAACGCCTTTTACCCTTGTTGCGGCGGGCAGCTCCGGCTGAACCCGCCGCAGTCCCGCGATTTGTAACACAATCTTCCGAAATCCGGAGAATCGCGGCCACAGCCGGGTGGTGCTGCGTTGTTAGTTCAATAATCGCTTGTATTTTCAATACTTGCGGTTTTGGCACATCAACTGCATTTAACCAACCCAAAGGGACGGGACGCTATCCCCTCCAGCGGCACCCATCTGTTTCGATCATGAGACCGCGCTTTCTAGTGACTGCATTTCTTTTCGTAGCAGTGTGCCTGCCGGCTGCGCCGCTCCAGAGGCGGTATGAGGAATGGTTGAACGGACCCACCTCATACCTCATCACCAAGCAGGAACGCGAGGCCTTCGTCCACCTGTCGAGCGACGCGGAACGGGATACGCTGATTGAGCGTTTCTGGGCAATCCGCAATCCCGAGCCCGGCAGCGGCTCCAACGAGTTCAAGGACGAGTTCTTCCGCCGCGTGGCTTGGGCCAACGCTCAATACGGACCCAAATCGGGAACCGACGGGTGGCGCACCGATATGGGACGTACTTACATCCTGTTCGGCAAGCCGCAGCAAGTCTCGTCTTTCGTTCATCATCAGGACCTTCGCCCAATGGAATTGTGGTTCTACCAGAATCCGGGGCTGACAGAGTTGCCACCGTTCTTCTACGTTCTCTTCTACGAGAAGGACGACATCAGCGGGTTCCGGGTCTACCACCCGTACGTGGACGGTCCTGACAAACTGGTCCGCACCTCCCGGGACAAGGCACAGGCGTACAATTACCTCCGCCAGATCAATGCGGAACTGGCGCGCGCCTCGCTCTCGCTCATCCCGGGGGAGCCGGTGGACACCGAAAGCTTCGCCGGCTCCATGGAATCCGCCCAGATCGTCAACGCGATCCAGGGCTATCGCGACATGCCGAGCTACAGCCGCCTCATCCGGCAGCGGACGCTCATGCTCGAGAGCGTCAAATCGCGGATCCGGTATGACGTGGCCGCCTCCTCGCTCATCGCGTTCGTCGCGCACGAGCGGGGCGAGCCCTGGCTCTACTGGCAGCTCGAAATCCGCGATCCCCTCCAGCCGAAGGCGCAGGACGGCCGCATCCGTTACGACATCCGCGCGCAGCTCTATTCGGGAGAAAAGCTCATCTTTGAGCGCAGCGACACTCCGCAATTCGCTGCGCCATCCGAGACGGCGGCGGATTTGAACAAGCGCGCCTTCGTCTATGAAGACCGCATGCCGGTAGTTCCGGGGACGTACCGTCTCGTCGTTTCTGCCCGAAACCATGCCGCAGCCCGCGATTACCAGGCTGCCCGCGAATTCTCCGTGGAAGCGCCCGGCGCTCTCGCTATCAGCGACGTGCTCGGTATTGCCCGCTTCGAGCCGGACCGCCGCGAGCGCCCCTTCCAATTCGGTGGCGTGAAATTCACGCCCACCGCGCTGCCCACTACCCAATCCATTCGTGGGCTTCGAATTCTCTATCAGGTTTCGCTGCCCGAACCTCGCCCGGCCGATCTCTCCGTCGAGTACATCATCGGCAATGTGGGTTCCAAGGCGCGGCGGACCTATGAAGACAAGCTCGATCCAAAACTGGCTGATGCGTACGGGTCAATAACCACATCGAAGGTGCTCGCAACCGAGGAGTTGCCTCCCGGCGCCTATCAGCTTGTCGTGCGCGTGAAGGACGTCGCCACGGGCAAATTGACCGCCCGTTCCGCGCCGTTCCGCATTGCTGACGTGGAGGAGGACGAGATCCGGCCCATCGTCGTCTCCCGCGGGAATCTGGGGACCCCGCAGTGGATCGCCGGCAGCCATTACGAGCGCGCGCTCGCGTGGCTGTCGCAGGGCCGTCAAGCCGAAGCTCTCGCGGCTTTGGAACTGTCCCGGCAGACCGCGCACAACGCGCCTGCCGAAGAACTGATCCGCAAGCTGCGCGGGCAAGGCCGGGAAGGCGATGGTACGCCAGCCGGCCGGAAGTAAGAACAGTCTATGCGGTGTCTTGCAGTACAAGATCTGGCCTGCACCGTGTTCATGGCGGAGTCCCTCATGTCCGCTGTGCGCTGTCCGGCCATGCGAGCGAGCCTGAACAGCAAGCTCGATTTGTAAAGCTTCGCCGCGCCGCCCCGCACTGGGAACGCAGGCGGCACGGTTAGAAAACCAGGGGGATGTTACATGACCACTCTCAGGGGAGCGACTCTCAGTCTCCTATTGCTTTTCGTCTCCGCCGCGGCGGCGTTCGCCCAGGGCAGGAGCGACCTTTCGAAAGGATCGATTTCGGTCGAGGTTATTGACCCGTCCGGAGCGATCATTCAAAACGCAACCGTGATCATCGCCGG
>DATMXS010000305.1:0-21115 GCA_035561355.1 Bryobacteraceae bacterium | reverse complement strand
GCCGTGAAAGTCCGCAAGCTGCTTCCGGGCGTGCGGGTCATCGAGCCCGTCGGCGCGAAGCAGGATCTCTCATTCATGCGTGACGTCGATATCCTGACGCTGCAACTCGGGACGTTCGACGAAGCCCGCCTCAAGGAACTTCGGAATCCGGGCGGGGCCGGTCATGAGCTTTGGCTGTATACCGCGCTGGAACCGCTCGGCGAGTACCCGAATCGTTTCATCGATTACTCGCTCAACAAAGTCCGCATCCTCCACTGGATGAATTACCGCTACGGTTTCCGCGGCTGGCTGCACTGGGGCGGCAATTTCTGGGGTCCGGAGCCCACGCTCGACACGCAGCCGGTCATCAACCAGGGCCGAACGTACCTGCCTCCCGGCGACGCTTACATCACCTATCCGGACCGGATCCGGCGCTCGCTATACAGTTCGATCCGCCTGGAGCAGATGCGCGAGGGCATCGAGGATTTTGCACTGCTCGACCTGATTTCGAAGCGTGATGCCGCGGCGGCCGATAAGATTGCGAACGAGGCGGTCCGCAGCTTCACCGACTACGTTCGCGAGCCGGAGAAGTTCCGCGCCATCCACGTGCGGCTGCTGGAGGCGGCCTCGAAGCAGTAGGAAGCCGGCGCAGCCGGCAACGCAAACAGAGCCACGACGGTCACGGAGTGGCAGCGACCGGACCGATGGCCTGTGACTCCGGAATCACAGGCTCAGAACGTCACGCGGAAGCGCCGCCGCAAGGCGAGCATTGTGACCGCCGAGGTAACGAGGAACCATACGAGCCAGTGAGCATGGACGCCCGCGATCGCCACGGTCGCGGGCGGATGCGGTACGTCCGCGTTGCCGGCGGGTTCAAAGCTAGCGGTTCGCGTCGCCCGCACGCGCCAGTACGCGACACCGCGCGACGGCACGCGTACAGCCGGCGTTTCCACGACGAATCCGGGCGGGGGCGTGAGTACCGGCCGCTCGCCGCGGACACTTGCCACCGCGGTTTCGCCGCGCTCGAACGGCCGCGTCCCGTATACCCGATCGAGCTGCCACATCAGGAGTGCGGCGGGGATCAGGATCACGGCGGCCGGCTTGAGCATCAGGCCCAAGTAACGAGCATTCGCCGCCAGCAGATTCCGGTTCGCGCGCAGCATCAGCGACGGCTCGTCGCCGAACAGGCGCAACTCGTACAGGTGTGCCCAGACGCGCGCCTTCGCCTTTCGGACAGCCGCCTGATCGGAGAACCGCCCAAATGCGGCGAGCATCAGGACGCCCGCGGCCACGCTCGCGGCGATGAGTCCGAGCCCGTTCAATCCAGGTACCCGAGTCCCTTCAGCTTCCGCGCGATCTCTTCATCGGACTGCGCATCGTCGAGCTTCGCAAGTTCGCGCTCCAAAACGTGCTCCACGAACTCCTCGGGCGAGCTGTACCCGCCCGCCTTCGCGCACTTCTTCACGCGCTCCCACGTTTCCGGCTTCAGCTTGATCTTTGGCGAGAGCATTGCCTCCTCAGAATACCGCCCGGCCCATCATTCCCGGCCCCGGCGCGATGCCGAATTCTTTGAGCACCGTAACGGTGATGTCCTCCAGTTTCGGATCCGCGACCTTCGCGCGCCGGTTCGATAGAAAGACTCCGGGTACCAGGTGTGCCGCGATACAGTGATCTCCCCGCCACTCGTCCGTATTGTCCTCGATTACCGCCGGAGGCACCGCCCCAAGCGCCGTCTGCCACGACGAGCGGTAACCGGCGTTCCAACCCACCACCAGGTCCGGCGCGTATGCGAGCGCATCACCCCGGTAAATCTCGCGGCGCTTGTAGGCGGCTGCGACGACGCGATCGCCCGACTCCGGATCCCGCAACTCCAACAGGCGGCTCGCAATCCGGTCCACGATTGATTCGACTTCGCCCGCGGCCACACTGCCGGCCTTCTCTCTCCCCTGCGCGTTGACGTAGACGCCGTTCAGTCCTAGCGAGTATGCCTGCGTGCGCTTCCAATCGACGTGCGCGAAGCCTTCGGCCGAGCCCGTATTCGAAGGCGAATCGAGCGCGAGGAAGCCCTCCTGCATCAGCCACGTGTTCAGGTTTACGGCTCGCCTGAACTCTGAGAATCCGTGATCCGACATGACGATAACCGTGGCGTCGCGGAGTGAGGGCAGCAGGTTTCCGATCTCGCGGTCCACGCGCTTGTACGTCTCGAGCAGATCAGCCTCGCGCTTGCCCCAGAAGACATGCGAGTCCTGGTCGATGCCGAGGAAGTGGATGAATACCAGCCCGCCGGCGGATTCCTTCAGCGCGTGCCGCAGCATCGCGAACTGTTCCCGCGCCACGAGAGCGCTCTGCGCCCGGTACTCCTCCGCGCTCAGCACGCCTTCGCGCATCGCCGAGGTGTCCTCCGCGATCCCCTGCGTGTAAAACGGACCCAGCGCGGCCGCCAGCTCGGCGCTGTAGTCGGAGGGCGTCGAAATCGGCAGGTCCGGTGAGGCGGGGTCCAGGTTTACGGGCGATACATACACGCGGAATTCCGGCCTCAGCCGCTTGGCATAAATGCGTACCATGCCGTGCGCGTTCGTGACGCCCGGAATCAGCGGGAACTTCAAACGTACCCAATCCGACCACTCGCCTTCGTTCATCACGAAGCGCGTGTCCGCCACCTCGAACAGCGCCGCGGAGTTTTCGGCGTCGCGCGTCACCTTCAAAGTGACACTGCTCCTCCTGCGATCCTTGCGCAGCGTGTTCTCCGGGCCCTGGATCACCAGGTCAGCCTGTTCGTTATCCAACGCGACCGGGACGATCCTTCCTCCCGGAACTGTCCGTTCCCGCTCGCCCGGTTCGTCGCTGAAGAACGTGAACGTGCCGAACGTGCCCAGCATGTCCGGAGTCCCCATCCCGGAGAGTGACTTCGACCGCGATTCCACAGGCGGGAAGTTGTTCGGCATCCGGAGCAGCGTCGCCGGAACGCCGTGCGCGTCCAGCAGCTCCCAAAACGCCTGGCCCTGCCGGAAGCGCGTCACGCGGCCGCCCGACAGCGGAATGCGATACGGTCCCACCGGCAGCGTCCACTTCGGTGGCTCAGTTTCGGCCATCGAGGAGAACAGCGCCATCGTGGCAGGGTTGCGGTGGATGAAGTCGTACACGCCATGCCCGCCCGGGTTCAGCCCCGTGATGAACGTGGACCACGCCACCGGGCTCTGCGGAGGGATCGTCGTTCCTAGCCGCTTGAACTCGCCTTCGCGCCGAAGCCTGTCCAGGTTGGGCAGATCGCTCCAGTGCCGCTCCAGGAACGCGGGGTCCATCGCGTCGATCCCGAGCACGACCACGCGCTTCGCAGCGGCGTTGGTGCGGGCCTTGCCGCAGCCCCCGAGCGCCACGGCGCCGAGCAAGCAGATCCAAAGAGCGCTCCGCATCAGCGGGCCAGCGGCCTTCCCTCCATCCAATCTAGAGGCTCGATTCCGAACAAGCGCAGCGCCGTGGGCGCCAGGTCTTCGATACCCGGATCGTCGGCGGGCATCGCCCGGCTCGAGAACAGCACGCCCGGCACCAGCGTGGGGTCAACGCAGTGATCGCCGCTCCACGCTTTCTCGTTCTCCTCGATCACCTCGGCCCCCACCTTTCCTACCGCCGCCTCCCACGCGGCGCGGTATCCGTCCGCATAGCCAATGATCAGGTCCGGCGCTGCATCGAGGTAAGGCCCCCGGTAGAGCGATGCCGTGTCGTAAACCGAGCGTATTGGCGTTGTACCCCCATCCCGCAGCGCCGAGATCCGCTCGATCAATTCACGCTTCAGCCGCCCCGCTTCGGCGCGTTCCACCGTGCCGCCCGCCTCACGTCCCTTGATGTTCAGGTAGACACCCGAAAGCCCCAGCGCGTACGCACGCGTGCGGCTCCAGTCCACGCCCTTGAAGAACGTCCCGCTCACTTTGCCACCGTTCTTCAGCGCTAGATATCCGTTTTCCAGCAGCCAGGTATTCAGGTTCACGCCTCGGCGGAAGGAACAGAAGCCGTGGTCGGAGAGTACCACCAGAACGGTCGAATCATCCACCGCGTCCAGAGCCTTCCCGACAAGCCCGTCCATGCGCCTGTACATGTCTTCGATCGCGTCGCCTGCGCCCTCGCCCAGGTGGCGATGGAACATGTGCTGGATGCGGTCGCTGGTGTCGAACACGCACGCCACCACGCCTCGGCGGCTGTTCTCGAGCGCGCTCAGGAACATGCGCTCGCGTTCTTCGAAAATGGAATACGCCTGCTGCAGGAACGCCTGCTCGTCGATCACGCCCTCGTTCAACGCCCACGTGTCCTCGGCCATTCCAGCGGTCGCGTACGGACCGATCAGGTTCGCCAGATACACCGCGTAGCACGAGGGCTGGCTGATGGGTAGCGCCGGGCTTGCCGGGTCGATGTTGATCGGCGACACGTAGATTGTGACGTGTTCATTGTCCGCCTCGGTCAGCAGAAAGCGTGCAATGCCCTGCGCCTTCACCCGCAGCGCACTCCGGAACGTCAGCGGGACCCACGGCGTGTATTCGCCCTTCACCAGCCGGTGCGCCTCACCATTCACGGACAGTTCGGCCGCACCGTCCGCCAGCAGGCGCACGCGGAAAGGCACACGAAGCGCTTTTCCATCCTCGACGAAGCCATCGTCAGGTCCTTCAATCTCTCCCGTGAACCCACCCTCAACGCGCCGCAGCGGGTAACGGCTGCCGCTCTCGAATGTTGCGTGTTCGAGCCGCGTCGTGAACTGTGAGAAGCTCCCCTGCGTTCCCTTCAGGTCCGGCGTGCACATGGCCGAGAGCAGCCTCCCGTCGAACTTCTCCGGCGGAAAGGAGATGGGAACGCGCAGGATAGTGCACGGAATCCCGTGCTCGGCCAGAATCGTCCAGAACGCCTTGCTCTTCCTCTTGAACTCCAGCGCCGGCCGCGTGAGCGGGATGCGAAACCGGCCGATCTTCCACACCCTCCGCGGCTGCCCGACACGCGCCGAGGACAGCTCCGGCACATACGAGTGGAGGTTCCGGTTGAGGAAGTCGAAGATGTTGTGCTTCGCCGGACTCACGCCTGTCGCGAAAGTGGACCACGCCACTGGCGATAGCGCCGGAAATGTGGTCCGCAATCGCGAGTATGATCCGCGCTCACGCATTTTCGTGAGGTTTGGCAGCTTGCCTTCCGCGAGGTACTTCTCAGTTAGCGACGCGTCAAGTCCGTCCAGCCCGAGGAAGATCAGCTTGCGAACCTGTGCGTGGCGGAATCCCCTCCGCCTCCGCATGCCCGCACGCACCACCCGAAACGGCCAGAGCAGCAGTGAGAGAAGGCTCAGGGCGACACCGGCGATCACGGCGAGGAAGGACCCCAGGAATGCGAACCCCGCCCCCGGACCGATGTAAGCCAACAGCGGCTCGATCACCGCAGTTTCCCCTCGACGAAGAATACTTCGAGCACTTTCTCGTGCTGAATCGGTCCGTGCCCGAAGTACCCATCCTCTCCGAACAGCTCGCCGTGGTCGGAAGTGATCGTGATGTACGTGTTGTCCGGTACGGTGTCGAACAGTTCCTCCACCACGCCGTCCAGGTACTTCACGGCAGCCACCTGCCGCTTCCGCAGCGTATCGAGCTTCGTCCGATCGAAGAACTTCGGCGCACGCCCCTTCAGCTTCCCCCCAACAACGTGGTCGTCCAGGTGCTTGAACACGCCGTGGACCCCGCTAATCCGCGGCCACTCCTCCGGCGGCTCGTCCGGCAGCGCGTATGGATAGTGCGTCTCCCCGACGTTGAGCAAGTAGAACGACGGCCGCTCCTCGGAGAAGCGCATCTCCCGCACCATCGCCCGCATGTCGTTGTGCTTGTCCATCAGCCGGAAACTCGTAAAACCCGAGTTAAGCGGGGTTTTTGGATTCAGCACCGGCAGCGACACCATCGCACGTGTCTCATATCCCAGGCAGTCCTGGAGGAAGGACGGCAGGTACAACCGCGGGATCAGCGACTTGAACTCGAAATCCGTCGTTCCGAGCCGCTCGTTGAAGCGCAGAAAATCCCGCTTGTAATACTCGGATGCGAAGACGTGCGTGGGGCTCAGGTGCGGCATCAGGCCCATCAGAAGGTTGTAATGCGAGGGAGCAGTCCAGGATGCGTATGACCACCGCTTCTCCACGCGCCCCAGCTTCCGCATGATGCGCGGGCGTGCGGCGATGAAGGAATCGTAGCGGCAGCTATCCAGCACGACGAGGATATAGTTGTTCCCTGCGCAACGCTTATTTGTGCGAGCCCCTGCCACAGTTTCTCCATGATACACCGCGGCCTCGCATCGGCCCGCCTCCGCCACAGCTATAATGCCCGCAATGGCCCGCGCGGCCGCGAAAGGAAGGATCCCTGATGACCAGAGTGCTGGCGCTTGCGTGCGCGCTCGCGGCGATAGCGCCGCTCCACGCTGAAGTGAAGGCCTACGAGCAGAAGATGACCATCCCTACCTGGGAGATCGGGCCGCCCCAGGTCCACTCCGTCTTCTGGGATGCCGCCCGCCGCGGCGAGGACCGCGGGATATACCCGTACACGCTGAACGAGGTCCTCACCGATCGCAAGGTCGATAAGACCTACAACGGCGTCGTCCTCGAAAACGAGTACATCAAGATTCTGGTTCTTCCCGAGATCGGAGGCCGCCTCCACGGCGCGCTCGACAAATCGAACGGCTACGTCTGGATCTACTGGCAGAAGACCATCAAGCCCGGACTCATCTCCATGACCGGCGCCTGGATCTCCGGCGGCATCGAGTGGAACTTCCCCCACGGCCACCGGCCCTCTGGCTTCTCAAAAGTCGATCACCGGATCGTTAACAATCCCGACGGCAGCGCGACAGTTTGGGTCGGCGAAACCGAACCGATCTACCGCATGCGCTGGCTGGTCGGCATGACGCTTTTTCCCGGCCGCAGCTACGTCCGCTGCGAATACGTCTTCATCAATCCGACCGACGTTCGAAACCCCTTCCAGTTCTGGGCTACTGCCACGACGCACGCGAATGAGTGGTCACAGGCGCAGTACCCCGGCGACATGGTCACCGGGCATGGCAAGCACGAGTTCTGGAACTGGCCCATTCACGAGGGCGTTGACCTTACCTGGTGGAAGAACGTCCCCAACGCGAGCAGCTTCTTCGCCTTCAATAATCCCTCGGACTGGTTCGGCGCCTATGATCACAAGGCCCAGGGCGGCACGGTTCACGTGGCCGACCACAACGTCATGCCCGGGAAGAAGCTCTGGACCTGGGGCTCCGGCCCCTCCGGCCGCATCTGGGAAGACATCCTCACCGAGGGAGGCGGGCCTTATTTCGAACCTCAGGCCGGCGCCTGGAGCGACAACCAGCCCGATTACCACTGGCTCCAACCGCATGAGGTCCGGCGCACACAGGATTACTGGTATCCCGTTCGCGACACTCGCGGCTACCATAACGCCAGCAAGGACTTCGCCGTGAACACCGACCTGAAGGACGGCCTCGCTTTCGGCGGCGTCTATTCCACGGCTCCTGTGAGCGGATACAAAGTCGTTCTGAAGAACACAAAGACGGGAGCGGTCCTCAGCGAGAAGACGGTGGACATCTCACCGGACAAACCGTATACGGTCGAGGTCAAGGTTCCCTCCGGCGCCACCGTCTACGACCTCCACCTCGCCGTACTCGAGCCCGGCGGCAAGCTCGCCATTGAGGTGCAGCAGACGCCGCCTCGCAAAGTCGATCTGCCGGCCGGCCAGAAGGACCCCGGGGATCCGAAGAAGATGACGCAGGACGAGTTGGTGGCGGCCGGCGAGTGGCTCGATAAGTACACCCGGCGCGGTCAGGCGATCACGTATTACGAAGAAGCGCTCCGCCGAGACCCGAAGGATGCACGCGCCAATCTGGACCTGGCCTACATCGCTCTCGAACAGGGCCGCTGGGCCGACGCCCTGAAGGGGCTTAATATCGCCCTCGAGCGCGATCCCGACAACGCTCGCATCTGGTTCGGGAAGGGCATCGCACTCTCCGGACAGCGCAAGTACGCCGAAGCCTACGATCAGTTCTACCGCGCCACCTGGAGCAATGATTACTTCGCCTCCGCGCACCTCAACCTCGTACGCCTCGATCTCCGTAAGCGCGACTATCGCGCCGCTATCGAGCACGCCCGCAAGGCCGCCGCAAAGAACGAGGGGTTCGCGGATATCCACGCCCTCGAAGCCGCTGCCTGGCGGCTCCTCGGCGAAAAGCCGAATGCCCGCGTCGCCGCTGAAACCGCGTTGCAGAACGACCCGATGCACTTCATGGGCGGCTACGAGCTTTCACTTGCAACCGGCAAGGACGAGACGTGGTCCGCGGTGATGCGCGGCGATATCCAGAACCACATCGAGCTCGCCACCGCCTACGCCAATGCCGGTTTGCTCACAGACGCCGAGGCCATTCTCGCCCGCGTCGAGGCCAATCCGATGCTGGAATACCTCCGCGGCTATTTCAAAGAGCTGGCGGGCAACACCGCAGCCGCCGCGCCGCTGTTCGCCAAAGCGCGCCTCGGCTCCGCGGATTACGTCAACCCGCACCGGCTCGAGGAGATGGAAGCGCTTCAGGCCGCGTTGCGTCATGACACGAAGGACGCTCGCGCCCACCTCTACCTCGGCAATCTCCTTTACTCGAAGCGTCGCCGCGAGGAAGGCCTGAAACATTGGCGCACCGCCGCATCCCTGGAGCCTGGCCTCGTCCACGCCTGGCGCAACGTCGCGTATGCCGAGGGCAACCTCAACAATGATCCCAAGGCCTCCTTCGAGGCCTACCGCAAAGCCCTCGCTCTCGCTCCCGGCGACGCCCGCGTGCTCCTCGAATTCGACCAGGCTTCCGAGCAGATCAAGGTGCCGGCCGCGACTCGCTTCGCTGTACTCGAAAAGCACCTCGAAACGGTGAACTCCCGCGACGACCTCGTCTCACGCCTGGTTGATCTTCGCCTTCAGCAGGGCGACCGCCGCAACCTCGAGCTCGCGCACGAAACCCTCGCCAAGCGGCACTTCCGCAGTTGGGAAGGCAGGTACGGGATCCATCACGCCTGGGTCGAAGCCAACCAGCGCCTCGGCGATGTCGCTTTCGCCGCGAAAGACTATCCCACCGCTCTCAACTACTACACCCGCGCCGGCGAGTACCCGAAGAACCTCGAAGTCGCCCCGCGAACGCCCGATTTTCGCGCTCACGTCCTGTGGCCGCTCGCGAAGACTGAGACGGCCGCCGGCAACAGCGCGAAAGCTGCCGAGTACCTGAAGCAGATCCTGGCGGAGCAGTACGGCAAGCCGCACCTCGGCACATATTATCAGGCCCTCGCCCACAAGGCCCTCGGTAACGATGCGCAGTACCGCACGCTCCTTGCGTCAGTGGAAAAACGAGCCCGCGAGTTGACCTCCGGAGCATTCGAGCACCGCGGCCCTCCCGAGCTGGTCGGCCACTACCTGCTCGCCCTCGTGCTCGATGAAAAGGGTGACAAGACCGCCGCCGCTGCCGAGCGCCGTAAAGCTCTGGAAGGCGATCCCGAGGTCGCCCGGCGTGCCGTTCTGGAAGCTCAGATCGACGTAGCCCGCGCCCACCAGTAAGCAGCCAACCGGGGGACATGCCCTGCGTGTCCCCCGGCACTGGATTTACCGCTACATCACCGCTCGATCGCGGCCTCCGCGGTCAGGCCGCTCACCACGTCCCGCGCACGCACTTTCCATGTGCCCGCGGCGTCGTTCAGCGCGAACGGAATATCGAATTTGGCTGAGCCATCCTGCACCGTCACGTTCTGCGAATAGTGCCGTACAACGCGGCCGGAGGGATCCCTCACCTCCACCCGCACAACCGAAAGATCCACTGGCGCGCCCTTCTCATCCACCAGCGAGATCCGCTGGTTGGGCGTAATCTTCAGCGCCGCGATTTTCGTCGCGCGCTCCACCAGCAGAACAGGGCGCTCCGGTGAAGCGTTCTCCCCTGTTCCCAACAGGTCGTACACCACGCCGTTTGTCTTGGCCAGAGTGGCCTTTGCCGCCGTCTTCGGCAAAAGCCCGAGCAGCCGCGAGTTGCCGAAATTGCGCACCGTCACCTGAAACTCGCCGCCGAA
The DNA here is from genome assembly GCA_035561355.1 of Bryobacteraceae bacterium. Taxonomy (GTDB): domain Bacteria; phylum Acidobacteriota; class Terriglobia; order Bryobacterales; family Bryobacteraceae; genus DATMXS01. Next base: position 11,049 of record DATMXS010000305.1, on the reverse strand, counting down.
CTCCCGCTTCAAACCGATATCCGCCGGCCCGCTGACCTGCAGCCCTTTCCGCCCGCTGCGCCACAGCGCGCTCTTGCGCCAGCGGCAGCGCTCGTCCATTCGCCCCGTCTGGTCGTCCGCGTAGACCACGCCGCCGCGGTCCATAAAGCTCTCGATCTCACGCGCCTCTTTATCAGAGATCGCGATCGAATAAGGCAGGATCAGCACCTTGTAGTTCTTCAGTGCGCCCGCCTCGATCTGCGGCGTCGCCAGGAACCGGAACTGTGCGCCCTGCCGCTCCAGGTCCTTCACCCACCCGTCCCGCCGCTTCATCAGCTCCTCGAAATTTGCTGACGTATCGCCGGCGTTCCCCAGCTTCGGGCTGATCTTCCCGTCGGTGATCCACGCGCCTCGCAGGCTCGCCGGCGAAAAGTGAATCGCCACGCCGTCCTCGCGCACGGTCGAGTTCATGAACACACGCCCGATGCCGCTCTGAATTCTGCCGAATGCCTGCGCAAGCGCCGTCCCCTGCTCACTGAACGTCAGGTCCGGGTTGAGCAGCGTGTAATGCCAGAAAATCGACGCGCCGCTGTGGCCGTAGAACAGGCGCTGCCATTGCTGGTGCTGCACCTCCGCGCCGGTCAGCTCGTACCCTGTGAAGCCCGTAATCGCCATGCCCGGGCGGAACAGGTGGTGCATTGCGTCCTGATTGCCGCCCGAATACGGCTGCAGGTAATCGATGTGCTGGTCGAGTTCGTACCAGTTGCAGCCGTTATGCGGCGTCGGGATCTGGGTCCCGGAAATCGACGCACGCCCTCCGGGGTCCATCTGGTGGACCAGCGCCCGCGACTTCGCGAACGCCTTCACGAACTCGGCGTCCATGTACGCGCGGTGATCCGCCCACGGCGCGAAGTTCCCGTGCTTCTGTGCCTCCTCGGAGGTCATCGGCATCGCCGCATCCCAACTTGCGAACTTCGTGCCCCAGGTGCCGTTCAGTGCTTCCAGAGTCCGGTACTCCTTCCGCAGCCACTGCCGGAATCCGGCAATCGACTCCGGGCTGAAATCGACATCGAACGCATCCGCGTAAAACGTCAGGGAGGACTCGTCCGCCAGGTAGCAGGCCATCGGCTTCAGCGGCGCCAGCGGCCCCAGCGACTTCTGAAGCTGCTCCGTCATTCCCTTCTCGAACGCGGGCGATTCGAGCGTCACCTCGCGCACCAGGTATTTCTTGTCCTTCGTAGCCGCGTAATCCGCCTTGCGCTTCAGATACGCGTCCCGCCGGTACCAGTAAATTCCGAACCCCGGCAGATGCGCGCTCACCATGATCTTGAAATTGCGGTCGGGGGACGCCAGGGTCGTGATTCCGATCTTACGGAACTGCTCGTCCACCGCCGGTATCCACGGCTGAAACGTACGCGGCCCGAACCAGGGCATGATGACTTCGTAGTCGTGCCACTCGCGCGAGGAAGCCGCGAACCGCACCGCCGCCTGCTCCACTGCAGTTCCGCTGGTTGCGCGAACAAACCCGCCGTGCGTCAGCGGCCGTCCTGGCGTGAGAATTACGGACCCGCTCCCCGTGCTCTTCGCGATCACCCGGCCCAGCCCATCCAGCAGTTCGATCGTAGCCGGGCGCGGCGAAGTCCACTTCACCTCCACCGTGCCGCCTTCCGCGATCACGTCCGGCTTCGCCGCCAATCCTGTGATGCGGTCCGGCTGCGGGACATCGATCACGCTGATGTTCCAGTCACCCGGGACCTGCTGCTCCAGGAAGTGTCGTCCGGCCGGAAGCCCCGCCGTGTCCGCGCGGCCCTTCCCCTCCCGCTCCACCTTTCCGAACGCATTCCTTACGCGCCACTCGGCCTTCGAGAAGTCCGTTGCGCCCTTCGGCTCGCGCCCCGCTGCGAAGATCACTGACCGGCACAGCAGCGCGTAGAAGTGCTCCCACGCGGCATCCGTGAAGTGCCCGTTCGCCGCCATCGGCATGTGCCAGCTCATGCCCTCATTGCGATACCCGAACGCCAGCACACGGCCCTTTCCGACCTCGCGCACCGCCAGCACCGGATTTCCCGACTCGCTCTGGATCAGAACGTCTGCGCCGCTCTCAGCGCGGTACAGGAAATTCTCGATGTCCTGGAATGGAAACGTCTCCACTGGAATGGCCCGCGTGATGTAGTGATCGCCCGTGCGCTTCCACGGCGATTTCTCCGTCTTTCCAGGCGTCGGCCGTTCCTCCAGTTCCGTTTCCAGTTCGTGAATCTGCACGGGGGACAGCGGCGACAGCTCGCTCGCGAACGGCCGGATCAGCACCAGCCCGCAGCCCTCGCGGACCCTGCGGATCAGCGCGTCCTTCGATGCCTTCGTCAGCCCGTTCCATCCGTGATTCAGCGGCAGCAGGATCGCGTCGAACCGCTTCGAGCTGGTCAGTTCCTCCTCGAGATAGGAGTAGACCAGTTTCAGGTCGCCCTTCTCGGCGCGAGCGCCGTAGTCCTTGCCGAACGCCATCGTCCACTTGTTCACGTCCCAATTGGGATCGATGCTGACGGTCGTCAGATCGAGCGAGAGCCGCTGCGCCAGTTCCACCAGCGTGCGCCCTTCGCCAACCGTCGGCACGGCCAGCAGGCGGATCGGTCCGCCCGGAAGCGGCCGCGCCCACCGGACGTGCGGCGTCTCGATCGTCATCGTGTATGGGGCTTCGAAGCGCGTCCCGCTGCCGCGGCGCTCCCCCATACCCATCTCCTGCGCACACAGCGGTGCAGCCGCAATCACAAAGCTTGCTATAAGAACTCGCACGAATGTCAGTATCCCTTTTTCACAATGCTAGCCGTTGCGCCTACTTCCGTTCTCTCGGGGCGCGCGCCTTCACCTCGTTGAACTTGGCGAGGGTGCTCTTCGCTTTCTCTGCCTGCCCGAGTTGCGCGTACAAGCGCGCCAGCAGGTATAGCGGTTCGGCGTAGTTCGGGTCGAGCGCCGCCGATCGTTCCAGCCAGTTCGCCGCAAGCTCGTTTTTCCCGAGCTTCGCCAAGGCCTTCCCGCCCAGGTAGAAGTTTCGCGCCGAATACGGGTTCCGGTCGGCCGCTTTCGACGCTGCTCCGAACGCCTGCTGCGCGTCCCCCGTGTCGATCAGTATGCTTGCCAGGTTCGCGTACGCCGAGTCGTACTCCGGGTGGTCGGTATCAACGAGCTTGATGGCCGTCAGGAAGTACCGGATGGCTGTCTGGCTGTCGCCGCGCGCCTGGTAGCACAGCCCGAGATTGTCAAATGCCTTGTACGATTTCGGGTCAATCCGCAGCACCCGCAGGAACAGCCCGCGCGCATGATCGATCCGCCCGTCCTGGTAGTACATCCGGCCCAGCATGTAAGCGGCTTCCGCGTCGTTTGGGCTCCGCTCCATCAGCGCCATTAGCGTATCCGAGGCTTTGTCGAGATTGCCAAGCAGATACTGCGCGTTCGCCTTCACCTTCATGGCGCCCGGTTCAAACGGCTGTATTCTCAGGGCCAACTCCGCCTCGCGGAGCGCCTCCGGAAGCTGCCGCGACACGAAGTACGCGTTCGCCATCACGAGCCGGGCAGCCAACGAAGAAGGCTCCACGGCCAACACGTCCCTTGCGATCCGGATCGCGTCGTCGAACTGCCGCCGGTGAATGTGCATGGTGGCGAGGTCGAGAGGAATGGATCTGCTGCTGGGGCAAAATGCGAGGGCTTCGTTGAACCGCTGTATGGCGACATCGTACTTCCGGCGCGCGACAGCCTCGCGGCCTTCCCGTTGCGCCCCGCTCGCGCGGATCAGGTCGCAATCCGGAGCCGCCGCAGAAATCTGCATCGCGAGTGCGAGGACGATCGCGCCAAGCATGCCGCTCTCCCTACCGCATCGCCGCCAGTTCCTCCCGCACCTTCGGAAGGATGCTGCCGTATTGCGTCGGCGATGCCTTCTTGAGGAACGTCTCGAAACACTGTCGAGCGCGCGGCACATCTCCCGACATGCGGTAGATCAATCCCAGGTTCAACTGCGCCTCAACCAGATCCGGATCGAGCTGCACAGCCTTTTCGAAGTACCCGCGAGCCGTCGCGGGATCCTGCCGCTGAATGGCGACCAGGCCGAGGCCGTTGTAGGCGGCCGCGTGCTCCTGGCCGGCGGCCAGTACCCACTTGAACACCCGCTCCGCGTCCGCCACGCGACCTTTCTCGAGGTACGCCGTTGCGAGGTTCGTGTGCGCGTCGGCATCGAGGGGGTCGAACTTCGACGCGCGTTCATACTCGATAATTGCCGCGTCCTTGTTGCCTGCGCGCAGCTGCAAGTCCGCAATGCGGGAATGCAGTCTACCGTTCTCGACTCCCTTCCGGATGGCAGTCTGGTACAGCTTCAAAGCTGCCGGGTGGCGTCCCGCCCTCTCGTATTCGGACCCGAGGTGATAGTACAGTGTCGGGTTCATGGCGTCTCCGGCCAGCGCTCGCTCGAGTACTGCGATCTTTTCGGCCGGCCGCCTTTTCGCCGAGCTTGGGCCTGCGGCCATTTCGATCGCTTTCAGCGAGCCGGTCCGGTCCTTCGGGTCCGCACCGCGTCCGTCCATTTGGAATTCGCGGCCGGCGAAGCCTGAGACGTAGCCGAGCGATTGCAGCTGCTGCATCGTCTTGTCGTCCGCGCCGTGGATCTCCACTTTCTCGGGTCGGTCCGTGCGGGCGTACCTTCTCAGCTCCGCTTCGAGCTCGTCCGCATCCTTGCGATACTCATTGATCACGTTGCGCGTCTCGTGCGGATCCTGTGCCAGATCGTACAATTCAGGCTTCGGCGCGCGTATATACTTCCAGCGCGAGGTGCGAACTCCCGTCAGGTCCGCCCAGCCCATGTTCATCTTCGGGTAGAGTGTCTCGGCGAACGAGAATGAGGTGCGAAGCGCGCCACCAGTGAATGCGGGGACGGCGCTGACACCCTGGCTGGCCGAGGGGGGCTGGCCGCCCAGCAGGTCCATGATGGTCGGCATTACGTCGATCGTGCGCACCTGCTGCTTCACGCGAACGCCGGCTGGGATACCGGCCCCCTTGATGATCAGCGGGATGTGCAAGGTCGCATCGTACAGGAACACGCCGTGCGAATATTCGCCGTGCTCGCCCAGGCTCTCGCCGTGGTCGGCGAGGACGACAAAGATCGTGTTCTTCGCCGCTTTCCTGTCAACCGCCGCAACAAGCCGGCCCAGCTCACGATCGGTATACGCGACCTCGCCGTCGTATGGATTACTGGCGTATGAGCTGCGGAAAGGCTCCGGCGGATCATAGGGGAAGTGCGGGTCATATAAATGCACCCAGATAAAGAAAGGCTTGCCGGATTGCGCGCCGAGCCACTCAATCGCGCGATCGACGACAACGCCTGCCCGCCGCTCGGGGTATTCGCCAACCTCGTCCCGCGACTGCGCCTTCGGCATCTTGTCGTCGTAGACTGCGAAGCCCAGGTTCAAGCCGAAGGCCTTCTTCAGCACCGACGCCCCGATGAATGCAGCCGTGCCCCAGCCACGCTCCTGCAGGACCGCTGCCAGCGTCCGCGATGAGGACGGCAGCACGAAACCACCCGTGTTCCTCACCTTGTGGACGGCCGGGTACGTACCGGTGAAGATACTGGCGTGCGAGGGCGGCGTCAGCGGTGACTGCGCGACCGCGTTTTCGAACAGCGCGCCCTCGCGCGCCAGGCGATCGAGCACGGGAGTTTCGACCTGCTTATATCCGTAGCACCCCAGCCGGTCCGCGCGAAGCGTATCGAGGGTCACGACGACAACGTTCAAAGGCTTTAGCCCTGAGTCGGCATTGGCCTCTTTTTTTGAAGACCCGCAGGATATCAGTCCCAGGATCGCCGGCGCCAATATGCAAGCCGAAGCCAAACGCAAATTATGAGACCGCATATCCGGTATTTCCATCTGCAGGGGCTAAAGCCCTCTCCTTAATAGCGATCTTCGGCACGACTGAAGTCATGCCCTGATACAAAGCGCCATGGCGTCTCAGGGCTGACTTCGGTCCGTTCCGGCCACGACTTCAGTCGTGCCGCCACGGCGCATCAGAGCAATGCCTCATGTCGTTCCACTCTGCTTTGTATCAGGGCACGACTTCACCCCGTGCCCGCCACGGCGCATCAGAGCAATGCCTCACCGTCGTTCCACTCTGCTTTGTATCAGGGCACGACTTCAGTCGTGCTGCCAAATCCGGGCTTTAGCCCCTGCCATCCTCGTCACTGCTGCAATCCCCTCAGCATACTGCGAAAAAAAGGCCCCGGCGTTTCCGCCGGGGCCTCGCCAAATCAAAGAAGCAAGCGGCTAGAACTCGATCCTCGCGTCAAGTTGCAAGGTTCGACCTCCGCCGCCGGCATAGAGCATGCCGAACTCCGGATCCCCCACAGTCGTGTTGCTGATGTAGCGGTTGGTCCGGTTGAACGGGTTGGTCATCGTCATCCCCACCCCGACCTTCGCACGCTCCCTGATCGGAAAGAACTTGCTCATGCGGAACTGTTCGTCCAGCACTCGGGGTCCCCTCAGGTTATTGATGACCCGTGGTGCTGTTCCGACCCGGAGCGGTATTCCGTCGGGCGTCTGTGGCACCGGCGCGAATGCTGCCGGATTCAGGTACGGAGTCGGGTTGAAGAAGTCGACGTGATCAGGCAACTTCCCCAACGTGAGCGGCTGGCCGGAGAGCATGTCAGGCCGGATATAAGAGGAGAACCCCGCGGGGGTGTTCAACCCGGACGAGTACACCACCACCGGGTCGCCGGACCGGTACTGGTGTATGGCGGCCAACTGCCAGCCGCCGATGACGTAGTTGGCAGCGCCAAAGTCCCACCTGCGGCCCTTGCCGAACGGCGTCTCCCAAACCCAGGTCAGCTTCAGAACCTGAGGATAGTTCCACTGCGCGATTGAGCGTTCCAGCCTGCGGTTGTAGGCGTCATTGAAGCTGTACTGATACTGAGCAGGCCCTGCGGCATCCACGTCCGCAAGCGTCTTGGACCAAGTGTACGCGGCCAGGAAGCCGAGGCCCTTGGTCAGGTGCCGGGTTACAGTCATCTGCAACGAGTTGTAGTTGCTGTTCGCGTTGTACGGAAATGCCTCGCTGATGTCTCCGTACTGCGGATAGGGCCGCAGTGCCTGGGCGACGGTGAAGTCCTCGGCCGGGAAGCCCGCATACGGGATGAACTCGGGGTGATCCGATACGAGGTCGTTCAGGATATCGCCTCTCGCGAGCAAGCTCGCCGGCAAGGCATTCATCTGGCCGAAATAGCCTGACCCACCCCATTGCCGAGTGCCCTTGTTGCCGACATACGCCGCCTCGAAGACAGTCGCGCCCGGCAGCAGGTACTGGACGGTCAGATTGTAGTTCTGGGTGTAGCCAGGGCGATTGGCATCCGGAGCCGTTGTTTGGTATGCGTCAAAATTCCCTGACCCGGGGTCGGTTACGGGCAGCGTTCCCTTGAAGTCCGGGAACCGCTGGTTCAGGTACATTGCAGGATCGTCAACGAAGCCGGTGGGGCTGGTGCCCGCACGGACGCTGACTGCGCCGTTGTAACCGTAGGTGAAACCGCTATAGCCCCAATCGTTTCGAATCGGCGGCGTGTTCGTCATCGCATACCCGCCGCGCAGCACCATCTTGCTCGTGGCCTGGTATGCGAAGCCCAACCGCGGTCCGAACATTTTCCAGTAGGTCGTGCTCGGATTTTTTCCGAACACCAGCGCTCCGGGCCGGTTGCCCGCATCGGGATTCGGCTCGTTGAGGTCGATGTACGAGATCCGGTTCGTGCGCTCGTAGAACGGCGGGATGACTTCCCACCGGAGTCCGGCATTGACCGTCAGCCTCGAGCTGACCTTGATGTCATCCGCCACGTAAAACGCGTGCTGAGCCTGCCTGAAACCGGAACTGAGCGGGTTGATGCCTCGCGACGCGTTCCGTGGAGCACCCAGCAGGAACGCGGCGAATGCGTGGCCTGTGGAGGCGAGTTGTCCCGGGAAGTCGGTGGCTTGCGCGGTGAACGTAAAACTTCCGGAGCCGTTCGGGTTCCGTTCGTTGTAGTAATACCGCGTGAACTGATAACCGAACCTCGCGGTGTGCTTGCCCCGAATCCAGGTGAGGTCGTCGGTTGCCACGTAGCTGCCGTTCGCCCCCGGGTACACATCGCCAGCGCCGATCCCGGCGATCGTGCCTCCCTGGTACGAGTTGCCACTGAACCTGAAAGTCGGGAACCCGGCAGGGGATGTGTTCTGTATCCCGATCTTCTCGGCCCAGCCCGCATTGATGGTGTCCTGGCGCGCTCCGTTCGAGTTGAAGAAGCGGTTGAAGCCGCCGGCGACGCGGTTCATGATGGTGGGCGTCAGCGTAGAATTCAGCGAAAGGCGCACCATGCGTCCAGGGGTGTACTGGTCCTTCCACGTCGAGGTTACAGGGCCAGGAACCGGGAGGTATCGCCCGGCGGAGCCACCAGCGTTGTTCTGGCGCAGCCGGTACGTGTGGTTGAAGTACCCGGAGATGCGGTGCTTGTCCGAGATGTTGTGATCACCTTTGACGCCCCAGACGCGCAGATTGAAGAACGGACAGCAGTCGGAGATCCGATCGATGTTGTTCACCATCCGGTTGTAGGTCGCTGTCGGGAGACCCAGGTCCATGATGTTCTTCGACACCGGATTGAAACGGGCCGTCGGGATTCTGTTTCCTGGGAACGGGTCACGGATGGTCGCCCCGTTCACAGTTCGCGTGGTCGCCGGGTCGTAGATTGCCCCGAAAATGATCGGCCGACCGAGTGCGTCGGTCCCGATCTGTGTGCCCGAGTTGGGGTTGCCCGTGAACGCGGGATCCAGGAGCTTCGAAAAGTCCCCTTCGTAGAACGACGGGGAAGCGACGGTTGAAAAGCCATTGAACTGCAGCTTATTGTAGTGGTCGCGTTCAAAGTCCACGAAGAAGAACGACTTGTTCCTGCCATCGTAGATCTTGGGCAGGTAAACCGGGCCGCCGAGTGAAAATCCCTCATTGTTCTCGCGGTACTTGGCTTTCTTCTGCCCTGGCTTCTTGGTCGTCTTGTTGGACAGGTTCCAGGCGTTGAACGCCTCGTTTTGCAGGTACAGGAAGCCCGAGCCGTGCAGTTCGTTGGTGCCGGACTTGATCGCGAAGTTCGCGACTGCCGTCTGGCCGCCGTTGTACTGCGCTCCGATGGCGCCCGATTGCAGCTTGAACTCGTTGACGCCTTCCGCCGACGGGCTGAACTCGCTCATGTTGCCGCCCGAAATATCGGAGCGGCCCACGGCGATGCCCTCGATCAGGATCTCGTGCGAGTAAGCTTGACCGCCGTTGATCGAGCCCTGGAAGCCGCCCCCGGTCGTGCCGGGCAGGCTGCTGAAAATGAAGCTCTGCAACTGGCGCTGGCCATCGTCGATGAATATGGGCCAGGTTTTGAACTCCTCCGTTGTGATGTACCGGCCGATCTCGGCAGTACCCGACTCGAGCAGGGGCGGCGTATCGCTGACCGTCACAGATTCGGTAAGCTGGCCGACCTCCAGGTTGATGTTGATATTTTGGGTTTGGGCCACCCTCAAAGCGACGTTCGTAAGCTCGGCGGTCTTGAAGCCGGCCGTGCTCACGCGGATTGTGTATGTCCCTGCGGGCAAGTAGGGCAAAGTGAAGCCGCCGGAGTCGGTCGTCGTGGTTTTACTCTCGACGCCCGTTTCAGCGTTGACCACTGTGACAGACGCCCCGGGTACAACTGCCCCGGCTGCGTCCAACACCGTGCCGGTCAGGGTGCCTGTCGCCCCCTGGCCCCACGCAATCCCTGCTGCCGCAAACAGAAAAGCGAATACCAGCGCTAGTGCGCGTCGGTCCATGTAATCGCCTCCAAAATTTCCCCTCTGGCATGTAGACAGTCCAACTCCCACCACTGAGCAGCGGAACCGCCTTCCGAACATATGCGCCTAAAATGAAAATCTGTCAAGGGGAATTCCACCGACCGGAGGTGTACCTTTTTGTACTAGCGTTCGCAGCCTATGGGCGGACCGGAACGGCCCCTCGAAGCTCATCATGTCCGCGATATGCTGAAGTCGAAGACGACGCGGGGGAACCCCTATCGAGCGGGGGTCCAAGGCTATTGGCAACCGACGTGCTTGAACTCATCACAACCCGGCACCAGCCCCGGTTATCTAGGCTATTCTCGCGCCTTTTTGCAACCTCCTCGCGCCTGCTCCTCCTCCCCCTTCTCCTCCCGGCCCAGTCCCTGGATCCCTCAGCCGACTTCCAACGCGCCACCCGCCTTGCCACGGCCGGCCGCCTCGACGAAGCGATTGCCCTTTACGAGCGTCTGGCTGGCGCCTACCCCGGAAACACCGCTGTTCTCGCCAACCTCGGCATCGCCGAATACAAGGCCACCCACTACCAGGCAGCGGAGGGCCGGTTCCGAGCGCTTTTGCGGATCGAACCCGAATCCTGGGTCGGTCGGCTCTTCCTGGGGGGATCGCTGCTGAAGCAGGGCAATCACGCCGCCGCCCTGCCGTTCCTGGAACAGGCGGTCGCGGCACAGCCCGCAGACCGCAACGCCCGAACCCTCCTCGGTCAAGCTCTTATGGCAGGCGGTCGGCCCAAGGATGCCGCCATTCACTTGCGCGCCGCCCTGGAGCGTGCTCCCGCCGACGAGTCGATCCGCACGCAACTTGTCCTCGCGCTCTACGATGCGAACGACGCGCCGGCCGGTCTGCGCTACGCCAAAGAGGCTCTCGACACCCATCCCGCTTCCGCCGAGTGGTACTTCCTTTACGGCGCCGGGCTCCTGGAGGCGCAGCAGGTTGAAGGCGCAATCGCCCACCTCGAGAAGGCAGTGAAGCTTGACCCCAAGCACGAAACCGCGCATGCCGCGCTCGGACGCGCCTACCTCGAGTCAGGCGAACCCGGGAAAGCCATTCCCCACCTGAAAGCCGCCCTTGCCCCTGACCCCGACGGCAGCCGCCATTACCAACTCGTCCGCGCCCTCCAGGCCGCCGGCCGCAAAGAAGAAGCCGCCGCCGCCCTCCGCGAGTACCAGGCCCGCCGCAATTCCGCCCCGGCGCGTTAGCGCGACTTCTCGGGAAG
>DATMXS010000304.1:0-18779 GCA_035561355.1 Bryobacteraceae bacterium | reverse complement strand
ACTGCCACAACGTCTTCCACCGTAAGCCGGCCGCCATCGAGCAGGAGCATACTTTCTGTATCGTAGTCCCTCGAGCGTCAGCCGGCTGGGCCGCCGCAGTTTCTGCATTCATGATTACGTGGCAACGTGGTCGGTGTAGTCAGGCATCCCTACCGCGACCCGTGCCCGGATACGAGGCATCTCACTTACAGCACGGGGACGCGAGGCAGGTCGATTGAAAACCAGCCAGCTCGCGTTCACGCGTTGCTGAAGTAGAATCTTCTCTTGATCCCCGATTCCAGCACCCGCCGTACCTTGCCGGGCGGCTACGCGGACCGGGCGGAACTGCCCACCGGCGTGAACGGCCGCACGCTGTGCCGCTGGTGCGGCCTGGAAGTGCCGGCGACCCGGCGTACGTTCTGCTCCGACTGGTGCGTCCACGAGTGGCGGCTGCGCAGCGACCCCGGATACCTCCGCGAGTGCGTGCGGGAGCGAGACAAGGGCGTGTGCGCTCTATGCGGCATCGACACTGTTGCCGAGTGGCGGCGGATCCGGCGGCTGCGCGGCGCGACTAAGCTGAAAGCGCTCCACGATTGGGGTGTTCCGGCCAGCCACCGCAAGAGCCTGTGGGACGCCGATCACATCGTGCCGGTCGTCGAGGGCGGCGGTGAGTGCGATCTTGGCAATCTTCGCACGCTCTGCCTGAAGTGCCACCGCGAAGCCACCGCCGGCCTCAGGGCCCGGCGCAGCGCGCGGTAGAATAGCGGCCGGGAGCATATGAAACCCAAGTGGATCGGCGCGCTGGTCTTCTGGGCGGCCTTCCTGGCCTATATGGTCGCGGCCCGGGCATACGACAGCCGCTGGTTCGACGGCGGGCTCATCCTGGCATTTGCCTGCCTGTACCTGGGGATGGGCGTTGTGGTAATCGCACGGTCCATACGCCTACGCAGCTTCGACGCCTTTTGGCGGGGCCGCGGCTTCCCTGATTGGTTCGCACGGTTTGCGGCTGATGAACCGGCGCCCAAGCGTGGGACCAGGCTCGACCCGATGTTATAGCGGCCTAAGCCGCCGTTCGCTTCGCCGTACTGTTCAGCGCTTCCGCGATGTGCCCTTCCAGTTCTACCGCCCTGTGCGCCGCTGTGTGCGCGGAGACTACGCGCAGGCGCGCCCGCTCCCCGATCACCATGCGCTCCTCTTCGCTCATCCCACGCAGGTACCTTAGCGTGTCCTCCGCCGACTGCGCCACCAGCACTTCTTTCCCGATTCTCAGAATGCTGTCCAGGCCCTCCCAGCAATCGCTGATGATCGGCGTCCCGCACGCCGCCGCCTCAAACAGCCGCACGCTCGGCGAATGGCCGGCACGGATCATATCGGCTCGCGTGATGTTCAGCGTGAACCGCTGCGAGTTGTAAAAGCGCCGGTGTTCCGGAGGGGGCAGGTGCGTCACTCGTTCTACGTTCGCAGGCCACGTCACGCCGTCCGGGTAGAGTGGCCCGGCGACGACGAATCGCCCGTCCCCACAACGGCGAGCGGGCTCCAGCATCAGGGCATCAAGCGCCGGCTGGCGGTCGGGGCTGTACGTCCCGATATAGCCCATCTCCCACTCGCGGTCACGTTTCTCCGGGTGATAGAGGTTCGGATCCGTCGAGCAGTACAGAACGCGCGCCATCGGTGATCCGTACTCGCCTTCGATCCGCTGCAGGATAGGCCCGCCGGTGAATGATAAGTACAGATCGTATTGCTCCACCTGTGCGGGCGTGATGTACGGGTTATCACCGCGCTCCAGACGCGCGAGCGTTACCGGCGTATCGATATCGTAAAACGCCTTCAGGCCTCGCGCTGTCCGCAGGACCCAGTCTCCGACCGCGGCTCCCTCTGGCACGTACGATCCTACGATCACCACGTCGGACTCGCGCACGAAATACCCGAACCGGTCGTGCAGTTCCCCGAGCGAGGAGTACATCAGCGTGCGACCCCAGGGCGGATTCGGCATATCGCGATTGGCCGCGTACCATGGTTCATCGCGTTCGAGAAACAGAACGTCGTGGCCGCGAGCGGTCAACTCGCGCATCAGCCCGCGATACGTCGTCGCATGACCGTTGCCCCAGGATGAAGTGATGGAAAGTCCGAGAATGGAGATGCGGTAGCGTCGCGGATTCATGCGGTCCTCCCCATGGCGGCCATCCCGCCGCCGAGCACCCTTTCGAACTGCAGCGCCCGGTGCGCATACGTATGTTCGGCCAGGACGCGGCGGTAGGCGGCTTCACCGATTCTCCTTGCGCGATCGGCCGTCAGCGATGCCACCAGGGAAGCCACATCCTGGCCGTCACGCGCGACCAGCGCTTCCCTGCCGGGTTCGAGGAAGAGTTCGAGTCCGGTCCATGCGTCGGTGATCACGCAAGCCGCCGCGCCGGCAGCTTCGAAGACACGCGTCGCGGGCGAATAGCCGTACCTCGCCATACTTTCCCGGCTGATGTTCAGCACCGCGAGCGGGGTGCAGTTGAACGCATTGTGGTCGCGGGTGTACATGTGCCCGAGGACGCGCACGTTCGAAGGCATCGGTCTATCCTGCCAGCCGTTTCCGCCCAGCAGGAACGTGCGTTTGGGCAGCGCCTCCGCAGCACGGAGGAAGAACTCCGCGACTCGCGCTTCGCGGTCCGGCAGACGATTGCCAAGAAAGCCGAGGTCGCCCGCGAACCGGAGATCGGGCTGCACGGGATGATGCGTGTCGGGATCGAGTGCGTTGTACACGGGGACGCAGTGGCGCGCGCCCAGCGCCCGGTAGGCCGCGACCACAGGCGGGCCGCCGCCGTAAGTCAGGACGAGATCGTAACGCGGGATGAGACTGAGGAACGGATCCGCGGGGTTGCCGTGAACACGATCGAGCGTGGCCGGAGCGTCCACGTCCCAGAAAGCGGCGAGTGTCCCCGGCCCGCGCAATTCAGCGACCGCACGTTCCAAGAACTCATCAAAAACACCGACCCCGCTCGCCTTCACGACCAGATCCGCACCGCGAGCCGCTTCAAGCTGCCTCTCGACCGCCTCTTGCGTCGCCGGGTACACGACCACGCGCGCCCAGTCCGGATCGGGGATGTCGCGATGCGCCTGGCGCTCGTAAGCATCCGGCTCGTAGAAAGTCACGGAGTGGCCTCGCTCCGCCAGCGCACGTATGATGCCGCGGTAGTAAGTGGCGGCGCCGTTCCAGTAGGCCGACACCAGGCTCGAACCGAAAAACGCAATGTTCATGCAATCACCTCGCGTACCGGAGCCGTTATTTCCTCGTACACCTGCATCAGTTCATCCACCCGGTGCGCGCACGTGTGGCGCGCGCGGATTGTGGCGAATCCGCGTTCTGCCATGTCACGTCGCAGCGTGGCGTCCTCGAACAACGTGGCCAGATGCCGCCGCATCTCGTTCGCGTCGCGAGCGACCAGGAAGTCTTCGCCGGGAGTGAAGAGGCCTTCGGCGTCGGCCCATGGCGCGGAGACCAGTGGTATGCCGCACGCAAGCGCTTCGAAGACGCGGATGGTCGGAACGCCGGGCAGCAGCGTCGAGTAGAACCGGCGCGGCACGTGGACCGTCACGCGGTGGCTGGCAAACACCTCTGGGGCGCGGTGATTGGGAAGCCAGCCGGCGTACTCGATGCCCGCACTCCGCAGAGCTTCGAGAGCCGGCTCGGGGTACCGCACACCGTAGATGCGCGCGCGCAACCGCAGGTCCCGCACGGGACCGATCAGAAATTCTTCGAGTTCGGCGGTGCGCTCACCTTCTCCCCAGTTGCCGATCCAGACAAGGTCGCCCACCGGTTCGATCTCTGCGGGGCGGGGATAGAACACGCGCGTATCGGCTGCCTCATGCCAAGTCCATGCGCGACGCGCCCAGCCGTGTTTCAAGTAGATGTCGCGGATCACGCTGCCGAAGGCGAGCACGCCGTCGTAGTGGCGCAGGTCATAGCGGCGCAACGCGCCGGGATCGGAAGCGGACCGGTGATGCGTATCGTGAAACAACAGGACGTAGCCGGCCTTCTGCTTCGCCCGATGCTCGCCGATCGCGGCCACCAGCGACGGCTCGTTCCACTCATGGACCAGCACGAGGCCGGCATCCTCGAGGGCGGCGTTCAGGTTCAACTTGCCGATGTCATATTCCGTGCTCTCGAGCGCCGGATACGCCTCACGGTAGCGTTCGAGCGCGTCCGCGCCATGATCGCGCACGACGTTTTCACGACTCCAGCCGTCAGCGGGCTCCCAGATACGGACATCGTGGCCGCGCGCAGCCAGTTCACTCGCGATGCCGCGCAAGAAGTGGGCGTTGCCGTGGTTCCAGCACGATTTCAGGGAATGGCAGAAGATTACGACGCGCACGTAGTCTCCTTCGCGGTCGCCTCGGCGTAAGCGTCCAGGTACCCCCGCGCCATCGCCTCCGGCGTGAAGGCTTTCGCCCGCTGCCGCGCCCGCTCCTGCAAACCCAGCCTTAAAGAGCTGTCGGTGATGACGCGGCGCAGCACGCCTTCGAACTCCTGTTCATCGCTGGGATGCACGAATAGTGCCGCGCCGTCCCAGTTCTCACGCAGGCTGGGGATGTCCCCGAGGACGAGCGCGCATCCGGCCTGCGCCGCTTCGAGTACCGAAAGCCCAAAGGGCTCATACTTCGCCGGCAAGGCGTAAATGGCTGCGTCCGCGTACCACTCGGCCAGATCCCCGGGCGAAAGCGGACCCAGCGCACGCACACCGTCGAGGACGTTCCGGCCGCCCTCCGGATGTTGTGCCTCACCCGCAACGCACACCGGCCAGGGCAGGCGGGGTGCCGCAGCGGCGATCGCGCGCAGGTTCTTCGCTTCGTCCCAGAGCCGGCCGGCTGACAGGACCACGTCACGCTTTTCCCGGCTTGGTATACGAGGGCTGCGAGCGTTCGGAACGACGCGCCCGCCGCGCACCCCGTAATGGCGCTGCAATGCTCCCAACATCGCGCAAGTTGGTGCGGCTACGACCGATGTGGCAGTCAGCCCTCGCGCAACCTCTTCCCGGTACCTGCGCCAGCGCTCCGGCGCCGGCACGCCATGTACCGCTTCCCACCACGAGAGCACGCACGAATGCCCCACCATCACCACTGGGGCGGGCCACCCGAGCGCACCGTGCGCGTACCCGTTCAGGTGCAGCAGGTCCGGCCGGACCCTCTCCGCTATGCCCAGCAGCCAGTGCCCGGCGGCGCGCACGTCCTCCCAGGGATCCTCCATCCACTCGAGCTTATAGCTGCTCTCGAACACCCCGGCGAGGTTCGTGAGGACGCGGATATCGCTCCGCTGCGCCGCCGAGAGCGGAGCGCCCATCGTCGCCAGCATCGCTTCGACGCCATGGCCGGCGAGCGCTCGAATCAGTTCGACGGCGTACGTCCAAACGCCGCCGACCGTGTCGGCAGTCATCAACAGCCGCACGCTACTCCGTCTCCAGCCGCGACAGCGGCAGCGGATTCGATTCCTGAATGTCGCTGAACTCCGCGTAGGTTTTCAGGTAATCGTCGAGGGCGCGCTCCCACGCGTCATCGTCGGGCAGGCCCCAGCGCTTGCGGTAATCGGGGGAGCCCGGATAAGCGAACAGGGGCACCGGCTTGTTAGCCCAGACGCCGTGTTTTTGGAGGTGCTCGCGCCACTCCTCGATGTCGTCGTGCGAATCCACCTGCGCGTCGAGCAGGTTAGCCTGGACGAACGGGACGTGCCGCTTCGCCTCGATCAACCTCTCAGTGAACTCCGCCGTGGTCAGCTTGCTGCGTTTGTCGAGCAGCGCACGGCCCTCTTCAGAGATGCTCTCCACTCCCGCTTCGATCGACACGCAACCCGCACGGCCCATCAACTCCAGCATGTCCGGCTTCCACAGGTCGATACGCGTCTGCACACCGAACTTCACGGACCTGCCCACCAGTGCTTCGAGCAGGGCCTTATCGGGCAGGAAGATCTCGTCGATGAAATACAAGTACTCGATGCCCTGCCCGATCAGACCATCGATCTCTTCGAGCACAACTGCCAGCGGGCGCTTCCGGTAATTCGTGCGGAAGTTCTCCTTCGCGCAGAAAGTGCACTTGTACGGGCAGCCCCGGGAAAATTCCACCTCTGCGCCCGGGCACGCAGGCGCGGCTTCGAAGCGGTGATGGTGATGCGCGTGTCTCGCGACCGTCTCATCCGGCCACCGCAGCGCCGGGAGTGCAGCCATGTCCGTCACGTGCGGCCCGCCCTGGATCAGAACTTCCCCGCTCTCCGTTCGCCAGGCGAAGGAATCCACGGTCGCCCAATCGCCGGCCAGCTTCGGGAGGACCTCCTCGGCCTCCCCCAGCACAGCGCCGTCCACAGCCAGCTTCCGGATCGCGGCGCGCGGCGTCGTGGAGGCGTGTGGACCGATCGCGATCAACCTGCCTCCCGCGTCGGCCAAGTCCCTCACAGTCTCGCGCGGAACGCGCAACTCGGGAGGGGCGCAACGCCAGAACAGGTAGCTCGGGGCGGTCGTGATCACGGCGAAATCGGGCTGGTACGCCGCCACCTGCGCTCTCAGTTGCTCCCGGGACAATCCCCCGAGCTGCCCGTCGAAAATTGCGGCTTCATGCCCCGCCGCTTCGAGCAGCGCCTTTGCGTAGCCGTACTCCAAGGGCAGATGCGGCTCGCGGCAACCGAAGTAAATGCTGCCTTCAAAGGTCCAGCGTGGATTGACAAGCGCGTACTTCACGAGACGTACCTCACGATGCGAGTCTCGACGTCAGCGCCCGCGTCACGGACATGCCGCGGCTCTCGATGAGCCAGTCCCACAATTTGCGAGTTCCCTCGCGGACGCCGGTCCGGGGTCGCCAGGCCGTCGCTGCCCCGAACGCCCGCGTGTCGCTTACGTAGTATTTCTGATCGGCAGTCCGCCAGTGCTCGAAATGCACGCGCGGGGGAGCCCCGTTGAACTCGCCGATGGTCTCCAACAGTTCCAACAGGCTAACCGTGTTCGCCGGACCGCCGCCGACATTGAATGCCCTGCCCGAGATGCGGTCCATGTTCTTCTGCGCAAGCAGGAAGGCGTCCACGAGGTCTTCGACGAACAGGATGTCCCGCACCTGCATGCCATCGCCATAGATGGTCAACGTCTCACGGTCGAGAGCCCGGAGCATGAAGTGCGCCACCCAGCCCTGGTCCTCGGTGCCGAACTGGTGCGGCCCGTAGATGCAGCTCATGCGGAAAACCGCCGCCCGGATGCCGTAAACCCGGGCATAATCCAAGACGTACTGGTCGGCGGTTCCCTTCGAGCACCCGTACGGGCTGTGGAAGCTCAGCGTCCGGCCCTCGCCGATCCCAGTGGTGCGCAACGTTCTGTTCGCAGGCTCGTAACGCCGGCCAGTGCGCTGGAGAGCCACGTCGGCGAGTTCGCCGTAGACCTTGTTCGTGGACGTGAAGACCACCGAGGGCGGGTCAGGGATCTGGCGGATTGCTTCCAGCAGATTCAGCGTGCCGCGCGCGTTGATCTCGAAATCGGCTCCCGGATCCTCGATACTCTTCGTGACCGCGACCTGCGCGGCCAGGTGGTACACCTGCCTTGCGTTCTTCAACACCGCTCCCAGTGCGTAGCGGTCGCGTATGTCCGCCACGTCTACCAGGAGCCTTGCCCCGTGCAGGGCCCTGAGCCACTCCAGGTTCTGATCGACGCCCGCGCGGGAAAGATTGTCGTAGATCAGGACGGTCTCGCCCTGGCTCAGCAGCCGGTGTGCGAGGTTGGTCCCGATGAAGCCGGCGCCGCCCGTGATCAGAACGTGACCACTCATACGGTCAACCCCCGGCTGGCGAGTTCGGCGCTCGCCTCCGCAACGCGGTCGTGTGCGATGCGGCCTTCCAGCCACCCGGCCAGTTCCTCCAACCCTTCTTCGAGTGTCACGCGGGGCTTGTACCCCAGAACCTTCTTGGCGAGAGAGATGTCAGCGAAGCAGTGCCGGATATCGCCCACCCGGTACTTGCCGGTTAATTCCGGCGCCAGGTGTGCCTTCCCGAGCACCCGCGCCATTGCCTCGGCCACTTCCCGGACGGTGTAGGCCTTACCGCTCCCAATGTTCACGGCACAGCCAGCCGCCTCCGGCTTCTCGAGCGCCTGACGGCACGCGCGCGCCACGTCGAGAACGCTCACGAAGTCCCGTTTCTGGTTCCCGTCCTCGAATATCACGGGCGGGTTCCCGTTCAGGTAGCGCGAAGCAAAGATCGCGAGTACGCCAGTGTACGGGTTCGAAAGCGCCTGCCGGGTCCCGTACACGTTGAAGAACCGCAGGGCGACCGTGGGTATCCGGTAGGCGTTGCCCACCATGAGGCACATTCGTTCCTGGTCGTACTTCGAAAGAGCATAGATGGAGGCCAGGTTCGGCGATTTCGTCTCCGGGGTCGGCACCGGGATAAGCGCGTCGCCGCTGCCGTTTCGCGTTTCCCATTCGCCCGCCCGGAGCTGCGAGGCAGGGCGCTCGACGCGATCGTGCAGCTTGCCCGTGAGATCCTTGTACAAACCCTCACCGTAGATGCTCATGCTGGAAGCGACGATGAGCTTCTCCACGCGCCGGGCCGCCAGCGCCTCCAGAAGCACCGCCGTCCCCATCGCATTCGTGCTGGTGTACTTGGCGATCTCGTACATACTCTGCCCGACGCCGACGGCCGCGGCAAAGTGATACACCGCATCGATTCCCTTCAGGCTCTTGCGGGTGGCCGCGGGATCCCTGACATCCCCGATCACCAGCTCAGCTTCTCGACTCAGGTACTCCGGCGCCTTCGCGTCGGGCCCGTGGACCTGCATCGAGAGGTTATCGAGCACGCGTACCCTGTGACCGCATCTCAGGAGTTCATCGGCCAGATGCGACCCGATAAACCCTGCCCCACCGGTGATCAGAATGTGCTTGCCCAACATTGTCATCTCCCGTAGAAACCAACGATTGCCGAGGATTCTGGCCGGATGAGGGATTCGGGCCAGGAACAAGAGCGGGGGGTGATGAATGCGGTCCGGTGATCCTGCCGCCCGCACGCGGTCTGGAGTGCGCGTTCAGCCTTGCGCGAAGTTGTATCAAGTCTGGCGCCCCTGCGTCAGTTCCGCGTACATTGCCGGAGCGCTCAACCCCGGAAACGCCCCAGCGGAACTGCTCGGCTTCGGCTATGGAAAGGGACAGCCGAATCCGTTTCCCAGAAGAATTACATTGTCTTAATCAAACACTATCCACTTATTTTTTAACACCATCCAGACACATTCGTCAACCTAACGTACTTTCATCATCTTTGTACCCATTCCAGTTTTTCGGACGGGTTTGTACGATGAGCAGTGTCTCGGCTCCCGCCGCCACACTCGGACGCCCCTTGCGCGCGGTACTTGCCTCTGAATTGCGCGTCGCGGTTCCCGCTGCTGGCCCGCTGATTGCAACCTGTCTACCGGCGCACGCAAACGGGACAGTTACGCCCGGCGCCGGCGGAAAATCAGGGCCACCGAGGGTAGATTTTTCACCGCGCCGCTGCGCGCCAGAAGGAGATGCTATGAAGCTAGAGTCCTTACGTGAGTTGTTCATCTCGGAATTGCAGGACACCTACGATGCCGAGAACCAGATCCTCAAGGCGATGCCCAAAATCATGGAGCACACCTCAAATTCCGAGTTGCAGGGCGCACTTCGCATGCACGAGCAGCAGACGCGAGAGCAGGTACGCCGCGTCGAACAGTGCTTTCAGATCCTGAACATGAAAGCTAAAGCCGAGCACTGCGACGGCATGGAGGGGATTATTGACGAAGGTAACAAGCTCATGAAGAAGGGCGGCGATCCCGCTGCGATCGACGCCGGGATCATTGCATCGGCTCAGAAGGTGGAGCATTACGAGATCGCCAGCTACGGCACCCTCTGCTCCTATGCGGAACTGCTTGGGCTGAACGACTGCGTCACCCTGCTCCGCCAGACGTTGAACGAGGAGAAGGAAACCGACAAGAAGCTCACGTCGCTCGCCGAGCGCGTCGTGAACGTAGACGCCGTTCGCGCAGCCGGCCGCCGGATGAGCGAAGAACTCTGAGTACGTCAGGGGCCGCCATCGCGGCGGCCCTCTAACCCGAAGGAGAAATGAACATGCCATCAGCCAAGGTCACCACCGACCATGAGGCGATCCGCAAATGGGCCGAGGAGCGCAAGGGCAAGCCGTCCTGCGTTCGGGGCACCGGCGCAAAGGGCGATATCGGTATGCTCCGCCTGAACTTCCCCGGTTACTCGGGCGAGGACTCGCTCGAGGAGATTTCCTGGGACGACTGGTTTGAGAAATTCGATGAGCGCGGCTTGGCCCTGCTTTACCAGGAGAAGACGGCCGACGGTAAGCAGAGCAACTTCAATAAGCTTGTGAGCCGTGAAACAGCCGCGGAGCGCGGAGAAGCCGCTCCCAAGTCCAAAGAGAAGGCCCGCCACGGCGGCAGCAGCAGGTAAGCACTTCAGCGCCAGGAGGCAGCCCGGGGCCCCGGCAGGCTGCCTCCCGTCGATTCCGCTTGCGCCCAGGCTGCCGCACGCAGTACCCTCACCGCTTGCAGGACTCGACAGGAGGTGAGGAATGAAAAGCATCCGCGCGCGCTCTCTCGTGCTGGCGGCGGCGGCCGCTTTAGCACTGAGCGGCCAGACCAAGGTGACGCGGCCAGAAAAGTTCTTCGGGTTCCAGCTCGGGAGCGATCGCAACATAGCCCGCTGGGACCGCATCGTTGAGTATTACCGTTTGATCGAGAAGGAATCCGGCGGCAAGCTCAAGGTGGTGGACATGGGTCCCTCCACCGAAGGCAACCCGTTCCTGCTGGTGATCATCTCCTCGCCGGCGAACCTCGCCAACCTGGAACAACTCCGCCATACGAACGCGCGCATCAGCGATCCCCGCGGGCTCGCCGAGGAGGAGGTTCGCAAGCTGGTGGCCAAAGGAAGGGCAGTCGTCTGCCAGTCCATGAGCCTGCACGCGAGCGAAATTGGCGGCACTCAGATGGCCCCTGAACTCGCCTTCGATCTGGTCACCCGCCGCGACGAGGAGACTACCCGCATCCTCGACAATGTTGTCTTTCTATTGGTGCCGTCCTTCAATCCGGACGGCGCCATCATGGTCGCGGACTACTACAAGAAGATGCTCGGGACCGACTGGGAGGGCGGCAGCCTGCCCTGGCTTTACCAGAAGTACACTGGCCACGATAACAACCGGGACGCGTTCCAGACCAACATGGTTGAGTCGCAGTACATGGCCAAGATCATGTTCCGCGACTGGATGCCGCAGGCCTACGTCGATCACCACCATATGGGCAGCTACGGCGCGCGAATCTACATACCTCCCTATGCCGAACCGATACGTCCTCATGCCGACCCGCTCGTGTGGCGCGAAATGAGCTGGTACGGCGGCCATATGGCCTACAAGGAAGAGGAGCAGGGTCTCTCCGGCGTGCTTAATAACGCGGTATTCTCCGGCTGGGGGCACTTCGGGTTCCACTGGATCACGCCGTTCCACAACATCGCCGGAATGCTCACCGAATCGGCCAACGCGAAGCTCGCAACGCCGCTCTACGTTCATCCCGATCAACTCCGGGGCGGCGGGCAGGGCATGCCTTCGTATGAATCCCAGACGACGTTTCCCAATCCCTGGCCAGGCGGCTGGTGGAAACTGCGCGACATCGTGGACCGGCAGAAAGTGTCCGCGTGGGCTCTGCTTGACCTGGCGGCCCGAAATCGCGAAACCGTGCTCTGGAACGCGTACCTCAAGGCGAAACGGCAGACAGAGCGCGGCGCAGCCGGCAAGCCCGCAGCCTACGTCATTCCCCGCGCCCAGCATGATCCCCTAACGGCTATCAAACTCGTGAACAAGCTGCTGATTCAGGGCATCGAGATTCAGGAAGCGCCCGAGGGCTTCACCACGGCAGGCGGAGTTACTTATCCGGCCGGCTCGTGGACCGTCTCGCTCGCGCAGCCCAAGATGGGCTTGATCCGCTACCTGCTGGGCAAGACACGCTACCCCGACAATGAGTGGACCCGGTCCCGTGACGGCGAGCCGATCCGGCCCTACGACATGGCTACGGACACCATGTTCGAGTTCATGGGCGTGCGCGTGGATGCTCTCGAATATCCAGTAAGCAGCGGGTTGCGGACTCTCACCGGCCCGGTTCAGGCCGCGGGCACGACGGCCGCAGCACCGGCGCATTCACTGGACGGCCGTTTGAACGACAGCTTCCATGCCGTCAACCTTCTGCTCGCAAAAGGCGTCTCCGTGCGTTCCGTCGCCAAAGCTGGCGGCGGCTTGCGGGCGGGAGATTTCCTGGTCTCCGGCGCTTCCGGCGATCTGATGGCTGCTATTGCAAAACAGACCGGCGTCGATTTCACTCCTCTCTCGGGGTCCGTCGCGCAGGGGGACCCGCTGAAGCGCAAACGAATCGCGATGTACCAGCGCTACCTCGGCGGCAACATTGACGAGGGCTGGACGCGCTTCCTCCTGGAGCAGTTCGGATTCCCGTACGGCTCGCTGCGCGACGCCGAGATCAAGAAGGGCGCGCTGGACGAGAAGTACGACATCATCATCCTGCCTGACGATTCCACCGCGATGATCACCGGTGAGCCTCCCGCCTCGCGTGGCGAGACAGCCCGTGGCCGCAGTAACCGCTGGATCGAAGAGGAATTTCCGCCCGAGTACCGCAGCGGCATCGGCAAAGAGGGCATTGAGGCGCTGAAGGCGTTTGTGAAAAAAGGAGGCACACTGATCACGCTCGGCCGCGCCGCAACTTTCGCGATCGACAAGCTCGATCTCGCGGTCCGCAACGTCACGGAGGATCAGAAGTCGAAGGAGTTCTGGTGCCCAGGCTCGACGCTGCACGTCAGCTATGACACCGCGAATCCACTTGCGTTCGGCATGCCCGCCGAGGGGCTCGCACTTTACCTCGGCGGCAACCCGGCGTTCGAGATCGTGCCCGGCCAACATAACCAGAGCTATGCCACCGTAGTCCGCTACGCCCCGAGCGAACTGCTGGAGAGCGGCTGGCTCATCGGCGAGCAGACGCTGGCGAATAAGGCGGCGGTCGTGACGGCCCGGTACGGCGAAGGCCGGGTAATCCTGTACGGCATCCGCCCGCAACACCGCGCCCAAACTCACGGCACGTTCAAACTGTTGTTCAACGCACTGTTGCGCTAACCGACGGTCCGCGGCCGGATGGGGACACGCAAAGCATGTCCCCCATCCGGCAACTCACCGTGCCGTTCCCGATTTCAATTCCCACACGGGCGGGCACTCCGTCTACGATGGTGGCTGCGGGGCTACTCCATGATCAATGAGCAGGCGAAGTTCGCCCTGGATCTTCTGACGGCCGGGTTCGATGAAGAGATGAGGACCGCCCGGCGCGTGATTGAAGCCATTCCGGAAGATAAGTGCGACTTCCGGCCCGAGAGGCGCGTCCGCAGTGCCTTCGAGATGGCGTGGCATCTCGTGTCAAGCGAAATCTGGTTCCTCGAGGGTATCCTCGCGGGTCAGTTTAGTCCCGAGGAGCCGCGCATGCCGGCCCAGGTCAAGAGTATCCACGACATCCTGGATTACTATGACCGGAACGCCCCCGCGCTGGTCCGCCAAGTGCGCGAGATGAAGCCTGAAGAGCTTGCCCGCCCGGTCGATTTCTTCGGAATGCCTCCGAAGCCCGCTGTTTTGTACCTGCCGCTCCTGACCGTGCACTCGGTTCACCACCGGGCGCAACTGGCCCTGTATCTCCGCATGATGGGGCTGAAGGTGCCTTCGATCTACGGCGGCAGCCTGGACGAACCGTTCCAGAGCGCAGGAGCCTGAGCGGCTGCTAATCGAGGACGATCACGCGGCCCGCGCCAACTGTCTCGAAGTCAGGGCCCCAGGCGTCGCGGAACATCGCGATCGCCTTTTCTCCGGTGCAGTGCGTTGGCGCGACCCTCTCCACGTTCAGCTTCTTGAGCGCCGCGATCGTCTCGGAAACCTGAGACGGCGTGTGCAAGAGCATATGGAACCCGCCGATCAGGTACCGCACGGGTTTCCCCGCCCGCTGTTTCAACGCGGCTTCTACGAGCTTGACGATGCCCGGATGGCTGCATCCGGTCATGATCACGAGGCCATTCGGCGTTTCCACAACGAGCGCCTGCTCCGGAGGCGGCCCGTTGAGCGCGCCGGTGGAGTGAAAATGCGGCATCACTTCGTAGGGCTCCGCTGGATCCGGCCACAGGATTCGAAGCTTCGGATTCCGCACCTCGAGGGCGCGCAGGCCGCCGGTGTGATCACCATGGCGGTGAGAAATCATGATGCGATCGAACGACGATGCGTCCAGTTTCATCGCATCGAAGTTGCGTACGAAGATCTCCTGCGCCGCTCCGGCGTCGAACAGCAGGCCCCGGCCGCCCATTTGGAGCGCCGCGGCGAAGCCCCAACCCTTTTCAAACGCGGGCGAAGCCGCATTGTTGTCAAACAGTACCCTTATCTCCAGCGGATCGGCGGCGCACGCGAGCGCCGGGATCAGCAGACAGAGGCAGGCCAGGTTCACCGGGATTTCCTCAGACGGTAATCGCCCGTTTCGGGCATCTTAATGACCTCGCACATCTCGAACAGCCGCGACCGCGCACGCGGCCCGATGCGGTCGGAAAGGGAGGTCTGATACTCGGTCTTGCCCGAGGCGGAGCGTTGCAACAGGTTGAAGCCCGCGTCCGGATCAGCAATGTTCGTCGTCACGATGAGCGGCTTGTCGTGGTTGCAGCGGTACGTCACGATGCCGTTGATGGTGTCCTCCACCCATTCGCTCACGCGGTGTGAGCCGAGGTCGTCCATCAGGAGCACATCGGCATCCAGGCAGGACTGGTATGCTTCGCGATCCGCCGCATTCGCGGCCTCATTCCACCCGGCGCGAATGCGCGCCAACAGGTTCATGTAGTCGAAGAAGACTCCCTGATAACCCTTCGCCATCAGCTTGCGGAGCACGCCCACCGCAAGATGCGTCTTCCCGGTCCCGGTACCGCCGATGAGCAGGAGACCCGGCTTCTTCAGGCCGGCAGGAAAATCGCGGATGTACGCAGACAGCTTGACCATGATGAAGCTGTAGTCGTCATTCAACGCTTTGAAGTTGTCGAACGACGAGCCGCGGTAATGCGGCGGGATGTTCGCACCCGCCTCCAGGTCAACCGCGACATCGACCACTTCGCAGTTGCACGGCACGGCGCCCGAGATGCCCTCGCGCTCCACAATGATCCAACCCGATCCTGCACACTTCTCACAATCCGGCACAGGATAAGTCTAACCGAGCGAGCGCACCTGCGGCGATGCGTTGTTCTGGTTTATAGGAGTTGTCCGCCGGGAGGCGGTAGCCGGGAAGGAATCGCGCGGGCGGGCCTCATGAAAGAACCCGCCGCGCCGTCAGGGAAACTACTCGAGCGACTTGGCCATCTTCTTGCGATTCCGCTTGCGAGCGAGCGCCTGTTTGACGCGCTTCTTCTCGCCGGGCTTCAGGTAATAGGAGTGACGCTTGATCTCCTTGATGATGTCTTCCTGCTGCACCTTGCGCTTGAATCTCCGAAGAGCAGATTCTACGGTTTCACCGTCTTGTACGGTAACTTCAGCCAATCGCTTCACCTCCTAACGGCTGGGGATACGGCCACACTTCGACTGGGCCGTTTTCCATGATACCAGCAACGCGACGCCTACACGGCGGCCGACTGCTTCGCGATCTGACGGAGAACATACGGCAGAATGCCGCCGCTCCGGTAATACTCCGCTTCCTGAGGGGTGTCCACGCGCACCACCGCTTCAAACACGATTTCCGGAGCCGACGCCGGGACGGCTCGAACGCGCACGCGCTTGCTGCCGGCCATCGCTTCGCGTACGCCCTCAATATGAAACACTTCCTTGCCCGTCAACCCGAGTCCGTCCGGACCCTCTCCCGCCAGAAACTCCAGCGGCAGCACGCCCATCCCGACGAGGTTCGACCGGTGGATCCGCTCGTAGCTCTCGGCGATCACCACGCGAACCCCGAGCAGGTTCACACCCTTTGCCGCCCAGTCGCGGGATGAGCCGCTCCCGTATTCCTTGCCGGCTATGATCAGCAGCGGCACGCCCTCCTGCTGGTATCGCATCGCGGCATCGTAGATCCACACCATCTCTCGGTCCGGAAAATGAGTCGTGAAACCGCCCTCCGTCCCAGGAGCGAGCCGGTTACGCAACCGGATATTCGCCAGCGTGCCGCGCACCATCACTTCATGGTTGCCGCGCCGCGAGCCGTACGAGTTGAAATCCTTGGGATGCACGCCGAGCGAGATCAGGTATTGGCCAGCGGGGCTATCCACCGGGATCGAGCCTGCCGGCGAGATGTGGTCCGTCGTAATCGAATCGCCGAGCAGCGCCAGGACGCGCATGTCCTTGAAGTCCGCGACAAATGTCCCGGGATCTACCGGCGCGTCGAAATACGGCGGCCGCTTGATGTACGTGGAATCGTCCTGCCACTGGAACAGGTCGCCCGTGGCCACGTCGAGCGAATTCCAGTTTGCGTCGCCCTTGAACACCTCGCTGTATTCCCGCTGGAACATCTCCGAGCGAACGAAGCTCGCAACCGCGTCATTCACTTCCTGCTGCGTGGGCCAGATCTCCCGCAGGTAAACAGGCACGCCGTTCGGATCCTCGCTGATGGGTTCGTTTTGCAGATCCACGCTCATTGATCCCGCGAGCGCGTAGGCCACCACCAGCGGCGGCGAGGCCAGGTAATTGGCGCGCACCAGCGCGTTGATGCGGCCTTCGAAGTTGCGGTTCCCGCTGAGGACAGCGGCTGTAACGAGCTTTTCCTTCTGGATCGCAGCGGCGACGGGCTCCGGCAGCGGCCCGCTGTTCCCGATGCAAGTCGCGCAGCCGTACCCGACCACATGGAATCCGAGTGCTTCCAGATAGGGCAGCAGGCCCGATGCGTTCAGATACTCCGTGACTACCTTCGACCCCGGCGCGAGGCTCGTCTTGACCCACGGCTTCGGCCTGAGCCCGCGCTCCGCCGCCTTCTTTGCGAGCAGTCCCGCGCCGATCATCACGGACGGATTTGAGGTATTCGTACAACTCGTAATGGATGCGATGACAACGGCGCCGTCGCGCAGTTCGCCCTTGAAGCCGTCGATCTTAACGGACCCTTTCTTACCGTCCCCACCCAGGTAGTTCGCGAAGTTCGCCTTGACGTCCGGCAAGTTGATGCGGTCCTGCGGGCGGCGCGGCCCGGCCATGGACGGAACGACGGTCGCGAGGTCGAGATCAACAACTTCAGTGAACACAGGCTCCGGTGCGCTGTCCGTGCGGAAAAGCCCCTGCTCCTTCGTGTAGGCCTCCACCAACGCGACGAGTTCCGCCGGCCGGTGGGTCATCCTGAGGTAACGGATGGTCTCAGCGTCAACGGGGAAGAAGCCCATGGTCGCGCCATACTCCGGCGACATGTTCGCGAGCGTTGCGCGATCCGCCACCGAGAGCGCACTAACGCCCGGCCCGAAATACTCTACGAATTTGCCGACCACCTTCTTCTTCCGCAGGATTTCCGTCACAGTCAATACAAGGTCCGTCGCTGTGGTGCCTTCGCGCAGGCTGCCACGCAGGCGGAACCCGAGGACCTCGGGCAACAACATCGAAACGGGCTGCCCCAGCATGCACGCCTCGGCCTCGATGCCGCCCACGCCCCAGCCGAGCACGCCCAAGCCGTTGATCATGGTGGTGTGCGAGTCCGTGCCGACGAGCGAATCCGGGTAGACGGAGGTCCGCCCGCGTTCCTCCTTCGTTACGGCTACTGAGGCGAGGTACTCCAGGTTGACCTGGTGAACGATGCCCGTATCGGGAGGCACGACTCGAAGGTTACGGAACGCCTGCTGCCCCCAGCGCAGGAACGCATACCGCTCACCGTTGCGCTGGAACTCGAGCGCCGCGTTTAACCCGAAGGCTTCTTTCGTTCCGAAGTAGTCCACCTGGAACGAATGGTCGATGACCAGGTCGCAGGGGATCAGCGGATTGGCGAGCCGGGGATCACCGCCGGTCTTCTGCAAGGCGTCGCGCATTGCCGCCAGATCCACAACGCAAGGAACGCCGGTGAAATCCTGCAGCAGCACCCGGCTCGGCATGAAGCTGATCTCGCGCGTGCCGCCTTGCCACTTTGCCATGAACTCGATATCTTCGGCACGGACGGTGCGGCCGTCTTCGTGACGCAGCAGGTTCTCCAGCAGG
Source organism: Bryobacteraceae bacterium (assembly GCA_035561355.1). Classification (GTDB taxonomy): domain Bacteria; phylum Acidobacteriota; class Terriglobia; order Bryobacterales; family Bryobacteraceae; genus DATMXS01. Next base: position 601 of record DATMXS010000304.1, on the reverse strand, counting down.
ACGCGAATGGAATAGGGCAGGCGGGCGATGCTGCCCGCGCCGGTCTTTTCGAGCGCCGGGAGCGAGAAGTAGTCCAGCTCACGACCGCTGACCTTGAGCACGGACTTGGAGTTGAAGGAATTCCCAGAAGGCATCGTCCGTATTCTAGCGCGATGAAACGTCGTTCACGCCAGACATTGACATATTCTAAGAGCCGGACTCCCCGGTCGGCTGAACCGGGCGCGGGGAACCGGTTCAGGGACGAGGGCGTCCACCTTACGGCGATGTTAGCGACCCAGGAACTTATCGAGACGGTCGAGGTCGCGTTCGGCATTGTCGAGCGCACGCTTCGCGCCCGCAACGTCGCTGCCCTGAACAGCGGCTTTCGCTTCATCCAGCGCGTCGTTGGTGCGGTCCCACGCGGCGGAGATGTCGCCCCGCAGCCCGAGGCCGGATTGACGCTGCGACGCTTCCAGCGTTTTCAGGGTGCGGCTGGCCGCGTTTGATCGCGCCGACAACAGCCGCAACCGGTCGCGCACTTCCGCGAGCGCCGCCGGATCGACAGCCGGTTGCACCGGAGCTGCGGCCTGCTGCGGCGCGCTCATTTCCTGCTGGCCGGATG
>DATMXS010000303.1:0-5964 GCA_035561355.1 Bryobacteraceae bacterium | reverse complement strand
GTCATTGGCTGATGCGCATTCCCACACGCGAAGCGCAGATCTCAATGAACCTGGGACAGGCCGTTGCGGTCTGCCTCTACGAACTGGTCCGCGACGCCACGATTCCGCTGCAACCAGTCGAAGTGGAGCCCGCAAGTGCGGGCGAGATCGAGCGCATTACCGAGGTGCTGCTCGATGCGCTGCGCGTCAGCGGCTACGTGAACCCCCTCGCCGCGGCTGCGACCGAGGACAAGGTGCGCCGCCTGGTGCGCCGCCTCAACCTACAATCGCACGACGCAGAGCTCTGGATGGGAATGCTGCGACAGATCGCCTGGAAGATCAAATCAGGAAACTAGGTGCCTGCGAACTACCATCTTTCTGCGCTGATGGGTTGGCGCAATAATCCAGCTAACGTTGCACTATTCGGGCACCATTTCACGTCTACATCGAGCGAGACTGTGTGATGATACGGACCAATCAAATGATCGGCGTGCTGCTCACAGCACCATCACCGCTGATCGGACCAACGCGACCAGCAGCGGCCGCTTCGTAGGACGATCCCATGAACCAGGTCGATCGGGAATTTGGTAAGCTCAACCCCAATGCACCGGCAGCGCTCTCTCGATTTGCCTTTCTCATTGGCGAATGGCGGTGCGAAGCAAAAGTGAGGTCGGCCAATGGAGAATGGCAGACCTTCCAAGCAACATGGCTCGGTCGCTTCATCCTCGACGGCTATGCAATCGCAGACGAATACAGGATGACAGGCTCCTCCGGAGAGCTGATCGTGCTCGGCATGAATTTCCGCACGTATGACGCTACCAAGCAGATTTGGAACATCAAATGGCTAAACGCGCTCGCTGGAACGTGGTTGGACCTCGGGCCGGAGGAGCTCGGTGGAGTCAGCTTCGATGGCCAATCAATCATCTACGCGTTCAAAGAGCCGATGGCCGCCCACACCTATACGCGCGCCACTTACACGAACATCTCCAAGACGCACTTCACATGGCGAGGCGAGAAGTCTGACGACGGGAAGGCCTGGAGCGAATTCATGGTCATTGAGGCCTATCGCAGCAAAGAGTAGAGGCCGTCCTGAGTTTCACCACGGCGTGCTAGAGCACGTCACAGAAAATGCTTGGAGATAAACTCGTCCATACGGCGAGTGGCCCATGCAAGCCTTCTGTTGGCTTGCGTGGGGCAAAGGAGTTTTCAGCAGCCTGTATAGCGGCGTAGTGTGCCATGGAAGGCTGGACCACAATTCCGATTGCCGCGATGGCGCTCGCACTGCTTCCGATGCTGCTGTTCGGCTTCGCCGGAGAGTGGGTCAGCAGACGAATTGAGCGCTGGCCCACGGCGTGGCGCATTGCACTTCCTGCGGTGTTGTGCATCCCTTACGTAATCGTTACGGTCTCGGCGCGAAGCTTTCGCTGGGAGTGGTTCGCGGTTTATGCGCTGCTGCCGGTCGTGGTGGCAGGTCTGCTGCATGTGGCTCGTGTGCGCGATGCCAGGGAAGTTGGCACCGCGCTTGATTACCTGGTCGTGTTTGGACTGGCGCTGATCGTGGACCTGCGCTGGTTTGCGGGTACCTGGCCGAGGCACCTGAGCGCGATCAATAAGGCTGTGCTGCTGGATGCGGGGCTTTATGGGTTCCAGGTGATACGCGGGTTGAGCGGCATCGGTTATGACTTGCGCGTGCGGACAACGGATCTTCGGACGGGCCTGCGTGAACTGGCTCTCTATGCGTTGATCGCGATTCCGCTCGGGCTGGCGCTGGGCTTTCTGAAGTTGAAGCTCCACTGGCAGAAACCTGGTATGGCGGTCTTCGCGTGGGTGGTCACGTTCTTCTTCGTAGCGGTGCCGGAAGAAGCGGTTGGATGCAGAACCTGTTCGAGCGCCGCCTGGGACGCACGCCCGCGTTGCTCGTCACGTCGGTCATCTTCGGCCTCTCGCATTTCAATAAGCGGACCATATTCTTCAACTGGCGCTATGTGCTGATGGCGGCGCTGGCGGGGATCTTCTACGGAAGGGCATGGAGACAGCGGCAACGAATTGCGGCGTCGGCGATCACGCACACGACTGTGGATACGATCTGGGGGCTATGGTTGCGCTGAACTGTGTTGAACGACACTGCGATTGCTGCGCTACGCCATCATTGCCGAGTCGGATATGGAAGACGCTATTGACCTCATTAAAGCGAGAAGGGCAGTGATTCGAAACTGATGTAGCTTGTGGCATTACTGCGTCAATGCGATAAACTTTCTGATATCGTAATTTCGCCATTTTGAGGGGGCGGGATGAGCGGTCGTGACTTCCAGACGCGAGTTCTCGTGGTGGACGATGAGCCCATCATTCTTGAAACGATGTCCGCCATCCTTAAAGGTGAGGGCTTCGCCGTGCGTACCGCCGAGGATGGTTTCGCCGCACTCGTCACGCTCCGGCAAACACCGCCTGACATCATCATCTCAGACCTGCGGATGCCCAACATGTCCGGCTTCGAATTCCTTTCGGTGGTTCGGAGAAGGTTCCCGCACATTCCAATCATAGCTATCAGTGGGGAGTACGTCACAGCAGGGATGCCGGTTGGGTTGCTGACGGACACCTTTCTTCAAAAAGGCGGTTATACACCGCAGCAGCTTTTCGACACCATACGACGACTCGTCGCAGACTCACCGATTCGACCTCACCTTGCGAAGTCCGACAAGGCTCCGCTGTGGATTCCGCGACGTAACGCTGATTACGTCGTCGCGACATGCCCAGAGTGCCTACGTTCGTTCCCAATAGACGACACCTCAGTCGGAAGCGAGTTGCGGGAAGCTGAGTGTCCGTTTTGCGAAACCAAAGTTGGTTTTCTTGTGGACTCAGCCGTCCTGAAGATGCTGGAGCAGAAGAAGAACAGGCTCCCGCAGAATTGAGTCGGTCGCAATGACTCAGACTTTCAGGAGCAGTCGCTCGTGTGACATAATGAATATCGTTCGACGGAAATCGTCGTCGGGCACAGTTTGGGCACAATCGGTCACGAACGCCAGTTCTGAACGATAGCCTGGAAGCAGCAAGACGCTGAATACCTGCCTAAATTCAGCGAGTTACAACAAAGCCGGGATGGCGGAACTAGCAGACGCAGCGGACTCAAAATGAATAACGAGGTAGCGCACCTTTTGGCACGGTGCTGCACCAAGTAGAAACAGGCCAGTGTTTAAGCGGGTTTCAGCGAGTACACCGCGCACTGGCCTGCACCATTCTGCCCCCGTGACAAATCTCAACTAGCACCAGAACTGACACCAGAATAGGGTCATGGTAGGTCGCAAACTGATTCGCTCACATGGCATAGGTGTCGCGGACGTTTTTTGTCGAAGTGAAAGCTGTCAACAGGTTACTGAGCACTCGGCTTGGACGAGAGTTCGTCTGTCATGACACGCTGATATGCCTTCTTGAACGAAGACAGAATCACCATCGTCCGGTACGCTTTCCCGTCCTTCATGTACAGAATCAGCAGGTGGTCAGACGTTAAGAACTTATCCAGCAGGTTCATCTCGTGGCGTTCTTTCCCTTCTTGCACCAAGCCACCCTGAACACGAACCAGACAGTTGTTCTCGTTGCACTTCTCGAACATAAGCCTGCTCGGCCCTTCGGGGTCGAGGTTCAATTTCCACGAATCGTGCTCCCGTGTGGTCTTGGAAAAGGTAATGAAGATGCCATTGTCCTGTGCTGCCCCTGGGTCAACGAAAAAGGCGAAGTACATCGGCTTCTGTGTCTTTCTGCTAATGCCCACATCAATGCTGACGTATTCTCGGAAATCGCCCGCGTTGGGCGGGTCGTCAGAATGACCGCGCAGCACATCCGTCTGCATCAGGCAGCCTTTGGGGGAGCAGTCCGTCTTCCATTGGACAAGGCTATCAGCCAAGGCTTCGCCGGGGTCCTGGGGTTTCGAGTCAGTACTCTGCGCCAGTGAACCAAGCGAGAACGCAACAACTGCAACGATGACAAAACGTCGAATATGCATTAGCACCTGCTCAGCACCTGTACCTAGATACAGAGTAAGACCAAGATGAAGATGAAGAACGAAGTATCTACCATCGCACACCTTCCGCCACAGATGTTGTATGGCAGTGCAGTCCAGTGCATGTTGCACACTGTGCAGTTGTGCTGTCGTAGTCAATTATTAGCAATGGTCTGCACTGGTGTGCCTAGTGTCGAACGCTCCGCCCATGTTTCCAGGATGAATGTCGCCAGCGTGAAAGCAGAATGAGCAGCTAGTCGTGCGTGTCTTGGCCTGAGCCTGTACACCTTGTGGCCGTGACCGTGGGCAGAACTCTTATGCGTCCGTAGCCCACCGATACCGTCAACAATGGAGCCTAGCCCACTCAGCGTCTTCTTGATATCTTCATCCTGCATGGACGCAGGGTCGAATTTCAGGTGCCTGCGTACCGTGTTCCACAGCGGCTTGATGCTCTCGTCTGATGGCAACTCAAGCTGTTCATCTGCGATGTAGATTTTGAAGAGCGATTCCAGCAACGCGCAGGATGCGGTCACAGCGGCAGGTGGGTCGGTTTCGACGTTTGCAAAGATGCGCTCAAACTCAGCCTGTAACCCGGCGAGGTCGCGATTGCGAATGATGCTTTCCAGTGGGCGACTGACTGCTCCAACACTGGCCTGAAGGATGTGACCGCCTTTGACGTAATCGAGTCCATAGTCATACAGCTTTACCTCTATATCCGCTCGGCTAATCGAGAGGTCTGTCGATGTGCCATACCATCCTGTGTCCACTTCCATCAATTCTTCCAGCACCTTTCCAAGTACTTCGAGAGGATTCTGCTCCGAATCCGCGTTAGCTCGATGTAGCCAAGCGCGAATCTTCTCGACCTTGTTGCCTTGCGGAGCATCGCCATTGATACCCACCTGTTCCATGAACAGGTAATTGAGGCGCGCGGGCGAACAACGCTGCGCAAGCACCTCGGCGACTGCCGCGATGACTGGAACTGGAATCTTCATTCTGTGCTGAATCTTAGGCCAGCATGACGCAACGGCCAAGGGAAGTTTGCGGTGCAGCCGGGTGCCCCATGTATGTTCGCCTGGGTTGGCGAACATACGTGGGTGTGAATGAAGTGGCGCGAAGCGCTTCCAAGGTCGTCAGCTTTCTCCACTCACATCCGTTCGAGAGTTGGCGAAGCAAATTCTCATGTGCGATACTGACTCTGCCCACCCTAAGCCGGGATGGCGGAACTGGCAGACGCAGCGGACTCAAAATCCGCCGGGCTTCGGCCCTTGGGGGTTCGATTCCCCCTCCCGGCACCAAGCCTTTATTTACAAAATTTTCAGAGCACGCCGATAAGACTGGCGCTGTGCGTCTCCGACGCAAGACTGATGTGGGCGAGCCCGATTAAGGCTTGTGATATCGGCTAGAGTTTTTGGTCCAGAACTACGCTGCCTTTTCCAAAGGTTCTTCCTGGACCGGGAGTTCTACGACGAACTTTGTTCCCTTGCCTACCTTGCTTTCGAAGCTAACTCGTCCACGCTGTGCGGCCATTGTGCGCTGCGCGGTTGAGAGTCCCAGCCCAGTTCCGCTCTGTTTTGTCGTGTAGTACGGCAGGAAAATTTTCTTCTGCCGCTCGGGCGGAATGCCCTCGCCGGTATCGGCGACAAAAGCCACGACGGAATGATCCCTTTGCTCGCAACCTACGGTCAGGGTGCCTCCGCCGGGCATGGCCTCAAGGGCATTGATGATGAGGTTTGTGAAGGCACGGCGCAGGTCGTTAGTACTGACTTGAACGCGGCTTACGGGATGGAACTGCCGCACGATGGAGATGTTGCGGGCAGCCTGCCACAACGGGCGCGTCAACTCCACGGCCTCTTCCAGTACCTGGTTCATGTCAACGAGGTCAGAGCCGGTCGTGCCGCTCGCTAAGTACTGGCGAACTCCGGCTACGATGTCGGTGCCGCGTTTCACGGCGTTGCGGACCATGCGCAGAATCATGCTGCGCTCTTCCGAAC
>DATMXS010000302.1:0-48629 GCA_035561355.1 Bryobacteraceae bacterium | reverse complement strand
TTCGGGCAAGGTTTATTACGAACTGCTCGCCGCGCGAGAGCAGAAGAAAGTGGAGCATGTGGCGCTCGTGCGTGTGGAGCAACTCTACCCGTTCCCGCACGCGCAGGTGCAGGACGTGATCTTCCGGTATCCGATGACGGCTGAGGTGGTCTGGCTCCAGGAGGAGCCGCGAAATATGGGCCCGTGGCGCTTCGCGCATGAGCAGATCCAGCCGCTGATCGCAGAAACCCGGCGAGTGCTGCGCTACATCGGCCGTCCGGAAAGCGCGAGTCCAGCGACAGGTTCACACCAGCGGCACGTGGAGGAGCAGAACGCAATTTTCGAGGAGGCCCTAGCATTAGCTGGAGCAAGACCTGCCAGAGAGTTACAGCGGCGATGGTGACCTGCTTGTGGATGGAGACTGAAACAGTGGTGGCCAGGGACGGAATCGAACCGCCGACGCCGGCCTTTTCAGGGCCGCGCTCTACCAGCTGAGCTACCTGGCCAGACCCGTAATTGTAGCAGAGCGAATACGGCGTTCGCACTCGCTCTGCCGCTTTTCTTTGCTAAGCCGGTTGAAGCTTCGATAACCGGTCTGCCGTCGCTTTTTCGACGTCCCTGTGCAGACTGTTCCCGTGCGCGTCCATCGTGACAATGCACAGGAAGCCCTTCACCCGGAGCCGCCACATGGCCTCGGGGATGCCGAATTCCAGCAACTCCACGCCGAGTACTTTTTCAATCGCGTTTGCGTACACCTGGGCCGCGCCGCCGATCGCGTGCAGGTATACGGCTCCGCACTCCTGCATAGCCGCGAGCGTCTTCGCCCCCATGCCGCCCTTGCCGATCACGCCGCGCAGGCCGTAGCGGCGGATCACTTCGGCCTGGTACGGCTCCTCGCGAATACTCGTTGTCGGGCCCGCCGCCTTGGTCACCCACCCTTCGCCCTGTTTCAGCATCACGGGACCGCAATGGTAGAGGACCGCACCGTGCAGGTCGAATGGTGGAGCGTTCTTTATCAGATGAGCATGGACCGCATCGCGGCCTGTGACCATTTCGCCGTTGATCAGCACAACGTCGCCGACCTTCAACGCGCGGGCCTGCTCCTCCGTGAGCGGCGTGTTCAACGTGATCTCGCGCCCGGTGAGCGGGAAACCCGAGTCCGCGCCGAGCCGCTCCACAGGCTTGCTCGGATCGCGGTAGAGCCACTGCGTAATCGCGCCGGTTTCGGCGTCCACGCGGATACCGAGCCGGCGGAAAGCCCAACAATCGTACGCGACCGAAACGAAGAAGCTCGCGGGCAGCCGGTTCGCCGCGGCGATTTTGCAGCCGATCAGTGAAGTGTTCCCGCCGAAGCCCATCGGACCCACGCCGATGGCGTTCGCCTCGGTCATGATGCGCTGTTCGAGTTCCGCCAGTTCGCGGACGGGGTTGGTGTCGCACAGCGGCCGCAGAAGCTGCGCTTTCGCGATCTCATACCCATGTGCGCGATCGCTTCCGACGCAAACACCGAGCGCGCCCGGTGCGCAGCCTTGTCCCTGTGCCTGCCACACCGCGTGCAGGATGCACTTGCGGACACCTTCGAGGGTACGGTCAGCGCGGCCCAAGCCATCGAGTGGCGCAGGAAGCGAGTACTGAATATTCTTGTTCTCGCAGCCCCCACCCTTGAGGATCAGGCGGATGTCGATGTCGTCCTCTTCCCACTGCTCGAAGTGGAAAACGGGAGTGCCTTCGCCGAGGTTGTTGCCGCTGTTTTTACCGGTGATCGAATCGACCGAGTTCGGCCGCAGCTTGCCCTGGCGAGTCGCCTCGGCAATGGCCTCACAGGCGGCGCGGCGGATCTCAATCTGGTTCACGCCGACCGGCGTCTTGATAAAGAACGTCGGCATACCGGTGTCCTGGCAGATGGGGGCCTCGCCCTCTGCCGCCATATCGATATTGCCGGCGATAATCCCGAGCGCCTGGGCGGCCTGCGTGCCGGGCGTCTCGGCGGCCATGGCCTTGGACATTACGGCACGAACGTCGGGAGGGAGATTCGTGGAGGTCTGGGAGATCAGCTCAAGAAGGCTATTCGTGAGGAACTGCATAACTTCCTTATAGGGTATATCGCAAAATGCCGGCGTCCGGCTATTTCGTCGCCGCCGGAGCCGCCGGAGCCGGTCCCAATTGCAGCCTGACCTGGGCGTTCATGCCGGGCTTGATCGCGGGGTTGGGGCTCGCGAATTCCACGATCACCTGACTTCCGGCCACCTCGCGCACCGTGCCGGCGAGAGCGTCGCCCGTTTGCGCGAACATCACAAGCGATTCGGCTCCCGGCCTCACGCGGGCCAGCACCGGAGGCGGCGGTTCCACGACGGCGTCCAGATCGGAGAGGTTCACCGCGATACGGAGCAGGTTGGGAACGTCGGCGCTGATTTGTTCTCCTGCGCCGGCCGCGGTGGAAACCAGTACGCCATCCGAAGGTACGCGAACGTCTCCAGCCGCGGCGTGCTCGCGCGCCAACTCGAGTTCCTGGCTCTTCGCGTCACGCTCCGCCCGGACGGCATCCACTCGCTTCTGCATCGCGGTAAGCCGCTCCTCCGCTGCCCGCGCGGCCTGCTCGATGGCATCGCGGTCCGCGCGTTTGGCCTGGTAGTCCGACTCAGCTTTCTCGAACTTCTTGCGCGGCGTTGCCCCTTGGCTTAGTAACAACTGCTCCCGCTGGTACAGCTTCTCGACCCGGTCAAATTCGCTCTGGGCACGCGAAAAATCGGCGCGAGCTCGGGAGTGCTCCAGGCGCAACGCTGCAAGCTCGCCTTCGAAACGGTTGAGGCTCTCCTCCGCAGCCGCGGCTTCACGGATCGCCGCTTCCTGCTCCGACGCGATGGCTGTGTTCTTGATCCGCATAACGAGTTGCCCTTCATAGACCGGTTGGCCCGGCTCCACCAGCAACTCTTCCACCGTACCCGCAACCGGCGCGGGAACATCCACCATATGGCGCGCCCGCACCGTGGCCGGGAAAGCGGTCTCCGCGGAAAAAGTAGGTTCGGCGGGCGCCTCCTGACGCGGCGGAGGCGTTTGCGAGCGCCAATAAATGAGCGCACCCGTCCCGGCGGCCACAGCCACAACGGCGAGCCCGGCGACAGCGGCTATTCGAGGCATGGAACATAGTATTCTCGCACTTGTGGACAAGCGGCCGACGCTCGCAAGACTCACCGCCATTTTTCTCCGCATCGGAAACCTGACATTCGGTGGCGGCGATCCCACCATGGCCGCGCTCCACCGCGAACTGGTGACGAAACGCGGCTGGCTGGGCGTTCACCAATTCGGACTGGTCTACGGGCTCGCCCGCGCGACGCCGGGCACGAACCTGCTGGCCTTTTGCGCGGGTGCGGCCTGGTACATCCGCGGCCCGCTCGCCGCCGTGCTCGCGGTTACGGCGGCAACGGCCCCGGCCGCTGCGGCGATTCTCGCCCTCACGTACGCGTACGAGGCGCTTCAGCAAAACCGGCTGGCTGCGGGCGTGATTACTGCGACGCTCGCCGCGGCGGTGGGGATGATGATTGCGGCCGCCTGGCAGTTGGTGCGGCCGGGACTAGCGCGACGGCGTGCGTTCAGGACCGCGGTTCTGTTCGGAGCGGCATGCGGGCTGCTCGTCGCGCGGCTGCTCGGTCCGCTCCAGGTGATCGGGCTCGCCGCCGTCGCCGGGTTGCTTTGGCAGGAGCGCGAATGAACCTCTTTGTTCTGTATGTGCTGCTCTTGAAGGCTACCGTGACCTCGTTCTCGGGGCTGGCCTCCCTGCCCATGATTCGCGAAGACCTCGTGGTCCGTCGCGCTGTCCTCACCGATCGCGAGCTGAACGCGGCAGTAGCGGCAGGCCAGATGGGTCCGGGGCCGTACGGACTCTACGTTGTGAGTGTTGGCTATTTCGTGGCGGGATTCCCCGGCGCGGTGTGCGGCTGGCTCGCGATGGTGACGCCGGCGTTCCTTATCATCCCTATGCTGCGATACGCGGGCCGCAGGGCGGAGAGCCCGCGCATCCGCAGCGCGGTCAATGCCGTAACACTGGCGGCTGCCGGGCTGATTGTTTCTTCCACCATCCCGCTGGCGCGCGACGCGCTCACCAGCATCGAAGCCGTCGCGATCGCGGTAGCGTCGTGCGCACTGATGCTGTTCACCCGGCTTGACACCGCCTGGATCATCGCAGGCGCTGCCGCCGCCGGACTCGCGTCTGGGTTCATAGGTTGATATACTCATCAGGCACAACGCGTGCCGGAGGTCCCATGTCGGATTTGCGCCTTGGCGACGTTATCGACGATTATTGCGTTAAATGCCGCCGGATTACCAACCACTCGATCGTCTCGCTCGTGAACGGCGAAGCCGCCAAAATGCGCTGCCGCACATGCTATAACGAGCACGATTTCCGGCACGGTGAAGTCCCGCCCAAAAAGCTCACTAAGAAGGAGGCGCTGTTCAAGGAAGTTCTCGCGAGCGTCGATCCGTCCGCTGCCGCCAAGGCCGATGAGCCCAAGGAGCCTCAGGAAGACAAAGGGGAGTAGCGCAGGAAACGGGAGCCATGCCGGAAGACGCAAAAGCAATCGTAGATCAGTGGTTTACCGCCCTGAATGAGGGGAAGTCCGCGGCGCTGGCCGCAATCGAGAACCTGTACACCCCGGACTATGCGGTCCACTACGGTTCCATCGGGACAGTACGCGGCACAGCGAGCATCCGCGAGCAGATGGAGAGTTTGTTCGGCGGGCTGAGCGGACTACGCTTCACGGTTCACGACGAAATGACGCAGGGCGACCGCGTGGTGACGCGGTACACCTTTGCGGGCGCGCATACCGCGGACCTGATGGGGGTGCCGCCTTCCGGCCGCCAAGTCGAAGGCTCCGCCATGTGCATTTCGCGGGTCCAGAACGGCAAGATCGTAGAGGTCTGGGCGGTATTCGATTCTCTCAACTTTCTGGAGCAGCTCCGAAAGCCGAGGGCAGCCTCGAAGTAAGGCAATGCCGCGCATGGGTGTAAGCGGCAAAAAACGGCGTCGTCCTGCTTCTTGGATCGCTGTACACCACCGACTGGTGGTTGCATGTACCACTTCCCTTTGCTACAGTGTGGCCAGAACCGGGTTTCCCCCGCCCGGCACTGGGAGGACGCCATGCAGACCGTTTCCGGCGCCGGCTTGTCCGCCTCCGGCCTTACCACCGGCCGAGCCCCTTTCATCGAAGAAGCCCGCTCCCGCGGGGAGCTGTACATCGACCAGCGCTACGACCTCTACTCTGCCGAGAATCACCAAGCTTGGCGGCTGCTTTATAACCGCATCCAGCCGAAGTGGCAGCGCTTCGGCAATGAGCACTTCCTGAACGGCATCCGCGCGCTCGACTTCCCCGCCGATCGAATCCCGCGCTTCTCCGAGATCAATGCGCGTCTCGCCCCGCTTACCGGTTTCAAAGCGCGCGCCGTCAGCGGGTACGTTCCCGCTTTCCTCTTTTTCGACTGCCTGCGCCGTCGTGAATTCCCCACCACCATCACCATCCGGCCCGCAGACAAACTGGATTACCTCCCCGAGCCTGACATCTTCCACGACATCGCCGGCCACGTCCCGATGCACACGGACCGCGCCTTCGCAGACACGCTGGTGCGGTTCGGTGATTGCGCCCACACCGCCGTCGCGCTTGCGGCATCAATGACCGATGAGGCCGAGAAGGTCAGCAGGCTGACAAGCATCACGCGCGCCCTCTCCCGCTTCTTCTGGTTCACGGTCGAGTTCGGCCTGATGCGCTGCGGTAAGGGCGTGTGCGCGTACGGGAGCGGACTGCTCAGTTCATATGGCGAACTCGAGCACGCGTGCGTGTCACCCGCGGTGCAGCGTTACCCCGTCCAGCTTGAATGGGTGATCAACCAGGGCTTCGAAATCGACCATTACCAGCCCCTGCTGTTCGTCGTAGAGTCGTTTGAGCACCTTTTCACCCTGGTGGGCAACCTGGAGCGATGGATGCGCGACGGCAAGCTCGACAATGTTGCGCCCGGCGAACCTGAGATCGGCGAGGCCGATATTCGCAGCTTTATGGAGGCCGCTTTGTCCTGAAGGTTGGCGCGTCGTTTCGACTATGCCGGCATCTAAATTACTGGATGCGCACCCTTTTGCTCACCTTGACCGCTGCAACTGCCATGCTCGCTGCAAATTCCGTTCACGACTTTACGCTCGATGCAATCGACGGCAAGCCCGTGCCGCTCGCCGGCTTCAAAGGGAAGCCTGTCCTGATCGTTAACGTCGCCAGCAAGTGCGGCTTCACGCCCCAATACGCTGGCCTCGAATCGCTCTATCAGAAGTTCAAGGACCAGGGACTCGTTGTTGTGGGAGTGCCCGCCAACAACTTCGGAGGCCAGGAGCCCGGGACCAACGAAGAGATCGCCACGTTCTGCAAGCGCAACTACGGCGTCACGTTCCCCATCATGTCGAAGGTCAGCGTCGCAGGCGCGGATAAGACGCCGCTGTACGAGTACCTCACGTCGAACTCAGGCGGCGAAGTGAAGTGGAACTTTACTAAGTTCCTGGTTGGCAAGGACGGCAAGATCGTCGCCCGCTTCGAGTCGAAGGTAAAGCCGGACGATCCCGAACTCACCACGGCGATTGAGAAAGCACTGGGCGCCCCCGAGCCGCGCACGAAGTAAGCCGGGTCGAGAATCGGCCTTACGTGGCGCAGCCGGTCCTGAACGAGGGAAAAGAGCGTCTTCTTAGCCCGCTTACTGCCGTGCGCGGCTCCTGCGCCGCCTCTGCGCGAACCCGCTAGAATAAAAGCTTCCATTTACAATGCCGGAGCTTAATCTATCGCTCGATTCCATGTTGACGGAGCTGGAGGCGCGGACGCGGGAGCGGATTGCCTCGGCCCGGACAGCGGATGACCTCGAACCGGTTCGCGTTGAGGTGCTAGGCCGGAAAGGCACGCTCGCGCAGGTGAGCAAGCAGTTCGGGAAGCTCACGCCCGAGGAGCGCTCGCGGATAGGCAAGCTGCTCAACTCGGTCAAGGAGTCGCTTGAATCGGCTCTCGAAAAGAAGAAGGCGGAGTTTGACCGTCAGGCGCTCGCAGCACGGCTCGACCGGGAATGGATTGACCTGACGCTGCCCGCTCCGGGTCCGCGGCCAGGATCGCTGCACCCGATCACGCAGGTGCAAAGCGAGATTGAGGACCTGTTCACCTCAATGGGCTTCACCGTGCTGAGCGGCCCTGAAGTCGAGACCGAGTGGAACAACTTCGACGCGCTGAACATCCCTGCTGACCACCCGGCGCGCGACATGCAGGATACGTTCTGGGTTGCAGATGGCAGCCTCTTACGGACGCACACCTCGCCGGTGCAGGTTCGCGGAATGCGGAAGCTGGGCCCGCCGCTGCGCATGATCGCGCCGGGTCGCGTGTTCCGCAATGAAGAGGTGGACGCCTCGCACGAGCACACGTTTTATCAGATCGAAGGCATGATGATCGATCGGAACGTGTCGGTGGCGAACCTTACATACTTCATGAAGACGCTGCTGGGACAGATCTTCCGGCGGGATGTGACGGTTCGGCTCCGGCCGGGGTATTTCCCGTTCGTCGAGCCGGGCTTCGAACTGGACATCCAGTGCCTGATTTGCGGCGGCTCAGGCTGCCCCGTGTGCAAGCAGGGCGGCTGGGTGGAACTGCTGCCGTGCGGCCTGGTACACCCGAACGTGCTGCGACTGAGCGGCATCGACCCCGAAGAATGGAACGGTTTCGCATTCGGACTCGGGCTCACGCGCCTCGCCATGATGCGGTATGGCATCGACGACATCCGCCTGCTGCAATCCGGCGACCTACGGTTTCTGCGGCAGTTCTAATACTCCGGCGCGGCACAGTCCACTGCGCCAATGAGGCTTTGAAGTGAACTTCTCCTACAACTGGCTTTCTGAACTCGTCACCGGATTGGATATCGATGCTGAGGAACTCGCGCGGCTGATCACCATGAAGACCGCCGAGAGCGAGGGTGTACACCGTATCGGTGCGCATCTGGACGCGGTGTGCACGGCTCGGGTTATCGCTGTGGAGCCGATCGCGGGCAGTCACAACGTGAAGGCGACGGTGGAGACGGCCCGGTACGGGACGAAAACGGTCGTGTGCGGCGCGCCGAACTGTCGTGTAGGGGTGGTAACGGCGTATGTGCCCGCAGGGACGTCGCTCGGTGACCGCGAGATCGGAAAGGCTACGATCTCGGGCGTCGTGAGCGACGGCATGCTTGCGTCAGGCGCAGAGCTTGGCCTCAACCGCGATAGCGAAGGCATCCTCGAACTGGCCGCCGACCCGGGTCTGCCAGTGCCGGGCTGCCGGCCGGACTGGATTATTGAGATAGACAACAAGTCGATCACGCACCGTCCGGACCTGTGGGGCCACTTCGGCATGGCGCGCGAGGTTTCCGCGATCACCGGCAAGCCCCTGCGGGATCCGGTCCGTATGGAGTTGATTCCCGACGCGCCTGCCCCTGTGAAAGTCGCGATCGAGAATCTCGATTTGTGCCCGCGATACAGCGCCCTGGTGCTTGAGAACGTCACGGTGCAGCCTTCCCCGCTGTGGTTACAGGCGCGGCTGGAGGCGGTCGGCCTGAACCCGATCAACAACATCGTGGACGTGACGAACTACGTCATGGCCGAACTGGCGCAACCGATGCACGCCTTCGACGCGGACCTGTTCCACGGCGACACGATCTACATACGCCCGGCGGAAGAGGGCGCGATCCTGGTCGCGCTAAACGGCGAGAGCTATACGCTGAGTGCGACGAACCTGGTGATTGCGGATGCGCACGGTGCAGTAGCGGTTGCAGGCGTGATCGGCGGCATGGACAGCTCAATCAATGAGCGCACCAAGCGGATCGTGCTCGAAAGCGCGAACTTCCAGGCGTCCAGCGTCCGGAAGACGTCCGTGAAGCTGAAGCTGCGAACGGACGCGTCAATGCGGTACGAGAAGGCGCAGGACCCTGTAAACACCGCGCGGGGGATTGCGCGCGCGATTGAACTCTTCCAGATCGTCTCGCCAGGGATCCGGATTGCCGGCGGCATGGCGGACCAGACGCGGCCGCCACGCGTACCGGCTCCCATCGAATTGCCGCTCGAATGGCTGGCGCGAAAACTGGGTCGGGACCTGCCCTCCGGCGAGGTCAAGGACATTTTGGAACGGCTTCAGTTCGGGGTTTCCGAAGCACGCCCGGGCGTGTTCAGCGTGACGGTGCCGAGCTGGCGCGCTACGAAGGACGTCTCGATCAAGGACGATCTGGTGGAGGAAGTCGGACGGATGATCGGGTACAGCTCGATTCCGCCGCAGCCGCCAATGATGCCCGTGACGGTTCCGCCTGTCAACGGGCAGCGCCTGTTCGAGAGAAAGCTGCGCGCGATGACCGCTGCGCAGGGCTTCACCGAGGTCTACAACTACTCCTTCCTAAGCGAAGACGAGGTCAAGGCGCTGATGTTCGACCCAGAGGCGCACGTCCGCGTGGCGAACCCCATTGCGGCGGACCAGACGCTGATGCGCACCTCGCTATTACCGGGCATCTACGGCAACATACTCGACAATAGCCGGAACTTCGAGACGTTCCGCCTGTTCGAGATCGGACAGGAAATCCACAAGCAGGCCGAGGGGCTTCCGGACGAGGCGCCGCACCTGGCTGCCGCGATGTACGAAAAGGACGGCGGCCAAGCCTCCCTTTTCGAGCTGAAGCGCCTGGCGGAATGCCTGATGCCGGGCGCGGAGGTTCGGCCGGCGGCGGCACGCGAATTCGAGCACCCGGCGCGTACGGCGGACATCGTTTGGCGCGGCGAGACTGCCGGGCGGCTCTTCGAGTTTCACCCCTCTATGATCGAGACTGGCCGCGCCGCTGTTCTGGATCTAGACCTGCGAGTGATCGAGCGGCTGGCTGAAGCGAGCGAATGGAAATACGAACCTATCCGTCGGTATCCGTCGAGCGCGTTTGATCTCTCAGTAATCGCCGGAGAGCGTGAGCTCGTGGGTGACCTCCGAAAGAAGGTCGTTGAATTCGCGGGAGATGCACTGGACTCAATCGAGTATCTCCGGCAGTATTCGGGCTCGCCGATTCCGGAAGGCAAGAAGAGTGTCTCGTACCGCCTGACCGTGGCCGCACAAGACCACACGCTTTCGCTCGAAGAAGTGGGCGCGATCCGCCAGCGGATCATCGAAGGGATGCAAGCCGCCGGTTACGAACTGCGGGTGTGAGCTCTGATCTACCGGGGCAGCATCAGCAGCAGTGCAATCGCCCTCCATGCCACGTAGGCAAGGAATACATACTCGGCTGCTCGCACGAGTTTGAGCGGAGTGCCGCCCAAAAACTCGAATCGTAGAGTAAGCGCCACCGCAAGACCGCCGATCATCCAATACGTTCCGAGTGCGCCGTCAAACGCGTACCAATACGCGGCGACTAATGCGTAATAACCAAGGAACCAGATGCTATCGGGCCGCGTGCGAAACCTCGCGTACGCCGTCCAGAGGGTGGCAACCAGGATCAGCAGCGTGATGCCATTGAAGAGCGTGAATCGGAAGTACAAGGGCCGCGCCTCTGGCAAACAGTATCACGATTGCGGCCCGGAGAGGAACAGATTTGCGGCTCCGCAGGCGGGGCAGAGCCACCGGAGAGGACGCCGGATGAGGGAACCGGTGGAATGGCCGGCGCCGCAGCGGACGCATACATGCCAGGCGGGGCGGGTATCGGGCAGCTCGCCGGGGCGGCCGAACCAAAGTGCCCAGCCGTAGACGCTCCAGCGCGTGCCGAAGAGGCGATCAGCGAGTCGCAAAAAGAAGTTGAGCCCCACAAGCACGGGTTCACGGCCGCCGGCGAGGATCCATAGCCTGCGCGGCGCTGGAGCGGTGCGGTTTCGTGGGTTCAGGAACGAGAGTGACGTATGAAGAACGCGCGTTCCCACGTGCGGCAGAGATGTGACGCGCTCGATGCGGCATGCGAGCGCATCGGGTGACACGAACGCATTGACGTGGCCGCCGCCGCGTGAAAGCCAGCGATAGAGACGGTCGGTGAAGGTGGAGGCGTCGGGGACGGCGACGAAGAGGGCGCCGGCAGGCTTGACGACCCGGCCGATCTCAGCGAGGGCGCGATCGAGTTCGGCGAAGTGCTCCAGGCTGTGATTGGCGATGACGGCGTCGAAAGAATGAGCGGGGAACGGGAGCGCGGCTGCATCGGCCTGTACGAAGTTGACGAAGCGGCCGGGTTCGAGATCCAGGCGGACAGTCGTGAACGGGAACTCGGAGGCGTCAAAGCTGCCGAATCTGCAGCCGATATCGAGTACACGCGCGGAAGCGGGAAGGTGCCTGAGGATCTCGTACACGTAAAGGGAAGTTTAACGGCCCGGTGCAACACCGGGCAATACCAGGGAGTCAATCGAGCTCTTCGAGGTTGACAAGACCCCGCTTGAGGGCTTGGACGATCGCCTGGGCGCGGTTCTCGACCTGTAATTTGGCGAGGACGTTGCCTACGTGCGTTTTGACCGTTTCATCACCGATGGCGAGGGCGTTGGCGATCTCCTTATTCGAGCAGCCGAGGGCGATGTGGCGGAGGACCTCGACTTCGCGCGGCGTCAGGATTTCTTCATGCGATGACGCCTGGAGCACCTCGCGGGCAACGGCCGGATCGATGTAAGTCTTGCCGCGCGCCACGGCGCGGATTGCGCCGAGGAGCGTCTCGGGATCGGCATCCTTCCGGAGATATCCGGCTGCACCGGCGCGGAGCACGCCCATCATCCGGGGCTCGTCGGCCGAGGCGGTGAGCGCGAGGACGCGAACGGCCGGGGCGCGTTCGCGGATTCGGCGCGTGGTTTCGATGCCATCGATGCCTCCGGGCAGCAGCAGGTCCTGCAGCACGACCTGGGGTTTCCAAAGGTGCAGATATTCGAGCAGTTCCTCCCCGCTGGTCGCAACGCCGACCACCTCGAAATCAGGGAATGATTCGAGAAACACCTTGAGGCTACGGCCGACTACGCGGTGGTCATCGACGATGGCGACGGTAATCGTGCTCACCCGGCGGTTCCCTCGCGGCGGCGGAGCCGCATGTATGCAGCGACGTGACGGGCGAACCCGATTAGCGCGATGAACCACACGGCGATGGTCTGCGGCGAACGGCGGAAGAAAAAGTTCGCCGCAAAGAAGATAAGCAGCAGACCAGCCCAGACGTATGCGCTCCGGCGGTGCTGCGCGGCATCCGGTGACGTTCGTTCGTACGGCACAGAAAAGCGCACGGTCGCGCCCTCCCCGGGATGGCTCATAAGTTCGAAGGTTCCGTCGAATTCTGCCGCACGGTTGCGCATGTTAGCGATGCCCATCCCTGCTGACGCCCTGCCAGGCTCAAATCCCGTCCCATCATCCCGGACCGTGAGTTCGAACCAGCCCGCGACGGCGTCGAGCGTGACCCTCACGTTCGAAGCCCGTGCGTGCCGGCCCACGTTCGCATGCGCTTCTTGCGCAACCCGGAAGATAGCCTGTTGCGCTCCGGGGGCGAGCGCCTCGTTGGGCGGGAGCGTGCCCACCTTGAACTCTACGTCCGCCCCGGTCCTGAGGCCTAGCGCTTCGCATTGCTTGGCGAGGGCTGCGGTGAGTCCGGCGTTTTCGAGCGGAGCGGCGCGAAGTTGATCGAGCATCGCCTCCATCTCGGCCATAGCGTCACGGGCAGATGTCCGGACTTGGGCGATTGCGGCGGCGGCTCCGGGTGGGTCGTTCTGGAAGCGCGCCTGGGCGGTTGCGGCGGCGGTCTGGACCACGAAGATCTGCTGCTTAATGGAATCGTGGAGATCGCGGGCGAGGCGGTTGCGTTCCTCCTGGGCGGCGGCGGCGCGGATCTGGCGTTCGTATGCAGACCGCAGTTCGTCCCCTGTCCCTGGAGCGGGGCGCCCGAAGATGCTGGTCAAGGAGAGGAACCCGGCGGTCCCGTTCCGTTCGCCGGCGGCAGTCGCACAGAGGTAGAAAAGTGCGAAGAAAAGAGACCAAGCGGCTCCGGTGACCCAGTCAGCCAGACCGGGCCCCCAGACGGCCTCCCGCTGAGTTGTGACGACTACCGCGACGACCGCGTGTGCGACGGTGAGCCATAGGAGCCCGCGGCGGCGGGAGGGTGGGTCGTCGATGGACGCCATACCAATCGCCATGCAGGCCGCAGCGATTGAGATTGCACCGAGAACCCGGATAAGGGAGGCCCTTCCGCAGGGGAGTTCTGCGAGGTGCGCGCCAAGCCACATGGGACCCCAACCGAGAAGCAGCACGCCGGACATGCCCGCGAGTGCGGCGTAGCACCAGAAGACTATCCGCGGGTCAATCGCGTCAGCACGTTGGCGGGTGTTCGGCATGCTCCGAGGGTAAGGCGGATTCCAGAATTGCACATCACGAGGAGGGTGGAACGGAGGTTCCCCCGAATGGGGGAAGGTGGCCGTCCGCGCGACGAGCATTCCGGGCCGGCACGTCCGGAACACTCATTCGCGCGGACTGTCACGGAGGATCAGCAATGCGCAGCACCAAGGGAGGCTGCTATTTCAAGCGTACGGCAGGCGCGGCCGCAATCCCATCCCCTGAACACAGGAGATTAGAGCTTGAAATGGACGAGAGACCTTCGAATCACAGCGGGAGAGAGTTGACGGCTTCGTTCCATCCGTCGGGTCCGGAGGCTGAAGCGAGCCGCGCGCCGGGCACCTGGCGTACGAGTTGTAACGCGAACCGGGAGCGCACGATCCAGGGGAGGTCCATAACGCCCAGGAATGCGGCGTCGTTCGGGCCGTCCCCGATTCCCACCGCCGTAACCTCGCCATGCTGCTTACGGTAGAGATCGAGGAGAGCCGACGCCGCGCGGCCTTTGTCGTTGCGGCCCAGAATGTGGTAAAACTCACCGCCCCGCGTCCAGTGCTTGCCTTGGCGCTCGATCGCGCGCAGAAGGGCGCCGGTGCGGCCGGTATCAAGGACATCGAAAGGTTCGTCGTACTCGCGCCGAAGCGCGAGAAGGGCTGCCTGCGGTTCCAGCCGGGCTCGCACGGCGAGATCGAACGCGCCCATCTGGTGAAACCCGCGCACTGCGCAGGAGCTCTCTATCGATGCTTTGTTGAGGGCGTGAACCAGATCGGCGTAGCGGTCACCGAATTCGATGGCCTCGTACCCGTCCACGACGCGATTGCCTCCCGGACTGCCAAAGTACCGAGGGGGTATGAATACGGCGCCTCCGTTCTCGACGATAAACGGGTGCTCATTGCCGAGCTGCCGACGCAGGACTTCGATCTCCGAGCGCGTCTTGCTCGTACAGAAGACTACCGGTACGTGTCGGCTGCGGACACGCTCAAGCGCCGGGAGCGCGGGTTCATACGAACCGCCGGCGTCCAGGAGCGTCCCGTCGAGGTCGGTAAAGATCACGATCATCTTCTTCGAGCGTAGCGGCACCCGGGACTAGAGTCAGTCCCGTGAAGGCAGTAGTTCGGGAGGGATCTCGCCGTAGGGGCCGGTCTCCCAGGGTTTTCCGGTGATTTTCACCTCTTGACGTGATGGGATCAACAGCGACGGTGCCCTACCCTCAAAAAAGGCACCGAGCCCAGGAGTATCCATGGCCGATTTTCAGCAAACCGGACCCATCACTACGCTTCACCGGCTGCGCCCGGAATGCGTCCCCGCGCTCGAGCGGAGGCTGGAAGAATACGCCCGCCAAACGCCGGTTGGGCTGGTGCTGCCTGCCTTGTACTCGGAATTCGAGACTCCGGCAATGGCGGGGATTGCGGAACAGCTCGCCGAGGTGGGTTACCTGAGCCGAATCGTGGTGAGCCTGGATCGCGCGAATGCCATGCAATATCAGAGGGTGAAGGCATTCTTCAGACGTTTCCGTACGCCGGTGACGGTGCTTTGGAATGACGGCGAAGCGGTGCAGACCGCCTTGGCGGCCGTGGCCGCCCGAGGCCTGCCCGTGGGAGCGCAGGGAAAAGGACGGGGCTGCTGGACCGCATATGGGTACCTGCTGGCGCGCGGTGAGTGCGACGTGATCGCACTGCACGATTGCGACATCGTTGACTATGACCGTTCAATGCTTGCTCGCCTGGTCCAGCCGCTGGTAGACCCGCGGTTCGGATACGACTTCTGCAAGGGGTACTATGCGCGTACGAATCACCGGATGAACGGACGGGTGACCAGGCTGTACATCGCGCCACTGGTAAGGGCGTTGGAGAGGATGCAGCCAGGAACCGGATTCCTGGATTTCTTCCGCGCGTTTCGCTACCCGCTTGCGGGCGAGTTTGCGATGCGGGCCTCGCTGGCGCGAGTGAACCGTATCCCGTGCGACTGGGGCTTAGAGGCGGGCTTTCTGGCCGAGGTCTACCGGAACTGCCCGCCATCGCGCGTCTGCCAGGCGGATATCGCGGACACCTATGAGCACAAGCACCAGCCGCTCAGTGCGGAAGACCGGAGCAAGGGCCTGCGGCGCATGGCGACGGAGATCGCAACCACGCTGTTCCGCACGCTCGCCGGCGAAGGTGTGGTGCTGGGGACGGACCACCTGCGCACGCTTCAGGTAGCGTACGTGCGCATGGCCGAGGACATGATCGAGAGCTACCGGTCGGATGCGATTGTGAACGAATTGGAGTTTGACCGGGGGGCTGAGGAACTCGCGATTTCAGTGTTCGCACGGAGCCTGAGAGATGCGGCGGCGAGCTTTCTGGATGATCCACTGGGGGCGCCACCGCTTCCGAATTGGGACCGGGTAGCGAGCGCCGCGCCGGAGGTCCGGGGGATGCTGCTCGAGGCGGGAGCGGAGGTGGCCGACCGCGCCGCCGAGTACGTTGCATGAAGCCGGGCATTGAAGTGCACAAGCCGTCGGAATTGCCGGACGGCGCGGTGGCGGCGCTGACGCAAATCGAGCGCGCGGACATTGTGATCGGGATCCCGAGCTATAACAACGCCCGGACGATCGGACATGTGGTGCGCGCGGCCCAGGCGGGTCTGGCCAAGTACTTCCCACAGTTCGCGGCCGTGGTGCTGAACTCCGACGGAGGCTCGGCGGACGGGACGCGCGAGGCGGTGCTCTCCGCGAACCTGAGCGATCAGCACCTGATGATGGTTTCGACTCCGATGTTGCCCGTACACCGGCTGTCTTTCCCGTATCACGGCATCCCGGGAAAAGGCAGCGCTTTTCGTCTGGTGTTCGCCGTGGCGAGGGAATTGCGCGCCAAGGCATGTGCGGTGCTCGATGCCGACCTGCGGTCGGTGACTCCGGAGTGGATCGATCTGCTGCTGCGGCCGGTGCTCTACTCGGGCTACGACTTCGTGGCGCCGTATTACCACCGCCACAAGTACGACGGCACGATTACGAACAGCATCGTTTACCCCTTGACGCGGGCGCTTTACGGGGCGCGGATCCGGCAGCCGATCGGGGGCGATTTCGGCATGTCCGAGCGCCTGTATTCGCGTTACCTGGAGCGCACGGATTGGGAGACGGACGTCGCACGGTACGGCATCGATATCTGGATGACCACGATTGCCGTGGCGGAGCGTTTCCGCGTGTGCCAGAGCTTTCTTGGCGCGAAACTGCACGACGCGAAGGACCCCGGATCGGACCTGAGCGCAATGCTCGAGCAGGTGGTGGGGAGCGTGTTCGCGCTGATGGAGGAGTATGAGCAGGTGTGGCGGTCCGTCCACGAGACCAAGCCGGTGGACCTGTTCGGCTTTCGTTTCGACGTCGGGCTGGACCCGATCGAAGTAAACGTGGACCGGATGCTGACGGCATTCCGCCGGGGGTGCCGTGAACTGGGTGAAATCTGGGCTATGGCCCTTGCGCCGAACACGCTCCGCGATCTGATTCAACTGGGGCGCGAATCGGGAACGGCGGCACATGGCTTCCGGCTGCCAGACGAGTTGTGGGTTCGTACGATTTACGAGTTTGCGTGCGCGTACCGGCGCAGGCCCATCGAGCGCAGCCACTTGCTGCGGTCGCTGACGCCTTTGTACCTGGCGCGAGTGGCGTCATTCGTGCTCGAGACGTCCACCATGATTTCGGCGGAAGTCGAAACCCGGGTTGAAGAGTTATCCATGGCGTTCGAGCACGGGAAACCGTACGTGGCGGAGCTATGGGGTTCGGGGCGGCCGCACGAGGCCACGCCCGACGCGCAGCAGCCCAGACAGCAGCAGCGCGAGGCGAAACGTGAGGAGGTAAGGAAATGATCGGCACACTGAAGCATATTCTCGAAGGAGCGTTTGAGCGGGTAGGCCAAATGGCGATGGCCTGGCTGCCGCCGCTCCTGGCGGCAGTCATCATTCTGGCGATCACGGTCATTCTGGCTACGTTTGTACGCTGGCTGGTGCTGCGGCTGGTGAAGGCTCCGGGGATCGAGCAATTCCTGGCGCAGAGCGGGTTCGCCTCAATGGTGAGCCGCTCCGGGCGCGTGCGCGCCACGCGGACAGCGGGAACGGCCGCTTACTGGCTGATTGTGCTGGCCGGCGCACTCACGGCTCTCAACGCCTTCGGATCGGCAGGCACTACCCGTATCGTCGAAGGAGCCGTGGTGATGATGCCCAAGCTCGTCACGGCTGCGGTCATCGTTATCGGCGGGATGTGGGTGGGACGTTATGCCGGCCGCAGCGCCCTCGTCTGGGCCTGCAATGAAGGCGTGCCGCACGGGAGGACCTTGGCCGGGCTGATCCGCATCGTAGTGGTTACGGTGGCGATTGCAGCCGCCGCCGAACACCTGCAGTTCGCCCCGGCGGTGTTCCTGGCGCTGGCCGGACTGATCGCGGGCGGTGTTGTTCTGGCCGCGAGCATTGCGATCGGGCTGGGGGCGCACACGGCGGTCGCGCGGCACCTCGAGGGCGAGGAAGCGGAACCCACGGCGACCTCCCTGTGGAACCACCTCTGAGGAGCGGGCCGCATGAATCGAGCGAGAATGGGGATCGGGTTGGAGAATCCGGTATGCGCATGCGCAGTTGGCCCATTCTCAGCGTCGCGTTCTGCATTCTGATCGCACTGCTCCTGGTAACAGGATTCGGTACGCTTCAGCGCGCGCGGCGCATCTACGGTGAAATGGCGTCCCTTCACACCGAGTACCAGCAGGTGGAGCGGATTCTCAGTCGCATACGGACGGACATACATCTCACCGGCAACCTGGTACGCGATTACCTCCTGGACCGCTCCCACCTGACCGGCGAGAGCACCAGGCAGGAATTGCGGGACGTCAGGGCGGAGGTGCCGCGCGAGATCGAAGCGCTACGCAAACTGATGGGACCCGGCCGCGCTCAGTCGCTGGACAGCCTGAGCGAGGAACTGGACGGGTACTGGGAATCGCTCGAACCTCTCTTCGGGTGGACACCGGACCAGAAGCTTGCGCTGAGCTCGACGTTTCTGCGACGGGTGGTGCTGCCCCGCCGCGACGCCGTGCTGGCCATCACCCGCGAAATCAGGGACCTGAACGAAGCCAACTTAGCGCAACAGCGCCGTGCGATCGAACAGAAGGAAGACGAACTGCCCCGGTTTGTCTTTCGCACGCTAGCGATGACGGTGCTGATCGGTCTGCTGGTGGCAGGCGGGAGCGTGTACCGGATCATGCGGCTCGAATCGCGTGCAGAGGCGGAGAGGACGCGGATCGAAACGGCGGAGGGCGAGCTTCGGCGGCTCTCGCAACAACTCGTCAGAGCGCAGGAGGAGGAGCGCCGGGCGATCTCCCGGGAGTTGCACGATGAAGTCGGGCAAATGCTGACAGCACAGAGGATGGAGCTCCGGAATCTGCAGCAACTCTGCGCAGGGTGCGACTCAGAGGCGCTCGTGCGCCTGGAAGAGACGGCGCAAACCTCCGAGCAGGCGTTGCGGACCGTTCGGGACATCGCCATGGGGCTGCGTCCTTCCATGCTCGACGACCTTGGGCTCGCCCCGGCGATTGAGTGGCAGGCCCGCGATTTCTCGCGGCGATACGGCATTCCCGTGAGCGTGCAATTGGATGGGGAACTCGAGCAGTTGCCGGACGCGCACCGGACCTGCGTGTACCGGGTGGTTCAAGAAGCCCTCACCAATTGCGCACGCCACGCGCACGCGGGCGAGGTGCGGATCGCCGTGCACGGCCGCGGCGACCGCCTGACGATCACCGTGCAGGACGATGGGGTCGGCTTTAGTCCAACCGCGTCGCGCTCGCGGGGCCTTGGGCTGATCGGCATCGAGGAGCGAGTGAAGGAACTCGGAGGTACGGCTACGGTATTCTCGCAATTGGGCAAGGGAACGACGATCGCTGTCGATATCCCACTGCTCGTGGAGACCGCGGATGCCTGAGATCAGCGTGCTGCTTGCGGACGATCACGGCTTGGTACGGCAGGGCCTGCGCTTCGTCCTGGAGAGGCAGCCCGGCATTGTTATCCTGGCCGAAGCGGGCGACGGCCGCGAAGCGGTGCGGCTGGCTGAAGAGCTGTCGCCGGCGATCATCATCATGGATATCGCGATGCCGCACCTGAACGGCATTGACGCCGCGGCGCAAATTGTAAAACGACGGCCCGCAACGGGCGTCATTATGCTGAGCGTGCATTCGGACGAGTCATACGTCTTGCGAGCGCTGAACGCCGGAGCGAAAGGCTATTTGCTCAAGGATTCCGCCGAGCTCGACGTCGTAAGGGCGGTGCAGTCCGTAGCGCAGGGACGCCCGTTCTTCAGTCCGGCAATCACGCAGACACTGCTGGAGGATTACATGCGATACCTCCAACAACGGCAGCTTTCGGACTCCTACGAACTGCTGACGGATCGCGAGAAGGAGGTCCTGCAATTGCTCGCGGAAGGCAAATCGAATAAAGAAGCGGCAGCTCTTCTGAACGTGAGCCTATACACGGTGGAGACCCACCGTACACACCTGATGCAGAAGCTCAATCTACACAACACGGCGGAGATCGTCCTGTACGCCGTCCGAAAGAAGATCATAGGGTAGGGAACCCGCCTTCCCGGATCTACCTGCCGGCACCCATGACTCGCCGGCCAGCGTCGGTTGCGCCGAACTCTTCCGGCAGCATCAGATCCGCTGCGATTGTTTCGGCGAGTTCGCGGAGGAGTTCGAAGTCGATGTGACCGGTGCTCTCGTAAATGTGCGACCAGAGCAACCGCCCATCGGGCACGTCAACCAGCTCAACGGAGACGTTCAAAGTGTTGCGCCGCCTCCATACGCTGCCATCGAGCATTGCGCCCAGTTCGAGGTTCCCGGCCGCTGCGATCAGTTGCGATTTCCGGCTTGAGATCGTCAACACCGAGTGCCACGCCAAAACACGCACATTGCGGCGGGTGCTGACCGCGTGCGCCGTCTGTTTGGCAAGGGCTGACGCGAGCATTTCATCCCGGGAGTTCGCCATGGCCTTGAACGGCAGAATGGCCACGGCCCGGCCGGCGGTGCGCTCTCGCGGAACGACGGCGAGCGCCGGGTCCGGCGCACGTCGCCTGAACACTGGCGCATAGCTGCCCACCGGAACTGAGATCTGGACGGGATCGGCAATGCCCTCGACCGCGTAGTAGCTCTTGAGCTTTAGCCGGAGCCGGCCCGCTTCCACCCTGACGATCGGATCTGAACGGGGGTCGAAAGACTCCGGCTTGCCGAAGATCTCGATGCCGATGTGATACTCCTTGAGAACCAGTTCTGGGTCGCGAAGAAACTCCGTCACCAGGTAACGAAGCAGTGCCCGGAGGCGAACAGCCCGGCGAAAAGCCGTGCTGGCAAGGATTCTCTCCAACTCCTCCTGTACCGCCTCTGGGACGACCTCTGCCGCACCCGGGTTCACGCCGCCGAAATCCGCCATCCCCGAGCCTCCCACCGCAACCTCTCCAACGCACCCCTGCGCATATCTCTGATTTCCCGGCCGGGTATCGCGGAATGGAATCGGCCTGCCCGGCCTGAGGGGGGAAGGCGGAAACTCGCGATGCCAGGATCGCAATCGTTCTGTTACTTTAGTACCGTACTCCCCCTCTCAATGCAAGATCCTTAATGAATTTCCGTTAAGGATCAGGCGGGAATATGGCAACCCGAGGCATTTGCCCAGTCGCAAGATCAAATGCGACCTACCCACGATGCCTGGCGCCAGGGCTGTCGCCAAGGGAATCAGTGCCTGACTACGTAACGTAACCGGTACCGTGTGGTGGTACCGCGGCTACGCTCTTTTCTCCTGGTTTGAGAACCTGGCGGCCTCCCCCTATCCGGGCCGTCGCGCGCAGGCAATGATCTCCAGCTGGGGCTGCGAAGCTGTGTGGCGTGCGCACTGCGTCAGTCACCTGCGCCAGGGCCTGCTGTGGCGCCGCCGTGGACTGTTACTTAATGCGGCAATGAGTTACTCAGCTAACCCTAACGTGGACACAAACGGTTGACAAGATGGGCTGCGTCCGCCATAGTGGCTTCAGGTTTTCTGAACTGGGAGCTTCCGCTGGGAGTAAAGAGGGCGTAGCTTGGCCATAAGAAAGTCAGAGTGCGCCAGGGGAAGGGCGTTCAGTTCATTCGACTGAACGCATATTCGCTCCCGGTGTGTCGCAGATGACCCTGACTCCTGCGCCTCACGGTGACCCCTAAAACACGCCATCTAACGTCGGGCTTGTTTAGCGGTTTCCCGAACACCTCAGTCGGCGTTAGCTGAGGAGTAATGTGGGAGGCCGGCCGGTTACCTGCGCCTGCGAGAAGTAACTCTCATAACCTATGTGTGGACACAAGAGCATTGACAACACAAAGCACATCCCCCAATATTAAGGACAGTTCACAACTGGGCACCCCTGGCCGGCGGGAGTGAAAGGGGCGAAGCCTGAGCTTATATCAGCGCATTTGAAAAGTAGCTTGGGTGTGCCGGCAATCAGAGGGAAGAAATGAGTGCTATCCGATTGAGTCCATTGGAAGAACCCGCCCGGGGGGGCCGAGAGGCGTGGTTTGCTATTCGGGTTCGGTCTAATTTCGAGAAGAGTGTTGCGACCGGGCTGCGGGACAAAGGCTTTGAGGAATTCCTGCCGCTTTACCGCACGCGGCGCCAATGGTCGGATCGGATTAAGGAAGTCGAACTCCCGCTGTTTCCGGGCTACATTTTCGGGCGATTCGACCCCTCGCACCTGTGGCCGGTACTGAGCGTGCAGGGTGTGGTGCATATCGTCGGCGCAGGCCCAGTCCCCACCCCGGTGGACGATGCCGAAATAGAAGCTGTCAGTATGATCATGAGGTCTACGGCTGCTGCAGGACCATGGCCGTATCTGCGCACCGGAGACACGGTGAAAGTGACGCACGGCGCGTTGTCCGGGCTTACGGGTATCCTGCTCCAGATCAAGAGCCAATACCGGCTTGTGGTATCGGTTTCAATGCTGATGCGCTCGGTCGCGGTCGAAATTGACATTGCCTGGGTACGCCCGAGCAACTCACCATCAGTCTGTCCTCCAGACGGCGCACGGTCCCGCGCGGCGGCGTGACGGCCGAGGAGTCGTATGCCCAACGCGGCACTGGAGAGCAGAGTGAGCGTGGCGCCGGTCGTGGCACCAGCTTGCAGGAGAAACACAATGCTCGTGAGAGAGCGCCGGAGCCGGCTGATTCGGTTTCGAGTATCGCCTGACGAGTACGAGACTCTGTCGAGGTTTTGTGCTGCGTCCGGAGCACGAAGCCTCTCGGACCTCGCGCGGTCCGCCCTGCAGCAGACCATGCGCGGGCAGGGTGTGCGGAGCGAGGCCGGCGTAACCCAGGAACTGCGCAGGGTCGACGAGACAATGCGCGCGATGAACGACCAGATCGCAGAGATCTGGCGGCTGCTCCTGGAGAGAGAGGCGGGAGGACCTAGGCGGGAGCACCGCGTTCAGGAGCAAAGATGACCGGAGCGCCAGGACTTCCCCCAGCGCCGAAACGGTGCGGTTGGCGGATTCCGGGCCGGCGTCTACGGTATTCCCGGGCATGTCGCGCCTGCGGTGTTGTTCATTCGAGTGGAGGGCGGTCCGTAATGTCCGCCAGTCTCTGCTGTCATTTGGGGCGGTAAGCATTTAAGACAGAGGCGGGTGAGATGACCACAATGCTCCTTTCGGTGCTGCTGTTGGGGGGGCAAGCCACGGTGCCGGCTGTGCCGGTGACGCCGCCGAGAGCGGAGGAGGCATCCGGTGCGCTGCGCCAGGTTGAGGACCGCCGGCAGGAGGCTCCCTCAACATACGTTTTGGGTCCGGATGACCAGATTGAAGTTCGCGCGGTTGACGCCGATTTGGGCGATAAGCCGGTACGCATCGACATCAGCGGATTTATCAGGCTGCCGCTGCTAGGCCGATTCAAAGCAGCGGAACTGACGATCGACGAACTGGAGGACACGATAGCCGAGCGGCTGAAGGAGTACGTTCGTGAACCAGATGTTACCGTTTCGGTAACAGAGTATCGCAGCCAGCCTGTATCGGTGATCGGGGCGGTCAAGAATCCGGGTGTTCACCAATTGCAGGGCAGAAAGACCTTAATCGAGATCCTGTCGCTCGCTGGCGGGCTCGAACAGGATGCGGGCTCGCGCGTGAAGATAACGCGCGGGATTGAATGGGGCCGCATTCCACTAAAGAACGCCACCAATGACGCGACTGGCCGGTTCAGTGTGGCGGAAGTCAGTGTGCAGCGGATTCTGAACGCTACAAGTCCGCAGGAGAACATCCTGGTGCGTCCACATGACGTCATCTCGGTTCCCCGCGCGGAGTTGATCTACGTTACGGGCCAAGTGCAGAGGTCAGGTGGGTTCGTACTAAATGATCGCGAGGGTATTACGGTGCTCCAAGCACTGTCGCTCGCCGGTGGTCTGGACCGCTCGGCCTCTCCTAAGAACGCACGGATACTACGCCGGTCAAACGGCCCCGAACGCACAGAACTGGCGGTCAACATGAAGTCCATCCTGGAAGGAAAGGGCGAAGACTTTTTGATGCTTCCCGACGACATCCTGTTCATTCCGAGCAGCGCGCCCAAGCGCGCGGCATTGCGCGCGGCGGAAGCAGCGATCCAGGTGGGAACCGGCCTCGTCATATGGCGCAGGTAATGGTGGACACAGTGATCACCTCCGCATCTGGACGATTCAGAAACAAGAACATGCGGGTCCAATCTGCTCAAGGCAGGCCGGAAGCAGCAATCCGGCGCACACACGGGAGGGCTGATGGCGCGGATGCTTCGAGGCGGCCAGGGTATGCCGGAGCGGCCCCTCATCCGAACAAATGAGGCAAGGCGGTGGGCCGCGACTCCGGCGCCGTACATCGAGGGGAGCGAGCAGGACTACTCACCCGGCGCGAGCGGGCTCAGCGAATACTGGCGGACGATACGCCGCTGGAAAGGGACCGTTCTGCTGATCGCCTTCCTCGGGGTGGCCGCCGGCATTCTTGTTACGCTGCCGCAGACGCCCGTGTACCGGGCCAAAGTCTCGCTCGAGGTGCAGGGTATCAACGAGAACTTCCTCAACCTCCGCGACGTGAATCCGACGGCTATGAACACGCAGTACTCACCGGATTATGACGTTCAGACGCAGGTAAGAGTGCTGCAGAGCCAGGCCTTGATAGAGCGCGCGGTGAAGGCGGTCGGGCTGGAGAAGCGGCCTCAGTTGGCTAAGCGGGGCGGGCGGCTCGAGTCGTGGAAGCGTGCTTTCGGGATCGATACGGCGGCTCCAGCGCCGCTGGAGGAGCAGGTTCTAGCCACGATTCCGCACAACCTGAACGTGCGCTCGGTGCCGAACACGCGACTGATCGAAGTGGTCTACGACTCGACGGACCCGGCCTTTGCCGCGGACTTCGCAAACGTTCTGGCGAGGGAGTTCATCGATCAAAACCTGGAAGCCCGGTGGCAGACGACCCAGCATACCGGCGACTGGATGACGCGGCAATTGCAGGAACTCAAGATCAAGCTCGAGAAGGCGCAGGACGAGATGCAGAGATACGGCCGCGCGTCCGGGCTGCTGTTCACCGGGGAAAAGGAGAACTCAAACGTAGCGGAGGACAAGCTCAAGCAGTTGCAGGAGGAGCTCTCGCGTGCCCAGGCGGACCGCGTAGCGAAGCAATCCAGGTTCGAACAGGCCACGTTGGCACCCGCGGACACCCTGCCGGAAGTGCTGGATGCCAGGGTCCTGCAGGATTACCAATCGAAGCTGACAGAACTGCGGCAACAGATGTCGGAACTCGCGTCGGTCTTGACGCCGGCCCATCCCAAGGTGGAGAAGCTTGCCGCTCAGATTCAAGCGGTGGAGCGCGAGATGGAGCAGGAGCGCGCCAGGATCATGCGGCGCATCAAGAACGAGTATCAGGCGGCACAGCGGCGGGAAGAACTGCTTGCGGCCGCGTACCAATCGCACGCGCGGCTGATGACCGAACAGGCGGGGCCGGTCAGTCACTACAACATCCTTAAGCGTGAGGTGGACACAACGCGGCAGTTGTACGAATCGATGTTCCAGCGCGTAAAAGAGGCCGGTGTCGCGTCCGCGTTGCGGGCAAGCAATATCCGCGTTATCGACACGGCCCGGCCGCCGAAGGGTCCTTACAAACCGAACCTACCGCTGAACTCAATGCTCGGGCTGTTTACAGGAGCGATCTGCGGGATTGGCATTGCGGTGATGCGCGAGCGCGCCGATCGCACCATTCAGGAGCCCGGGGACAGCGCGCAGCTTCTGAACGTATCCGAACTCGCCGTAATACCCTTATTGAAAGCGGAGGAAGGCGGCAGGCTTCTAGGTCCGGACCGGGGATCGGACTGGGCGCGCGTGACAGCAGCCCATCGAGGGTACACACTCCGGATAGAATCCGGACCCACGACCGGGAATGCCGAAGAGGCACCGGCAAAGGCGCAAGTAGGCCCGTCACTTCTGGCGAACTCCTTCCGGACGGCGCTCACGTCGATCCTGTTTTGTGGGCAGAACGGAGAACGGCCGCGCGTGCTGGTGCTCTCGAGCGCGAACCCGGGAGAGGGAAAATCGACCTTCACGGCGAACCTGGGCATCTCGATAGCGGAGATCAATATGCGGGTGCTGCTGATCGACGGTGATCTGCGCAGGCCGCGGTTGCACGACATCTTCCAAATCGAGAACAGCAAGGGATTTGCAGAGGCACTGCGTCAGCCTCCCGGTTCCTCAGTCGCGGGCTTCATCCAAGCGACGACTACACCCGGCCTGTTCGTGATGCCTAGCGGCTCGGTGCGGCCCACGACTTTGTTGTACTCACAACGGCTGCCGGAACTGATCGCAACGGTGCGCAACGACTTCGATATGGTGCTGATCGACACGCCGCCGATTCTGCAAATTCCAGACGCGCGTGTTCTCGGGCGTTGCGCTGATGCTGTGATCCTGGTGGTGCGAGCCGCGCGAACAACGCGGGATGAGGCGTTACTCGCGTGCGACCGCCTTGCGGAGGACGGCACGGAGGTGCTCGGCACCATCCTGAACGCCTGGGACCCGAGGCGCAGCGTCGCGTACGGGTATTCGAATTACGGCCACTACAGCCGCTATCACGATAAGGACGAGTCACGAGCAGGTTGACTGTGCTTGTGCTGATGGGGTTAT
Organism: Bryobacteraceae bacterium; assembly: GCA_035561355.1. Classification (GTDB taxonomy): domain Bacteria; phylum Acidobacteriota; class Terriglobia; order Bryobacterales; family Bryobacteraceae; genus DATMXS01. The sequence goes on along the minus strand of DATMXS010000302.1, from coordinate 22,182 downwards.
CGGCTGCATTCGGGTGGGCCGTGTTTCACAACGGAGGCTCGGAGGCGGCGGAGTGGCGAGTGTCCGTGCTGGCTGTGGGCGCACTATCGCTCGCGTACCAGTTGCGGGTACCCCGCTCAAAGCAAGCGCCGCCGCTCAAGCCCCTGCTGCGACTTCCTCTATTCGCACTCGTGGCCTACAGTCTCCTGCAAGTGGCGCCGCTCCCGCCGGCGCTCGTTCGCCTGCTCTCGCCCGAGAGGGCCGAAATGGCGCGATCTTACGTGTCGGCGAGTGGCGCGCCGGAAGGATGGATTCCGCTGGGCGTTGCGGCCTCGCTCGACCAGGTATTGCGAATCGCGGCCTGTGTGCTGGTGGTGCTGCTGGTCAGGGAAGTGTGCTGGCAACTTGAGAACAGGGCGTGGTTAGCCGCTGTCCCGCTGGTGGCCGTGGCGACGGCACAGGCCCTGATCGGGCTGGCGCAATACTACTGGGGAGGACCGCCGGCACACGGCAGCTACGTGAACCGGAATCATTTTGCCGGGCTCCTTGAAATGACGGCGCCGTTTGCGATCTTATTGGCGGCAGTTGTCATTCGGAGCCGCCTACGGCAGAGCGCAGGGATACGCGCAGCGCTTCTCGCCTCCGCCGCGGTCGCCGCGGCTCTCCTCATTCTGCTGGGGCTTCTGCATTCGCTCTCACGCATGGGGTTCTTCGCCGGTTTGGCGGCGGTGCTCGTCACAATGTACGGCCTCATCCGGGCGGCTCACACACGGAACGCGATGGCAGCGCGCCGCCGGCGAAGAGCGGGCGCGATGCTGGGCGGGGCTGCGCTCGTCTCGGCCGCTCTGGTCTTCTTTGTCGCACTCCCGCCGGACGAACTGATCGCGCGATTTGGAGATGAGGGGGCCTCCCTGATCGAGGACCGGCCAAGACTATGGCAGCAAACACTGCCGCTTGTCCGCGATTACGCCGTTTTCGGCTGCGGGCTGGGAGGCTTCGAATCGGCGTTCATGCGGTACAAGGCGTCCGGGCCAATGAGCACTGACGACTTCGCACACAACGACTACCTCCAGTACCTCGCTGAGTTGGGACTCATCGGCTTCTGTGCGGTCACAATCGCAGGCTTGGCGTATTTTGCCGAAGCGATCCGTGCCGCCGTGCGGCACACCACCTTTGAGGGCCGCTGCCTGGCTGTTGCCTGCGTCGCGGCCTTCTCGGCGATTGGACTCCACAGCACAGTGGACTTCAATCTGTATATCCCCGCCAACTCAATGTTGCTCGCCTGGATCGCGGGCATCGCCAGCGGGGTAATCCTCTCCTCGCATCCGGCGTCCTCTCGCAAGGCCGTCGACATGTTAACCACGGCTTAGAAGGGACTTTAGGAGACCACGATGACACGGAAACTCCTGGGTATTGCTGTTGTATTGGCTCCGCTCGCCTTGGCCGATCGCCCAATCGCGACGGTCTCAACCGGCGGCTCACTCACCCTGAATGGCACGTCCGTCCCAAACGCGGGCGTATCCAACTGGCCGGTCGCCGCTGGAGACGAAATCGCAACGTCGACCGCCCCAGCGGTGATCACTTTTGCAGACGGGACGCAGGTCAGTGTCGGCAAAGGAGCGCGCGTGCGCCTGCTTGCTACAGGTGCGACGGGAGTAGATTTACTTGCGGGAACGGCGGCTTACAAGACCGGCTCGGTCTCGAAGCTTAACATGCAGGCTCTCGGGCACGCCGTTGACCTCCAATCCCGGCCCGAAGGCGTCGTTTCTGTGCAACAATCCGGCAAATCCGACAAAAAGGTGGTCGTGCGGCCGAAGACCAAAGACGATGACTTCGAACGTGAACCGCGGAAACCGAAGGACAAGCCTAAGCCGCGGAGCGGCCACGAGGATGATGACGGGCACTAGCCAGCACTAGGCCCGTCCACGTTCGGGGCGGGCGTCCCGATCTACATTTACGTACTCAGCGCCGAGGGATAAGTGTGCCCACCCTCTGAGATAAGAAGGTTCTAACTGACATGACACGCGCTCTCATCACCGGAATCACCGGCCAAGACGGATCCTATCTTACCGAGCTGTTGCTGTCCAAAGGCTACGAAGTTCACGGCCTCAAGCGACGTTCGTCGAGCATCAATACGGATCGCATCGATCACCTCTATCGCGATTTTCACGAACCGGGAGCGCGGCTCTACCTGCATTACGGAGACCTGACGGACGGCGCTTCGCTGGCAAACCTCCTTTACGAGATCCGTCCGGATGAGGTGTACAACCTTGGCGCCCAGAGTCACGTTAAGGTGAGCTTCGAAATTCCCGAGTACACCGCTGACACTGTCGCGCTAGGCACCTTGCGGCTGCTCGAAGCTATCCGCCGGACGGGCCTGCGCTGCCGGTTCTATGAGGCATCCTCAAGCGAAATGTTCGGTTCGACGTTGCCGCCGCAATCTGAAAACTCGTTATTCCATCCCCGTAGCCCTTATGCCTGTGCGAAGGTCTTCGCGCACCAAATCGTGGTCAATTACCGCGAGAGCTACGGCTTGCACGCCTCCTGCGGGATCCTTTTCAACCACGAATCTCCCCGGCGAGGTGAAACTTTTGTGACCCGGAAGGTGACCCGTGCAATAGCGCGAATTAAGTTCGGGCTCCAGGAGACACTTTACCTGGGCAATCTGGAAGCACGCCGCGACTGGGGATACGCCCCCGATTACGTACGCGCGATGTGGCTCATGCTGCAGCAGGAGGAGCCGGACGACTACGTAATTGGAACCGGACAGTCGCACAGTGTACGGGATTTCGTAGAGCGAGCGTTCGCCGAGGTGGGCCTCGATTGGAAAGAGCATGTGAAAATCGACTCCCAGTATTTTCGTCCCGCGGAAGTCGCAGACCTGCTCGCCGATTCGAGCAAGGCACGACGAATGCTGGGCTGGCAACCAGATATCGGCTTTGCCGAACTCGTCAAGTTGATGGTCCAAGCCGACCTGAACGAACTCGAACGCCAGTTCAACGGTGGCCGCGCTGCACTTGCGGCGGCTGCCAGTCGAGAGTCTAACCTCCCATGATCAACCTGATCGATAAGCGTATCGTCGTCACCGGCGGCGCCGGCTTCCTCGGGTCGCACCTCGTCGAGCAACTCGAGTTGAAGGGCTGCCGGCATGTATTCGTGCCTCGCAAGGAGGAATACGATCTCAGGGAAAGGCCGGCGATCGAGCGCTTGTTTGTGGACGCCCGCCCCGAGGTCCTCATCCATTTGGCTGCCGTCGTGGGTGGCATCGGGGCCAATCGCGCCAACCCGGGTTCGTTCTTTTTTGACAATGCCATGATGGGGATGCAGCTGATCGAGGCCGCCCGCCAGCATGGCACTGAGAAGGTTGTCGTGCTTGGAACAATCTGCGCCTATCCTAAGTTCACCCCGGTGCCATTCAAAGAAGACGCGCTCTGGGATGGCTACCCGGAGGAGACGAATGCACCATACGGGATCGCAAAGAAAGTTCTCCTGGTGCAGTGCCAGGCCTACCGGCAACAGTACGGACTGAGAGCGATTTATGTTCTGCCGGTCAATCTGTACGGGCCCCGGGACAATTTCGATCTCGACTCCTCTCACGTGATTCCCGCCCTGATTCGCAAATGCATCGACGCAGTGAGAGAGAACAGACCGGAGATCGTCTGTTGGGGCGATGGCTCGCCAACCCGTGAGTTTCTCTATGTTCACGACGCCGCGGCCGGCATCATCGCTGCGACTGAGCGTTACGACAAACCTGACCCGGTAAATCTCGGAAGTGGCAATGAGATCTCGATCCGCGAACTGGCAGAAAAGATCGCGGCTCTGGTGGGCTTTTCCGGCAGAATCACGTGGGACGCATCGAAGCCCAACGGACAGCCACGCCGCTGCCTGGATGTGACACGGGCAGAGCGGGAGTTCGGGTTTCGGGCTGCAACCACTCTCGACGATGGTCTCCGCCGAACCATCTCCTGGTATGTGCAGCGCCACACGCCATCAGTAGTTGTGACCAGCGCCTAAAAGCGACCGAAAGCCATTCCGCGCCCCTGGGCGCTCATCACATGCATCCTGAAGTGTCAGCCGGCGCAAGTATTTCAACAGGACAGACCCGGGTTCATCCGCGAACGATCAGCCGCCTCGTTCTGAGCACGCTGCTACGATCCGACTCAGCAGCGCTCGACTCGCTGCGTGCACGGATTGCGGTAGGGGCGTTCTGGTCGCTGATGGGGGCGGGACTCGGACAGGGTCTCTCTTTCCTTACGACGGTCCTTACAGCTAGATTGCTGGGCGCCGAGCGCTATGGTCAGTTGGGCATCCTGATCTCGACGATCAATCTGTTCGCTACCTTGGCGATTGTCGGCCTGGGGACTACGGCCACAAAGTATGTAGCCGAGTATCGCAATTCCGATCCGGCCCGGGCCGGAAGGATTATCGGGCTGTCGTCGGTAGTTGCCGCGACGTCGGGCCTGCTGGTCGCGGGGATACTGATTCTGTTCGCTCCATATGTGAGCGAGCACGTGCTCAAGTCCGCGCAACTGGCGCCGCAGTTGAGACTGGGAGCGCTCATCCTTTTCTTTACGGCGGTGAACGGCGCGCAAACCGGCGCGCTGACAGGCTTCGAGGCGTTTCGGGAACTCGCGTTCGCGAACGCACTACGGGGCGCCTTTATGGTCCCGTGCGTTTGCGCGCTGACGATTACTGGCTCTGTAATGGGCGCGATCCTCGGGTATGGCATCGTGTCCGTGATTGCGTGGTTCGTCTACAACCGGCTGATCCGGGCGCAATGCAGGAAGCACAACATTGCTGTGTCTTATGCCGCATCGAGATCCGAATTGTCGCTGCTCTGGAAATTCAGCATTCCCGTCCTGATTGCCGGGCTCGCGTTCACTCCGGCGGCATGGTGGTGCAACGCATTGCTGGCGGCAACCGCGGGTTACGTACAGGCGGGCATCTTCACTGCGGCATTTCAGTTCCAGATCGTGATGCTGTTCTTCGCCGGAGCCTTATCAAACATTGCGCTTCCGATTCTGTCGCACACAGTCCCGGAGAGGAACATAGAGAAGTACAAGCGCCTGCTGAACCTGAACACGCTTGCGACAACGGGCTCAGTCGCCCTCATGGCCATTCCGATCGCGCTCTTCGCTCCCGTGCTTATGAGAACGTACGGGCAAGGTTTCCAGGAAGGCGCAACCGTCCTCAGAATCCTTTGCCTGGCGGCGGTGATCAGCACACTGAACAATTCGATTGGGCACGCGATCTGGTCGTTGAATGCTGCCTGTGCAGGCGTGTTTCTGTCGCTACTGCGTTCAGCGGCCCTCGTCGGCGCCGGTTATGTGTTCGTGCATAAAGGCGCTGCCGGGCTCGCGACGGCATACCTGGTCATGGCTGTCATTCAGACTGTTACTCACTACGCTTTCATGGGACACCTGCTGAATACATGCAGGCTGCGTTGGGAGGCTCCGGAGCCCGCAATATGAATGTCCTGGTGATTGCCGATCCATTCCTGCCTATTCCCCCAGTTGGATATGGCGGAGGAGAAAGAATTGTCGACCTGCTGTGCCGCGGCCTGACCGAGAAAGGCCACCACGTTCGTCTGATCGCGTCGGCCGGATCGACCACGGCGGCTGAACTTGTCGCTCATCCGGAACAATCAATCGCTCACCGCTGGTACCATTGGCGCCGCACCGCGGACTTGGCATTGTTTGGCAGAACACTGGGGCGCGCGATGAGGGGCATCGACGTGGTGCACAGCTTCAAGTCGATCTCCCTCTGGTGGCCCCTGCCGGCGCTCATGAAGCAGCCGCTTGTCGTCACATTCGAAAATCCTATCTCCAATTCGCATGTGGAATGGCTGCTGCGGATCAGAGAACGCAGGCTGCGGCTGTGCAGCATCAGTCTCGACCAGAGGCGGCATGCGCCCGCCGGCCCCTGGTCAACCGTTTACAATGCGACCGACGCAGACCTGTTTCGGTATTCTGAAGCCCCCCGAAATCCGCCGTACCTATTGTTCCTGGGAAGAATTTCGCCGATAAAAGGAACACATTTGGCAATCGAAGCGGCACACAAGGCCGGTCTGGATTTGGTTATCGCCGGCAACATTTCCGCGGAACCAGGCGGCCGGGAGTACTTTCAGGCGCAAGTGGCGCCGAAGTTGAATGACCGCGTTCGCTGGGTCGGAGAGGTAACCGACACCCAGAAGATCGAACTATGCGGCGGCGCGCTAGCGCTGTTATTTCCGATTGAGTGGCCGGAACCGTTCGGCATTGTGATGATCGAATCGATGTTCTGCGGGACGCCGGTGATCGCGTTCAATCGCGGATCGGTCCCGGAAGTGGTCGAGCAGGGAAAGACGGGCTACGTTGTCGAGACCGCCGAAGAAATGGCTGCCGCTGCGGGCAGAATCGGTCAGATCAGCCGGGGCGCCTGTGCCCGCGTTGCCAGAGAGCGGTTCAGCCGTTCGGTGATGGTTGAGCGGTACGTAGAAATATATCGGGAACTGCTCGGCCAGGCCGGCCTACCGCCGTCCGAATGCGCAGAAGAGTCCTTGAAAGCCCTGCCGGTATGAACGCGAGAGCAGTGCTAGAGCGCCGTCCGGCGGTGTCGCGCCGCGCCAACGCCGCGCGGTGGACGACCGCCGAGCGCATTGTCCTTACCTGCGTCATCACCGGGTTGCTTGGCTCCTTCGTTGCGCTTACCGAGTTTCTGGCTGCGATGAGGGCACAGGCAACTTCGAATTCAATAATACCGGCCGAGGTCTTAAAAACGCCGCTCTACTATGCTGCACACGCAGCTCAGATCGCTCTTCTTGTAACCGGTGGCGTGATCGCATTGCACTACACTAATCCTCGATTAATTGAGCCGGGCTATCTGTCGCGCTTCGCGCTGTTTCTCGGGGCGGGGTTCCTGATGACGGTGAGGGGGTATTCGCTTGCCGAATTACTCTCTACAAAGCTGGTGGACAGTACGGGACCCTTTGTATGCCTTATCTCGCTGCTGGTGTTCGTGGGGGCACGGCGCAAAAACTGGAGAGTCCTGAACAAGGTGCTGGCGATCATGGCCGTGCTGTTTTCCACCCTGGCCATGATTGCCATGGCGCATGTGCAGGGTGCCAGTCGAGCAGAAGCAACGATGCAAATGGCAAACGTGCTCAACATCCTGTACTGGCCAGCGGCGTGGCTGGTCCTCAAAAAGCACGCGCGCAATTCGATTGGCGGCCGTTTGCGCTTTTTCCCCATCGCGATCTATGCCTTAGGAAGTGTTTTCGTACAGACCCGGCTGAACATCGTCATGCTGTTTGGCCTACTTCTCATGTACACGTACTTGCAACGTAAGCGAAGGGTTCCGCAGTCCCCTGTCTGGATCATCGGCATCGGTCTGACCGTTTGGGTGAGCCTCGCGACGGCCGTGTTCTTCAGCGAGACGCGAGCGTTCCGCAAGCTCGAGGATGCCGCTACTGCCTTTTCAGAGAGGCTGGACGAGGATACGAGAACCGGACAGTTGCAGAGCTTCATGGAGAGTGTCGGTCCCAGCGAACTAGTGCTCGGAAGAGGCGCAATGGCGACATGGCAGTGGGGCGCGGTGACTTGGCGTGGAGGTACGGATATCGGCTATCTCACACTGCTGCTCTACGGAGGCGTGCCGCTGCTCGTCACGTATATTCTCGTCCATATTAGACCGAGCCTCGCCGTGCTCAGGCGGAATCCCAACGACTGGCAAGTGACGGCCGCTGCGATCGTTCTGCTCTGGAGCCTGCGGATGTTTTCATCCTCGTATCCCGGGATGACACTGGAATATTATCCGGTCTTGTTCTGTGTAGGGGCGTGCATCTCGCGCGAGGTCCTGCCGACGGAGGCGCTGCGAAGGGGGCGCCACCGATGAGAGTGTTGTGGTTCACGAACGGCCTCATGCCCGCGGTCAACGCGCGCAGGGGGCAGCCCGGAGGAGGATCGGGACATTGGATGTCCAGCCTATTGGAGAGTCTGGTCCAAACACCCGGCATTCAACTCGGTATCGCGGCCGCCTATCCGGGATGGTCCGACGACCATTTCAGCGAAGCCGGGGTCGAATACTTCGTGGCTGGGCAGCCCAGATTCCAATCGATTTTCAGTTGCCGTAAATGCGATCTCGACAAATGCGTGGACATCGTCCGGAGATGGAAACCCGATCTTGTTCACATTCACGGCAGCGAGCGCTTCTATGGCCTACTGGCAGCGCGCAAGCTTATCCCGATGCCGTGTGTGATCTCGCTCCAGGGACTGCTGCAGCCGTATGTATCGGGTTTCTTTGGTGGTCTCACAGTTCAGGAGATGTGGCGCAGCCACCGTGTGGTTGAACTCGCAACCCGGCGCGGCTTGTTCTGGTTCTACCGGCAGTTCTGCGCCGGCGCTCGGCAGGAAAAGGAAATCCTAGCCGAGTCCTATGCCTTCATGGGACGCACGGACTGGGACCGGGCGTGGGCTCTAAGTGCAAATCCGGCGGCGAAATACTATTACGTCGGCGAGGTCCTGCGGCGGCCTTTCTACGAAACCTGTTGGGATGTGTCCCGGTGCGAGCGGCACACAATCATTTTCACGAACGCCGGCGAGCCCCGGCGCGGCACGGAGGTGCTGCTGCGAGCGCTGCTGCTCGTCCGGCGGGAATTCCCCCGTGCGAGGCTCCGGCTGGCGGGGCAAATCGGAGATCGCCGTGGATACGACCGCCACCTACAGCGGATGATCGACCAGAACGACCTGCGCGGAAGCGTTGATCTTCTCGGGTATCTGGACGGGAGCGCGATGGCCAAGGCGCTATCGCGGGCCCATGTATTTGCCATCTCGTCTTATATCGAGAACAGCCCCAACAGTCTCTGCGAAGCGATGCAAGTCGGTTTGCCTTGCGTTGCGACATACGCCGGCGGGATTCCCAGCCTGGTTGAGCATGGGCGCACAGGGCTTCTGTTCCCGCCCGGTGATGCACCGCTGCTCGCAGACGCCATCGTGCGTATTTTCCGAGATGACGATTTGGCGGCCCAGATGGGACAAGCGGCAAGGGCCGAGGCGTCGCAGCGCCACGCGCCGAAGGCTGTCACATCCCAACTTCTGCACGCATATGACGATGTCCTTGCAAACGGCAACTACGCATAGAATAGGCGGACACCTCGCCAGCCTCAGCCGCGACAGCGTTCCCCACCTGGTGAACTGCACCATGGACGTCGCGCGGGCCGCGGCTGGTACTGGCATGGCGAGAGTGCTGGCTTGGTGGTGGGGGATCGAGGTCGGACCAGAGTCCCGTTTCTACGGCCTTCCGTTGTTCCGTCGCCTGCCAGGAACCAGTATCCGCATCGGCCCGAACTGTCAGTTCCGGTCCGCCAAATGGTCCAACCTCATCGGCGTGAACCGGCCCTGCATCCTCGCGACACTCGTCGGTGGCGCGGCAGTACGGATTGGAAGCGCCTGCGGGTTCACCGGAACCGCCATAGGATGCGCCAGTAGGATCGTGATCGGAGATCGGGTGATGTGCGGAGCGAACGTCACCATTACGGATACTGACTGGCACCCCATAGACTGGCGTGACCGGATTTCGGGCAAGACAGCGGAGGCGTCGCCGGTCGTGATCGGTGACGATGTGTGGCTGGGAGTAAATGTCATTGTGCTCAAAGGCGTCGAGATCGGGGAAAAGACCGTCGTTGGGGCGGGAAGCATTGTGACCCGATCTCTCCCGGCGGGCGTTATTGCCGCCGGCCAGCCGGCGAAGGTCATTCGCGAACTGCGCGGCCGGACCGTTTCAAGTCGGCCCTGAAATGACATCACTTTTTGAAAACGAACAAGTTGTGCGCAGGCGGGAAACGCAGGCGAGCTACGGGGTGATTTGTATCTGCGGCGGGTATGGCTTTCCACTTGCATCGGGCAGCGCCGCTCGGATCGTGATGGTCGGAAAAGCGCTCCAAGCCTCCGGAATCGGCTTCCGTCTTCTCCATTGCGGCCCCAGTCCGGTTGCCATTAACACCCGGAGATCGGGCGTTCACCAAGGCATTTCCTTCACATACACGAGCCGGGTAAGAAGGCCAAGCAACACGCTCATGCGGTGGTTGGTCTATCTATGGGCGATGGTGGGGCTCTCGGTCCGGCTTTGCAGGCATAGGCCGGTTCGCCACAGGACAGCGGTTTACTTGTACATGATGGCGGGGCCGCTGACGCTTTACACCTCGTGCCTGTGCAAGGCGCTCGGATTTCCTGTCGTGCAGGAGCTGTGCGAGTGGCCTCCCGGGAACGCAGGATGTTCAGGGTTCACGAAATGGCTCTACCGAAAGCCGATTTTCGCACTGGCAACCGGAGTCCTGGTCATATCGAAGGCGATTGAACGGCACGTTGGAGAGCGTTCCGCAGCGGTCAACCCGAATCTGCTGATCCACCGGCTCCCCGCCGTGGTCGATGCCGAGCGTTTTGCCAACGCTCCTTCCGGCATGGAGGAGACGCCGCACTTCGTCTGGTGCGGTACCTGGCTAAAGGACGCGCTCTTCCTCATTCGCGCGCTCGCGCTCGTGAAACTCGCGGGACATCAGTGCAAATTGGCCATCATTGGCGCGTGTGCGGAGTGGAACCGGGATACAATCCGCGACTATGTAGTTGAACAAGGGCTAGTGTCCGAGGATGTCGTGCTCGTCGGCTGTGTGGACGACCCCACGCTGGATGCCTGGTATAAGAAGGCGGCCGCACTGTTGGTGCCACTTTGGAACGACGAGGTTTCCGAGACAAGGATGCCGAATAAGCTCCCCGAGTATCTAGCTTCGGGACGGCCGATCGTCGCATGCAGGATTGGAGACCTCACGAGCGTGCTCGCCGACAACGTCAATGCGTACTTGGGAGAGCCGGCGAATGAGCGCGACTTCGCGGATAGGATGATCGCAGTCCTGCGAAATCCGGCCGAGGCGCAGCGCATTGGGGCCGCCGGGCAGCAGATCTGCCTTGAGCATTTTGATTACCGGGCGCACGCCGACCGTCTGGCTGAGTTCTTCACCCGTTGCATTAACTGCCGGGAGTAATCGGTTTCTGGTCCGCGAAGGAGACCACGAAACATGCATAGCGTGTATTTATTCGTTCGGAACATAGTTTGCGGGTTGCTGGCTATCTTTTTGATTGCAGCGGGCTGCGTACGGCGGGCCAGGAAGCGGGCGCTCAGCGGAAATGTGATTACAGCGATCTACTTTCATAGCCCGAACAGGCAGCTCTTCTGGCGTTGCAGACAGTGGCTTGTAAAGAACGGATATACGCCCATCTCTGCGGGGGAGCTTATGGATATGCTTACCCTGCACAAGCCGATCCCCCGGGGCGCCGTCTGGCTGTCGTTCGACGATGGATTCAGGGCGCTGCGTGAAAACGTTCTTCCGCTGGTCCGCGAGTACAAAGTCCCGATCACCCTCTTCATTCCTTCGGGCATCGTGGAGGGGGACGGTATGTTCCCCTGGCTGCCCAAGAACGGCCCGCGCCAGTCTCTCACCCTGCCCGAACTGAAGGAAATCGCCGCATATTCGGAGGTGACCATCGGCTCGCATACGGTCAACCACGTGGTCACAGCGCGCGTCGCAGGCGACGCGCTCCGGTATGAGCTCGCCGAGTCGAAAAGAGCGCTTGAGTCCTGGACCGGCGCGATGGTTGAATGCTTTGCCTACCCCGAGGGTAGGTATGACGGCCGTGAGAGGCAGGCGCTCATTGAGTGCGGCTACAAGCTGGCCGCGACTACTAATTCCGCACTGCTCACTCCGGACTCAGATCCATACCTGGCGCCCAGGTTCAGCGTCGCGGACAACATCTCGTTCCCGGAAGCCATCTGCAACATGGTGGGGGTGTGGAGCCCCGCGACCTCTCCAATCAAGAGGGTCATACGCCGCGGTCACGAAGCGCTGTCGGGAGTCACGCAGCACCTTGTGCCTCCGCGGACTGCGCCCCCCAACAGCATGATCGGTCGATGAACGACCGCGCCACAGCCAGTTGTTGCATCCATGTCGACCGTTGCAGCGCGTTGACGCGCATCCGTCGATTCCTATGCCGTCCTCTCCAATGCTCTACCCTTCTGCCGATCGATCCGCGATTGCCGGCGTCGGCTTCGACCTGATCGGGGCTCGCCCGGTCCTGGAAACCATTTGCGGTTGGCGAAACAGCCGGACGCGGAACTATATTTGCCTGGTCAACCCTCATTCCGTGATGCTGTGTCACCGGGATCCCGAAATGAAGGCAGCGGTGAGGAGAGCCGGGCTTGTCCTGCCAGATGGCGCCGGCGTCGTTCTTGGCGCCGCGCTGATGAATAGCAGACATAATGGGCGGCTCGCTGGGCCGGATCTAATGTTGTACCTGTGTGATGAGGGGCGCCGCTACGGGCTGACGCACTATTTCTTCGGAGGCACCGCAGGGACGGCCGAAAGGCTGGCTCAGCGCCTGGCCCGGCGCTACCCAGGGCTGAGCATAGCCGGTTGTTTTACGCCCCCGTTCCGAAAAGTCAGTGCGCACGCACATGCCAGAATGATTGAACAGATCAATTTGCGAAGGCCGGACATTCTGTGGGTCGGTTTGGGCGCTCCTAAACAGGAGAAATGGATGGCCGAACACGCAAATGTGGTTGAAGCAACCGCAATGATCGGCGTCGGGGCGGCGTTTGACTTCCATTCCGGCAATATCCGCCGTTGCCCGGCACTTCTTCGCAACGCCGGCCTGGAATGGGCGTACAGGCTGTCGTGCGAACCGGGGCGACTCTGGCGGAGGAATCTCGATAGCCCCTTGTTCCTCGGCCTCGTTGCGTACGAGATGTTGCGAAGCAGGCTGATGTTCTGGAAAGACAGTAGCGGGGCAGGGGTCCGATCGCGCGGGAGTTTAGATCCAGATCATGATGCGCGACCAAGATCTCAAAGCGAGAACACTGCGGCCAACTTAGATTCGATGCACAAGCTTGAACGCGAAGCGGGGTGAATTCCGCCTGTTAGCGTGCACACAAAAGGGGGCGGGCTCCGCACCACCCCCTTTCCCGCGCGGCTACCGAATGCGGATTAGAACGGGCTGCGATGTAACGGTGTTGCCCGCAGCACCTGTGGCTACCGCATCAAGCTGATGCCAGCCCCGGTTACCAATGCTCCGGGTGTTCCAGTTATAGGTGAACGGGGCTAGGTTGACCGTGGCGAACGGAACTCCATCGAGCCGGTATTGCACTGAGGCGGCGGAGGTTGTCGCCACTGTGATTGGCACGACACCCGACACGGTACGCCCTGCTGCCGGGTTCACGATGGACACAGTGAGCGATGCGTCCGCTGGCGGGGGCGTCGCCGGCGCCGCAGGATTGATCGTAAGACTGAACTGTGCGGCGGCCGCTCCGGCAGTGTTCGCCGCCTGCAGCGTGAAGTTGAATGTGCCACTGGAGGTTGGTGTCCCGCTGATGACGCCCGCTGATGAATTGAGCGTGACTCCGCCCGGTAGCGACCCGGCCGTTACCGACCAAGTGATGGGCGTTGTCCCGTTCGCTGCAAGGGTTTGCGAATACGCAGTCCCGGCAACGCCGGACGGTAATGGGTTGGCGGTCGTGATCGATGGTGCAATCACCACCGGGGTGCCCGCGCCGGCCGCGAGCAGCTGGATTTCGGAGGCGCTCAGCGCGCGCCTATGAATCCGCATGTCATCCAGGACACCCGGCCCGAAGAGGCTGGAAGTGGCACGGGACATGAGATGCAGCCTGTCGGCGCCGAAGCCGTTCGTGTTGTCGGCGCTGCTGGTCTTGGTGTACGGCACCGCGGTCCCGTCCACGTACGGAGTCACTTCGTTGGCGGCAGCCGCAGCCTTGTTGAACACGAAGGCGTAGTGATGCCACGTGCCAGCCGAAGGCCGCGCAAAGACCACCTGATTGTATCCGGCGTCGCCCTGGAGGCCCACTTCGAACTGGCCTCCACCTGCCGACGAAGAGTTGGGGTCCACCATGAATCCCACTGTGGAACTGTTGAAGTTCGGCGTGAACTCAAGCGCGAGGCGGTCATCGTTCGCGTAGGAAGACCAGCTCATCCAAAAGGAAACGGTCACTGCCTGGGTACCCGAAATGTCCACAGCCGCCGACGCATGCTGGTTGGAGCCGTTGAACGAAAGGCAGGCGCCTATCCTGCAACTGGTTCCAGTCAGCCACGAAGGGTTGTTATACAGAGAAGCGGTGTTCCGGTTGCCCGAGGAATCGGCAGCGGTAGCCCCTGTCGCATCGTCGAATTTCCAGTAGGTGTACGGGTCGGCCTGGGTGGTCAGCGAGAGCGCCTTGTCGCCAGTACCAGACGAATTCGCCGCCCGGACGGTAAAGTTGCTGGCAGCTACCCCGCTTGGAGTTCCCGAGATTACGCCCGCCTGAGACAGGCTAAGGCCGGACGGAAGGGACCCGGAAGCGACCGACCACGTCATCGGCGTGGCGCCCGTTGCGGCCAAAGTCTGGGAGTACGGGATGTTAACCGTTCCACCGGGAAGTTGCGACGCAGTGGTAACGACAGGCGCGGTTCCGGATGCGGTCCCGCCCGTCACGGCGTTATGAAGCGCGGACGAAAAGGGAAACCGCGCATCGACCCCAGAGGCTCCAGCCATATACTCGCCATCCATCGCGAACTGCATGATACCGCCCACGTTGTTATTCTTAGCCCAGTCAACCACGGCCTTTATTTCATCCACGTCGACTATGCCGATGAACTGGTTGGATGACGTGATGGACAGATAGTTGGCCCCATACGCCGTGTGATATCTCAGCGTTCCGGGATAACCGTACCGCGGATCGGTCATGAGGTCATGATTATGAACGGTTCCCGCTATGGCGCAACCTACCACTTCAGGTTGAGTACAGCCGTTGAATAGATAGCTGTAAGAGGAGAGGCCGATCCCGAGTTTACTAACCGGAACACCGCCCTGGTTGACAAAATATTTTACAACAGAAACGATACTCAATGGGTAATGATAGATATCGTCCGTAGGGCTGTGAAGGGGAGTGTTGAACCAACTGATGAGTTGCCCGGAATCGTTGTAGGTATTCGCCAGGTCGTACGTCATCAGATTGACCTGGTCTACATGCTGATGCGTCGCGCTGATGATCTCCAAGAAGTTTGGAGCACCATATACGGCTATGCTGATCGTGTTCGGCCCGAAGCCCGTTGTCGAAGGCCCGAGTGCCGTCCTTAACTTCTGAATGAAGCTGATATATTGCGCTGACTTGCCGCTGACGCCAGCTTCCCAATCCAGATCGATCCCGTCAAATACAGTGTTGGACGGATTGAGCGCAGGATCCTTTCCGCTAATGAAGTTCTTGATCTGGGTGACAAAGCTATCAATTGTCGTCGAAGTGGTACAGGATGTGTAATCGGTACCCAACCCCAATCCGACAATTACCTTCGTTCCTGCGCCATGGGCACTATTGACCAGCGTTGCGAAATCTCCGGGTGCGTACCAAGGTCCTGGTCCTAACCTCCCGTTGTTGCAGACCATATCCAACATGATGAAGTGCGTATACTTGCCGTACGGGAGTCCGGAGAGCGGCCCCACTTGCGCGGTATTCATGTACACGGTGCGCCAAAGCGCGGCTTTGGCCACGTCAGCCGAACAACACAGGAAGACCACTAAACCGAGCACTGCCGGGGACATCACGATCCGACGAATGGCAGTAAGCAAGTCACCTCGGGAAGAGATCAATGGCCCCCGTTGACTTGCAAGAGGTTGCACACGCGTCGCGGACTTGGAGTTTGGACTGATCATTACAGTTACCTCGTGAGGCGGCCACGTAACGGTGGCCAGGATCGTAGGGGTATCTAGCGTATCCCTGGCGGGACTGCCTACGTACTTTCGTAATGGTACTCGCTGTACTGCTCTGCGCACAGTCCCGTTTATGCGGTGGCTGCCATCCGCCGATGGGGGTACTGGCTGGTTCTGCTATGGGTGGCCTGGCCTCCTGAACGCTCAACAGACGAGGAACAGCGCTTTTTGCTCAAGCACATGGAGCTCGCCCAAAAGGGGTCGGGTAAATCGCGCGGTTCCGGTCAGCTCAGCGATGCGGAACGCGGACGGAGACAGCGAATCAAGAGATGGTGAGGAAAGAGAGTCGGGGAGAGCGATGACGCGAAGGTGTACCGAAGCCGTGCTCCAGACCTTGGCAGTCCGGGTCCCGCGGCGGGCGGCGTAGCCTTCGTCGACGTTAGCTCCCGGCATTTGAATGGGAGTATTTGCATGATGATGTGTTTGCACAAATGCACCCAAAGCGTGAGGTTCTGCCTGCTTTCTCTAGTGTTCTGTTTGCCTGAACTGGCGACAGCAGCACTGTGGCGGACGGTCTACATGAACACTGCGCAAGTGGGGCCACTTGCTGACCTCCCATACAGCAAGTACACCCACTTCATCATCCTGGACATGGCATGCACGAACGGCAATCTAGCACCAGGAGCTTGGTACGCGCCGGAAGATGCCGCCACGCTGGTCAGCAACGCCCATGCCGCAGGAACGAAGGTCCTCGCTTACATCGGACCTGGCGACATGGCATCCTGCACAGAATCCGAACAGATTGATGCTTTTGTCGCTCAAATCAAGGACTTCATCAGCGGAAACGATGCTGTGCTCAATCCGTCGAACACAGTTTTTGACGGCATCGATCTGGACTGGGAGGCCGGTGTGGACGGCAAGGCGCCACAATACATCAACCTCATCCAAAAGCTCAGGACGGCACTCGGCCCTACAACAACAGGCTTCGGGCCAAATACGATCAGCCTGGCAGTGTATGGTTCTCCAACGTTCCTTGCTGTAACCGCGGCGACACACGAGCAGCTAGATCAGATCAATCTCATGACCTATGACATGGCGAACACATCCAACGGCTCCGGGCAACTCATCAGTTGGTTCAACACGGCCCTACATAGCCCGAAGGACGATATTCACCATAATCCCCTGGGGATTGTTTCTCTTGTAAAGTATTTTGTCAACCGGGGCCACATTCCGATCGGCAAGCTCGGAATCGGTCTCGCCTCGTACGGCTACCTATTTTCCGGTTGTACCCAGCCGGAGGTCGCAGGTTGCACGATCCGTGGCACAGTTCATAACCATGACCTGATGACCGATCCACGATACGGCTATCCCAAAACGCTGACGTATGATGCCCGTTATGCCGCTACTTACCTGTCCATCCCGTCAACCAATGAGTTCGTTGGCATAGTGGACGTAGATCAGATAAAAGCTGTTGTTGACTGGGCGAAGAAGAACAGCGTCGGCGGCCTCATGCACTTTGCAATGGACGGAGAGTATATGCCTGAAGCCCCTGGCGTCGATGCGCAGTTCCCGTTCTCCGCCGCCATCTATGACGCCGTTACGGGCGCAACCTCCACACGAAGACAGCCAGAGGGAAACGATCCGTGGAATCGTCTGGAGAGACACGACTCTCGTAGAGGTGGGTTCGCACGTCAGTACTGATGAATGCAAGCCGTGTTCGGGCGACAGGAGAAGAGGGTGAGGCCCAAGAGCGGAGCATGGAGCCCTAGCCACGTCCGTTCGGACATACGCTACCTCGGCTCAGCCGTACGAGCGCAGTTCGTATTGATCGATGGCTCGGACTTCGAGAGCTTTCCCGTGGGAGGGCAGCTGACATTTGCCAAGCACCTCATGCGAGTGTTTGGTGAGGACGTTGCCCTCGTCGGCGTAAGGACCGACGACGGTCCAATCGGTAAGTGGACGTATACAGAGGTCGGGCGATCGAAGCATTGGTTCTTTCCCGTCGGCAGGTGGGAAAGGAACAGCGGGCGCCCAATTGTTCCCGGTCGTTTGCGCTTCTTGCATGAGCTGCGCCGGTATCGCCGTGCAATCGCCGGAAGTGGCGTCAGCCATGCTCTCATCCAGGCGCCCGAGGCGCTGATCGGTACGGCGGACTGGGGTTGGCAGAGCCTCTGTTACCTATTCAGCGGAATGGTGAATCCACTCAGGTGCTGCCGCTACCCGGGCGTGCGCCCACTGGCGCCGCTCTTTGATTGGGTATTCTTCCGGTCACTACGGAGGGCCGCAGTCGTGCTGGCGGCTGCTGATCTGGCAACCATCGAGGACTTCAAGCGTACGTTTCAGCGCGAACTCCGCAACCGCGACATCCTTCAATTTCCTTCAGCGGTCGACCTCCAGGTCTGGCATCCCACGTCCAAGCTGGAGGCTAGTCATAACGTCGGACTGAGGCCGACTGTTCCTCGGATCGCCTTCTGCGGCCGGCTTAACAGAGTGAAGGGATGGGACCTGATCCTCGAGGCGTTCGCCATTGTTCGGCGTGAGTTTCGTCGCGATGCGGAACTGGTTGTCATCGGTGACGGTGAAGATCGGGGCGATTTCACGGCCGCGGTGAGCCGTATGGGCCTCGTCGATTCGGTCACGATCACCGGCTTTCAACCTCCCGAAGTGGCTGTGAATTACATCAATGCGTCAGACATCGTTGTATTCGGTTCCATTTGGGAGGGGTGGTCCAACGTGATGAATGAGGCGCTGGCGTGTGGAAAGCCCATCGTGACAACCAAGGTCAGTGGCGCGACAACCCTTCTATCCGATCCTGCCAATGGAATAATCGTCCCCAGCAGGGATCCACTCACGTTTGCACGCGCCATCGTAAACGCGTTTGAGATTCAGGATCCTGAAGGGATCCGCACTAGAACGGTTGCCGGTTGGTCTGTGGACCGACTCGCCGATCGCCTGACGGGCGTCTGGCTCGGTCAGGATATGCCCTAAACACTCGTACGTAGGCGCGCAGACATGCGAATACTGTTTGCACACAACTATTACAAGACATCCGCGCCAAGCGGTGAAAATACGGTGTATGAGCTTGAGCGGGACCTTCTTGCGGCACGCGGTCATCAGATACGCGAATACACGCTCAGCAACGACGGACTCGACAGGTCGTGGTACTCCGGACTATCCGCCGCGGCGACGTTACTCTGGAACGCGCGTGTCGTCCGCGACATAGCGGCGATTTCCGAAGACTGGAGGCCGGACGTCCTGCACGTGCATAACACGTTTCCACGACTGTCGATGAGCATCTTCTACTCAGTTCGCCGGCTGATGACGGCGACTGTGTGGACGCTTCATAATTATCGCCCTTATTGCGCTTCTGGCAGATTCGTGCGAGATGGCCGCACCTGCACGGTATGCAAGGACACTCGCTCTGCGATGCCCGCCATAGTCCACGGTTGCTATCGCGGACAGCGCACTGCGACCGTGCCAGTCGCATCCAGTATCGCCTTGCACCGGCGGCTGGGGACGATCGCGAACGAAATAGACGCAATAATCGTCCCGAGCGAGTTCGCCCGCGAGTTACTTGTGTCACGAGAGGTTCCTGCGGAACGAACTTTCGTAAAAGCTCATTTCTATCCAGGATCGTGGTGTCCAGTGCCATGGCAGGATCGGCGTGGCGATGCGATCTATATCGGGCGTGTGGAGAAGGTCAAGGGAGTGTACACGCTGGTCGAGGCATGGGCAAATCTAGGTGAACGAGCGCCGTACCTGGACATTGTCGGGGACGGGCCCGACCTGCACCATTTGCAAGCGCTCATCCGTGCGAAGAATCTGGAGGGGAGAATTTGCTGTCGAGGAGCCCTGCCCCATTCTGACGTGCGGAATGTCTTGGCAAATGCCAAGCTCTTGGTCGCTCCATCAGAGTTCTTCGAGTCGTTTGGGATGGTGGTTATGGAAGCAATGGCACTTGGCGTGCCGGTAGTTGCGTCCCGAATCGGTTCGTACCCTGAGGTCATCGGACACGAGGCTGGTGCATTGTTCGACTCCGGCGATCCAGTCTCTCTAGCGAACGCCGTGCTGAAGCTCTGGAGTGATCCGTCGCTCTTGGAGCAACATTCCGAAAATGCACAGCGGGCGGCTCTGTCCGCCTATTCATCTGGCCGTGCTTACGATGTGGCGCTGGAAGTTTACGACAGAGCGATACGCCATCGACGAGCGAAAATGGGATCCGTGGTGGGGAAGAGGCGCGGCACGGAACGTGACGACCTCACCGATGCGCCGCTGCGAAGCAGGCGGGTTCTATAGCGGGTGCAGCCAGCGCCGGACCGTGCACCCGTCCACCAGACGAGTAAACAGCGTATCAGGTCTTCTTCGTAGTGCTCGGACTTGCCCTATTCGTGTTGCTGCGATCTACCCTCTTAAGTTCATTCCCCCTTCAGCGGTGGATCATACACGCACTGGAACAGAAGGTTTATTCCAGCAACACCGAGAAAGGAGCAAACGAACATGCGAAAGTCTTTGCTGTGGTTTTCACTGACCATAGCTGTAGTGTTGCTTGTGAACACGGCGGCGTTCGCCCATGGACCCTTAATCTGCCGTACGCCTGGCTTTTGGGGTACGCATGCCGGGACTGAGAAGGACCGCAGCCAGAATATCACCCTGGGTGTTCTGGATCCTGCGAATACCGGCGGCATCAACGTCTGTGGGGTTCAGATCACCAACACCGATTTGAACGTCGCCGACTCCGCTCTTGAGGCGCTGTGCGTGAGCCCGCAGGGCACGCAACAGCTACAGTTAGCGCGACAGCTAACAGCCCTCAGCCTGAATTGTCGGATTACCGGTTACGCCAGTGATTGCCAGTATGCATATGGCGTCGATGCAGCCTTGGTGGCACTGTACAGCACCTGCAACAGCGCCTGCGTGTCTGGCTCCACCGCCGCGGTCACAACGTGCATCGGCCTGATCGATAGTGTCAACAACGGCCTATGCACGCCGGTGCAGAATCCTGACAGCACGTTCACCTGCACAGCGCCTCTTAGTAGCTGCCAGGATGAGCCGCTGATTGAGGACTTCACCGACCCGGTGATCTCTTTCGAACCCCCCGGTCCGGCAGGCAGCTCCAATGCGTGCAACGCGGCCACCGGAAACAGTACGACAATCCTTTAACTCTGTGCGTCGACGTTGTACCTAAGCCTGCGACTCTCGGGTCGCAGGCTTCTGTTCTGTGGTCGATTACATACTGCGAAAGGGTGGTAAAGGGAATGAGAGTCTGCACACCGATATCGTTATGTATCGCTGTTTGTGCGTTCGTTTCAGTGGGTCCATCGGCACAGTTGTCATCAGAAACCAAACGGCCCCTTGCCATTGTCGCAGGCGAGACCATATATGAAGACACCCTGCAGCCCCTGGTGCGGGCTCAAATCCTGCCACTTCGTCAGCAAGAGTATGAGCTGAAGACCAGAGCGTTGGAAAACCTCATCGATCAAAGATTGCTGGAGGGCGAAGCGAAGAAGAGGGGCATTGACACCGATAAGGTTCTTGAGCTGGAAATGAAGTCCTTCCTGGCTGAACCGACCAACGCTGAGGTGGAAGCCTATTACCTCGCTCAGAAGGACCGGTTGAACCGCCCGATCGATGACATCAAGCCGCAACTTCAGCAGGCTTTGAAACAGGCCAAGCTTCAGTACGCTCGGCAGCAGTACTTAAAGCACCTGCGCGAGAAGGCTGACGTCAAGATTCTCCTGAGTCCTGAGAGAATCGCGGTCGGCTACGACCCCTCGCGTCTGAGGGGGGCCCCGAACGCCCCCGTCACCATCGTCGAGTTCTCAGATTTCCAGTGCCCGTACTGCCAGCGCGCCCAGAACACGCTCAAGGAGGTCTTGGCGAAGTACGAGGGCAAGGTGCGGCTCTCGTTCCGCGATTTCCCTCTCCGCCAGATCCATCCGCAGGCGCAGCGGGCCGCAGAGGCTGCGCGGTGCGCCGGCGAGCAGAGCAGATTCTGGGAGTATCATGACCTGCTGTTCGCGAACTCCGGCAAATTCGACGATGGCGGGCTGACCGAACGCGCCAGCGCGATCGGCCTCGACCTCCAACCGTTCGATGCCTGCATGGCGAGCGGCAAATTCAAGGCGCGCATCGACCAGGATCAGCAGGAAGCGATGCAGGTGGGAGTATCCGGCGCACCCGCTTTCTTCATCAATGGCATCTTCCTCAACGGAGCCCAGCCGGCCTCCGCATTCGAAAAGATCATCGAGAGGGAATTGGCCACCGCTGGTCGTCAAGGTGGCACAAACTAAGGTGCGGCGCGCGGTCCAGCGGCCGCGTTTCGTGCCGTAAATGCGCAGCGGGGCTATGGGATGGCGAATGAATCTGCAGCGCCTGTCCTCGCAGGACTGTGCGGGAGAACAAGAATGGTTGGCGAAGGCCGACGGACGCGGCTGATTCGGGTCCGGGTATCGCCGGACGAGTACGAGGCCGTATCGCGCTTCTGTTC
>DATMXS010000301.1:0-23991 GCA_035561355.1 Bryobacteraceae bacterium | reverse complement strand
GCCCCGCATCCTTGCGGGCGACCAGTTCCGCGCCGCCGTGGACGCCCTCGCGGCCGCCCGCATTGCACGTAAAACAGTCATCTGGGGCCTCGGCGGCCACGTCATCAAGTGCGGCCTCGCCCCCGTTCTGCTTGACCTGATGCAGCGCGGCTTCATCACGGCGTTCATGATGAACGGCGCTGCGGCGATCCACGACTTCGAGATCGCCATCGCCGGCCAGACCAGCGAAGACGTGGAGGCAGTGCTGCCCGACGGCCGCTTCGGCACCGCCGAAGAGACAGGGCGGGAGCTGAACCTCGCGATCACCCAGGGTGATCGCGACGGCCTCGGCCTCGGTGAGGCGCTCGGCCGCCGGCTTGAGGAGCTGGCCCCGCCTGAGTACGCCGCGTACAGCCTGGTGCTCCAGGCCTGGCGCGCCGCGGCTCCGCTCACTGTGCATGTTGCCATCGGGACGGATACTCCGCACACGCATCCCTGTGCGGATCCCGCCGCTATTGGGAGCGCCACCCACCGCGACTTCCGCCTGTTCTGCCGTCTGGTCTCGGAATTAGGCGACGGCGGCGTGTATGTGAACTGCGGTTCCGCGGTGGTGCTGCCGGAGGTGTTCCTAAAGGCGCTTTCCACCGTGCGGAATCTCGGTACGCCGGTCCGCAATTTCACCACCATCAATTTGGATTTCTTCCAGCACTATCGCCCGCGCGTCAACGTGGTTGAGCGGCCTCATGCGCGCGCCGGCGGGCGCGGTATCGCGCTCACCGGGCACCACGAGCTGATGGTTCCACTGCTTGCCGCCGCGCTGATCGAAAGCGAACGATGACCGAACCCGACTCTAATCCGCAGTACGACGCAGGCGCGCCACCCGAGGCCGAACTGCCCGCCGGCGCCGGCGTCAGCCGACCCGCACCGTCCGGCTATCCGTTCTGGAACTGGAAGGACGTTCTTTTGCTCGGCGGCCTGGCGATCCCGGTGTTGATCGTGGCGCAGTTTATTGCGTTCGGCGCCGCCAAGGCGTTCTCATCCCTGCCGCAGGCCGCGACTCTCGCAACCGTCGTGGGAACCGCATTCATCTATGGCGGCGCGTTCGGGCTGCTGCACTTCTTCTTCCGGCTCCGGTATGGCCGGCCCGCGCTGCCGTCGCTCGGCTGGGTGGCGCCGAAGCCCATGCAGGTCAGTCCTGCAGTTTGGGGCATTCTCACGGCCGCGGGAGCTATCGCGCTCGGAGCGCTGCTGCGCACGCCTCCGGAGAAGACGCCGCTCGATGCCATGTTGTCCGACCCGCTTTCGATTGTTTTGCTCGGGTTACTCGCGGTCACAATCGGGCCGCTTTTCGAAGAGCTGGTGTTCCGTGGCTTTCTGCTCCCGCTTGCGGCGCGCACCTTCGGACCGCTTATCGGCATCGCCCTGACCTCGCTGCCCTTTGCGCTGCTGCACGGTCCGGAATACGCATGGTCCTGGCAGCGCATCTCCATCATCTTTTTTGCCGGTGCGGCCTTTGGCTGGATGCGGTTCCGCTCGGGCTCGACGGCGGCTGCCACAGTGATGCATGCCACTTATAACGCGACCTTCGTACTGGCGCTCGCGGTAAGTAAGTACGCTGGAGTTTAACTACTAATTTCTATGGTGGAAACGATTCAGTGGACCAGTGACGGCGTCGTCATGATCGATCAGACGCGCCTGCCCCGCGAAGAGGTGTACGTCACCTGCCGGGATTACCGCGAGGTAGCCGAAGCCATACGGTCCATGGTGATCCGCGGCGCGCCGGCCATCGGCGTTGCGGCCGCGATGGGCGTTGCGTTGGGCGTATTGAAGGCACGCGACATCGACGCCGAATTCGATGAGATCTGTTCGACGCTCGCGGCGACGCGCCCCACCGCGGTGAACCTGTTCTGGGCCATCGAGCGGATGAAGTGCGTCTACTCGGGCGTGCGTGCGCAACCGGCCGCGGAGATCCGGGAGCGTCTCGTGGATGAGGCCGTCGCCGTGCGGCTCGAGGATATCGCGATCAATGAGGCCATGGGCCGCAACGGCGCTCCGCTGGTCCCGGACGGCCGCACCGTGCTGACGCACTGCAACGCCGGCGCGCTCGCGACGGCCGGTTACGGCACGGCGCTCGGGGTGATTCGTGCGGCCGTGGAATCGGGTAAGAAGATCGACGTGTTCGCCGACGAAACCCGCCCGTTTCTTCAGGGCGCGCGGCTTACGGTTTGGGAGCTCCAGCGCGACGGCATACAGGCGACGCTGATCACGGACAACATGGCCGGCCACTTCCTGAAATCGGGGAGAATCGGCTGCGTGGTGGTAGGAGCGGACCGCATCGCAGCCAACGGAGATGTTGCGAACAAGATCGGAACCTACCCGGTGGCCGTGCTCGCGCATGAGAACAACGTGCCGTTCTATGTCGCCGCGCCCGTTTCGACGCTCGACCTCACTCTCGCCTGCGGCGACCAGATCCCCATCGAGCAGCGCCCCGCATCCGAGGTCACGCACGTCTTCGGCGTGCCAGTCGCGCCCGAAGGAATCCGCGTTGAGAACCCCGCCTTCGATGTGACGCCGAACAAGTACGTCACCGCCATCATCACCGAAAAAGGCGTGGCTCGCGCGCCGTATACGGAGTCGCTCAAGAAGCTTGTGTGAAGTCTCCGAGCGCGCCGGCGGAGAGCCTCCGGTGCGCTCGCCTTCCGCTACGCTCCCAACACCTTCGGCAGGCGAAGGAGTTCCGTGCGCGTGCTCTCGTTCGGAACGGAGCAGCCGGGCGTCAGAATATACTTCGGTCCGGCGGCGGCCCGGGCTGCATGCCACTGTGAAGCGAGCTCGCTCTCTGAGAGCGTCCGGTAATTCACCTCATCCACACCTCCGGCGATGACTCCGCCGAACTCGCGACGAACATCGGCGATTGGGATGTGGCTGACGTGCAGCGAATAATTGAACACCTGCGCCGGGAAGTTGGGGAAGAAACGGAGGTAGTCCCGTTCCACGTGCACGTGCAGGATGTTCAGCTTCGCGCCGGAGACGGCTTCCAGAATGCGCCGGTCAAACGGCAAGCTGAAACGTTCGTACTCCTCAGGGGTCAACGTTGCTGAATTGGCGTTCGCTACGGATAGGAAAACGCCGGCCGCTCCGGCATCAATGGCGCGCTTCGCGTGATTAGCCTCGGATCTTGCTATGACATCAAGAGCATTGAGGAGGGCCTGCGGGTTGTCCTTCTTCATCCGCTGTACTTCTTGCGTCGAGGAGAGCTTCTCGGCGACATTCCAGGGATTGAAGATCGTCTCGACGAACGGCGCCCGCCCATTCAGCCCGTTGCGGATCAGATTCAGCGCCTTGACCTGCGGCGCGAAAGGGTTCGCCTCAGGCATCAGTTCGTACCACTTGCCCGCCGGCTTCGGGTACGGGAAGTCGCTCATGACTTTGACGATGTCGGTGCGGTAGTCGCGGTGGAACCGCAGCGTGGCATCAGCGTGCGCCTCCGGCGTAGGCAGGTTGAAGTGATGCCAGAACGAAAAGGGCGGGCGATCGACATCGCGGGCCGCAAGCGCACGGTCCACCCTCTCCTTGTGGCCGAGTGCCGCGCCGGCCAGCGCCCGACGTGAGCGCAAGGCTGTTGCAGCGGCAGTCGCGAAAATAAAACGCCTTCGTAGCATCGGGTTCTCCCTGGTCGAAAAATGGACGCCCCTTGGTGACAGGATACACGGGACGTTCGGACCGCAAAGCACCGAGCGATGGACGGAGAGGAACACGCGCGTACGGGACGGGCAGTTGGCCCGGGGCTCCACGACCCGTGCGAGCTTGCCCCGGGGCCTGCCAGGAAGACGTCCTATGCTGCTTCGAGAGCGTATTCGAGATCGGCAATCAGGTCGTTCACGTCCTCAATGCCAACCGAAAGCCGGATCAGGTCATCCCCCAGGCCCATTGCCTGACGCACTTCGGGCGGCATGGAGGCGTGCGTCATGGTAGCCGCATGATCGATGAGCGATTCCACACCGCCCAGCGACTCCGCCAGGGTGAATACGCGGCAGCGCGGGAGCATCCTGAAAACCGCGTCCTGGCCACCCTTCACCACGAATGAGAACGTGCCGCCGAAACCCTTCATCTGCCGGCAAGCCAATTCGTGCTGCGGGTGGCTCTCCAGCCCGGGATGGAGCACCTTTGCGACCTTCGGGTGGGCCTCCAGCATGCGCGCAATCGCGAGCCCGTTGCGGTTGTGCTCCTCCATCCGGATCGCCAGTGTCTTGATGCCGCGGAGTACGAGGAAACAGTCCTGCGGTCCGGCGCACGTGCCCATCGCGTTCTGCAGGAAACCGATCTTCTCGGCCAGCGCTGCGTCCTTCACGATCAGCGCGCCCCCGACCACATCTGAGTGGCCGTTGATGTACTTGGTGGTGGAGTGCAGCACCACGTCCACACCGAGTTCCAGCGGGCGCTGAAAGTACGGCGAGGAAAACGTGTTGTCGCAGATCGTAATTGCGCCGTAGCCCCGCGCCAGTGTCGCAACGGCCTCAAGATCCACCAGGTTCATCAGCGGGTTCGTAGGCGATTCGATCCAGACGGCCTTGGGACCGCGCTCCAGCGACGCCGTGAGCGCCTTGGAATCACGCAGATCCACATACTCGGCCGTGATGCCTTTATCGCGCATCACCTTCTCGAAGAGACGGTACGTGCCCCCGTACAAGTCATTGTGGATGACGATGCTGTCGCCGGCCTTGAACATCATTGCTGCTGTGGCTTCAGCCGCCATGCCGGTAGCAAAGGCGAAGCCCGCGGTCCCGCCTTCGAGCGCTGCGAGGCAGTCCTCGAGCGCTTTGCGGGTGGGATTGCCGCTGCGGGAATAGTCGAAGGGGCCGGGTTCGTTCACGCCGCGAAAGGCGAAGGTGGAAGTTTGATACACAGGGGTCATGACAGCGCCCTGATGCGACTGCGGGTCGTGCCCGGCATGGATGGCAAGCGTTCGGAAGTTCACGATGGGATGGTCCTCGGAGGCAATTTAGGCTTCAGGATAAGCCACGGGCCGGCGTTTTCGCCACGTGGATCGGGGGAGCCCCGTAGATGGACTCCCCCGGTTGGCGGAGGTTCGCTCAGGCCGTGACGGTCCGGGCGCGGAGATTTTCTACGATGGCGGCGGCAAAGTCCGTGGTCGATACCTTTGTCGCGCCCTCCATCAGCCGGTGCAGGTCGTACGTGACGCGCTTCTGCCGGATGGTTTCGGTGATGCCGCTCTCGATGAGATCTGAGACCTCCTTCCAGCCCATGTAAGTGAACATCATGGAGCCCGAAAGGATCACGCTCGAAGGGTTGATCACATCCTTGCCGGCGTACTTCGGCGCCGTTCCGTGCGTTGCCTCGAAGACGCCGTAGCCGTCGCCGATGTTGGCCCCCGGCGCCATGCCGAGCCCGCCTACCTGGGCCGCGCAGGCGTCGGAGATGTAGTCGCCGTTGAGGTTCGGCGTCGCCAGCACTTCGTACTCCTCCGGCCGCAGCAACACCTGCTGGAACATCGAATCCGCAATGCGGTCCTTCACGACGATCTTGCCTTTCGGCACTTCGCCGGTGACGTCCTTCTCCGCAATGCAGACGTCCGGGAACTCCTCGGCCGCCACCTCGTAACCCCAGTCGCGGAAGGCGCCCTCGGTGAACTTCATGATGTTGCCCTTGTGTACCAGCGTGACGCTGCCGTGCCCGTTCTCGATCGCGAACTGGATGGCGCGGCGGACGAGCCGCTTCGAGGCCGTGGCGCTCATGGGCTTGATGCCGATCCCCGAATCGGGGCGGATCTTCTTGCCCATCTCACGCCCGAGGAACTCGATCAGCTTCGCTGCCTCCGGCGTCCCTTCTTTCCACTCGATGCCCGCATAAACGTCTTCCGTGTTCTCGCGGAAAATGACGACGTTCAGACGGTCCGGCTGCTTCATCGGCGAGGGCACGCCGGGGTAATAACGCACTGGCCGCCAGCAGACGTATAGGTCCAAAAGCTGCCGCAGGCCGACGTTCAGGCTTCGGATGCCCCCGCCGATAGGCGTAGTGAGCGGACCCTTGATGGCGATGCGGAACCGCTTCATGGCATCCAGCGTTTCCTGCGGGAGCCAGCTATTGAATTTCTGGAACGCCTTCTCGCCGGCGAACACCTCGAACCACTCGATGCGCCGCTTGCCGCCGTAAGCGTGTTCCACCGCGGCATCAAAGACTGTGCGCGCGGCGCGCCAGATATCGGGCCCGGTTCCATCGCCTTCAATGAAGGGAATGATGGGGCGGTCGGGAATCTGAAATCGCCCGTTCTCGAAACGAATCTCCTGGCCTTGGGAGGGTACAGATATGCCGTTGTATTGATTCATGGATTGCCCTCTGGGGTAACGGTTTCAAATATACCAAAGGCCCACGGCTGCGGGAGCGTAGGTGAGACATTCCGTGCCGCCCGTTTCATTACGCACCCGCTGAGAGTGGAAACTTCGCCATTCGGTGACTTATGGTTCCGCTGCTCCCACGGCTGGGGCAAACTGCTGATAATGCGGCGGCGCGGATTCGCGCCTCGTCAGAGGGGAGCACATGGCAGCCAACACATCGCAGTCATCGGGCTTGGTGCAACTCGAGCCCTCAGTTGAGGCAATCATCGAGCGCAGGCTCGCCGAGGAACGTTCAAGACTTGAGCGCCAGGCGGGCATTGCCGGCGTAGATGTTCATCACTTCAAACGTTCGGCTGAACGTGAATTCACGAAGTCCGAGCGCGAGCACACAACTCTGCTTTTCGGCGGCCTGACGTGGAAGCACGAGAAGCTGATTCACGGCGCGCTCGAAGGGCTCGGGTATAAGGCCAAGCCACTGCCCACACCGGACGTCCGTGCGTTCCAACTCGGAAAAGAGTACGGCAACAACGGGCAATGCAACCCGACGTACTTCACCGTCGGCAACCTGGTCCAGTACTTGCAAGGGCTTGAAGAGCAGGGCCTCTCCAGGCAGGACATCGTTGAAAACTACGTCTTCTTCACCGCGGGAGCATGCGGTCCGTGCCGCTTCGGCATGTACGAAGCCGAGTACAGGCTCGCGCTGCGGAACTCCGGTTTCGATGGCTTCCGCGTGCTTCTGTTCCAACAGAGGGGCGGCCTGAGCCAGTCGGATGCCGAAGCCGGCCTCGAGATGAACCCCGACTTCTTCCTCGGCATCCTGAACGCCATGAACTGCGGCGACGTGGTCAATGAGGTCGCCTACAACATCCGGCCGTACGAGGTTGAGTCCGGTGTCACCGACCAGGTGCTGGACTCGGCCATGGAATACCTGCATGACGTCTTCCGCGACCATCAGCCGTGGCGCGTCGGCGAGGGTATGCGCAAGTACCTGGGTGGGTTCACCGAGACGGCCGATTATGCCGGTAAGTTCGTTAGGCAGCTCCGGAGCGACGAGTATACCCAAGCACTGCGCGAGGTTCGCAGCCGCTTCGACGCCATCGAAGTGGACCGCCTGCGCGTGAAGCCAATCGTCAAGATTACCGGCGAGTTCTGGGCGCAGACCACCGAGGGCGACGGCAACTTCAACATGTTCCGGTTCCTGGAGCGCGAGGGCGCACAGGTGCTGGTCGAACCCATTGGCACGTGGATCATGTACATGCTCCACCAGGTTGTCCAGAAATACACTGATCTCAAAGGCCTGGACGAAGGCGCGGCGCTGCCGCCGGTCTGGCAGGTCGGCAAGCGTGCGCGCATTGAGTGGAGCTACCGGTCAAAGGTCGCCAAGATCAAACTGGCGGAAGCCATCTTCAAGCGAGAGTACCACCGGATCGTCGAGGCGCTTGGCGGCGTTGCGCATCACCTCGCGGATCAGTATGAGTTGCAACGTCTCGGCCATCCCTATTACAACTCGCGCAGCGGCGGGGGCGAGGGGCATCTCGAGGTGGCGAAGAACATCTACTACTCGAATAAGGACCTCTGCCACATGGTCCTTTCGGTGAAGCCCTTCGGTTGTATGCCGTCGACGCAATCGGATGGCGCACAGGCCGCGGTGGTCTCTCACTTCAAAGACATCATTTACCTTCCCATCGAGACCTCCGGCGAAGGCGAGATCAACGCACACAGCCGCGTCCAGATGGCGCTCGGTGAGGCCAAGGCGAAGGCCAAGCGGGAG
The DNA here is from genome assembly GCA_035561355.1 of Bryobacteraceae bacterium. Lineage (GTDB taxonomy): Bacteria > Acidobacteriota > Terriglobia > Bryobacterales > Bryobacteraceae > DATMXS01. The sequence continues at coordinate 15,885 of DATMXS010000301.1, read as the reverse complement.
TTCCAGGAGTGCCTGGATAAGACCGGCCTTACGCTCGACGCGTGCCGTGCCTTTATTGACGCGCATCCGGAGATGAAGCGGCCCATGTATCGAGTGCCGCATCACAAGGGCGTAATCGGTGCGGCGGCCAACACGGTAGTGCACATCGCCGAACGGATGAAGGGTGGACGTGCTGCATGAGTGGCCACGCTGGTGAGCAGAAGTTTCTGATCGGGCTGGATGTCGGCTCCACGACCGTAAAGGCAGTCGTGGTAGACGTCGTCACGGACGAAATCCTGTGGCGCGATTACCATCGGCACGATACGAAACAACCCGAAAAGGTTCTCGAGTTCCTGAAGCGATTCGAGTCGGAGATTCCCGGTTTCGACGCCGGAGCGAGCCGGATTTTCGTGACAGGATCGGGCGGCGGCAACATCGGGAAATTCCTCCACGCGAAGTTCGTGCAGGAAGTGAACGCGGTATCTCTCGCCGTCGAGAAGCTGTACCCGGAGTGCGGATCGGTTATCGAACTGGGCGGCCAGGACGCCAAGATCATCATCTTCAAAGAGGATGAGGAGACCGGCCGCAAGAAGAAGATGCCCTCGATGAACGACAAGTGCGCCGGCGGAACCGGGGCCGTCATCGACAAGATCAACGCCAAGCTCCGCATTCCGGCGGAGGAGCTCTGCGATATGGGCTACGAAGGGTTACGCCTTCACGCCGTCGCGGGCAAGTGCGGCGTGTTCGCCGAGACCGATGTCAACGGCCTTCAGAAGAGCGGCGTTCCTCCGGCAGAACTCATGGCGTCGCTCTTTGAGGCGATCGTCATGCAGAACCTCTCGGTGCTGACTCGCGGCAACACGCTCAGGCCCGTGGTGCTGCTGCTGGGCGGACCGAATACGTATATCCGCGGCATGCAGGAGTGTTGGAAGCACAACATCCCGAAGATTTGGGCGGAACGCAACTTTCCGCTGCCGGAAGGCGTTCCCCCGGCGGACCTCATCCGGACGCCTGATAACGCACAGTACTTCGCCGCCATCGGCGCCGTCGAGTTCGGAAAGACCGAGGATGAGTGCGTCGGCTGCTATGGCGGCTACGAGAAGCTTGAGTGGTACATCAACGAAGGCCGTGAGCAGGAAAAGCGGCAGAAGACAGGCAACGGTGGTCTGGCAAAGGACGCCGGCGATCTCGCAGCCTTCCAATCGCGCTACCGCCACAAGAAGTTCACGCCGGCGCCGTTTCAGAGCAGAGAGGTTGTCCGCGGCTTCATCGGGCTTGACGGCGGGTCGACATCGACGAAAGCCGTGCTGATGTCGGAGGACCCCGAGCGGCGCATACTGTCCAAGACATACCAGCTCTCGAAAGGGAATCCCATCGAGGACACGATGGAGATCCTGGGGAAGCTTGAAGAACAGTTCACGAACCAGGGCGCCTCACTCGAAGTTCTCGGAGTCGGAACCACCGGATATGCAAAGGACATCCTCAGGGATGTGATCGGCGCGGATGCCGCGATCGTGGAAACAGTCGCTCACACGCAGGCGGGGCTGCACTTTTACGACAACATCGACGTCATCTGCGACGTCGGCGGCCAGGACATCAAGATCATCATCCTGAAAGATGGCCGCGTCAAGGATTTCAAGCTGAACACGCAGTGCTCGGCTGGAAACGGGTATTTCCTGCAATCGACCGCGCAGGGTTTCGGGTACCCGGTCGAGCAGTTTGCCGAAATCGCATTCAGCGCTACGTCGTATCCCGAGTTCGGCTACGGCTGCGCGGTCTTTATGCAATCCGACATCGTCGATTTCCAGCGGCAGGGCTGGCGTGCCGAGGAGATCATGGCCGGATTGTGCAACGTGCTGCCCAAGAACATCTGGCTATACGTTTCGCAGATCCCCAACATCTCGGCCGTCGGCACGCGGTTCCTGCTGCAGGGCGGGACACAGTACAATCTGGCCGCCGTGAAGTCCCAGGTGGATTTCATCCACTCGCGCTTCAAGGGTAAGGACGTGCAGCCCGAAGTGATCGTCCACGAGCATTGCGGCGAGGCGGGTGCAATCGGAGCGGCTCTCGAAGCGGGCCGGCTGTTCGATAACGGCCGCCGCACATCCTTCATCGGCCTCGACGCCGTGCGGCACATCTCGTACAAAACGACGCGTGAGGAGGCCACCCGCTGCTACTTCTGCAAGAACAACTGTCTCCGCACCTTCATCGATGTTAAGACTCCGCTGATCACGTCAATCGACAAGACACCGGCAAACTCGAAAGTGCCGCTCGAGGCGGGTTCGCAACGCGTCATCATCGCGACCTGCGAAAAGGGCACAGTGGAAGACGTCGAGCACATGAAGGACATCAAGGGCTCGCTCGATAAGCTGAAGAAGGATAACCCCAACTTCGCGACCATCGGGGCGAGCGCCGTATTTCGCATCCCGGACGTGCCGAACGTATCCGATCCCCTGCCGAAGTTACAGATCACACCGGCGCAGAAGAAGCGGGTGGCTGCGATGAAGCGCCGGGGCGAATACCGGATCGGCATGCCGCGTGTGCTGAACATGTACACGGTGACGCCGCTGTTCACGGGCTACTTCGCTGCGCTTGGCGTGAAGCCTCAGAACATGGTGTTCTCCGAGTTCACGACGGAGCAACTTTACAAAGAGGGCGCGAAGCGCGGCTCCATTGACCCGTGCTTCCCGTCCAAGCTCGGCATTCCGCACGTCCACAACTTGCTTTATGTGCATCATGAAAAGAAGCCGCTCGACGCCATCTTCTTCCCGGTGATCGACGACTTGCCGTCGGATCTCTCCTGCACCCAGGGTTCCCGTTCCTGCCCGACGGTTGCTTCCACGCCCGAAGCCGTAAAGGCCGCATTCACGAAGGAAGGTGACCTGTTCGCCGAAAAAGGGGTCCGCTACCTCGACACCTTCTGCAACACCGCCGACCCGGTGCTGTTCGAGCGCCAGATGTATGAGGAGTTCAGGGACATCTTCGGCCTTTCGCCGGAGGAGAACAAACGCGCGGTGGAGCAGGGCTACAAGGCCCTGGACACATACCAGAACGTTACCCTTCGGGGCGCGGCGCGCAAGGTGCTGGATCAACTCGAGCGTGAGGACCGCATCGGCGTCGTCGTGCTCGGCCGCCCGTATCACAACGATCCGGGCGTGAATCACGAGATCCTCGAGGAATTCCAGAAGCTCGGGTATCCGGTGTTCACGCAGGACTCGCTGCCGGTTGACCCGGATATTCTCGACCGTCTCTTCGGCGAGGAAGTCCGTCGCGGCGACATTCCCGATCCGATGGCGATCACCGACGTCTGGAAGAACTCCTACAGCGAGAACACCTCGCGGAAGATATGGGCAGCGAAGTACATCGCGCGGCACCCAAACCTGGTGGCGCTCGAACTCTCAAACTTCAAGTGCGGCCATGACGCGCCGATCTACACGGTGGTGGAGGAGATCGTGGAGCACTCGGGGACGCCTTACTTCTGCTTCAAGGACATCGACGAGAACAAGCCGACCGGCTCGATCAAGATACGAGTGGAGACGATCGGCTACTTCCTGCAGCGTTACCGCGAGGACCTCGCGGGCGTCAGGAACAAGAAAACCGGGATCGACGCTCAGCTCGCGGAGTTCGAAGCGCAGTTGCGGAGGCAGTTGCTGAAAGAGCGCTTCGCCGCTCTCGAAGCCGAGCGCGCCCGCGAATCCTTCGCGCAGGGCTCGATGCCGCAGATCCACGTCACAGTCGATGCCCTACGGAGTTCACGCCCCGCGGCGTGACGCCGTGCTCTTGGGGCGCTCACGGGCGCCCCAGGAATTGCCTCATTCAAAGCTTACGCTCGCCAGCTTTTTCGCGTGCTCTCTCACATCAAGGGGCCACGCTTCCACCTGCGCCTCGAACGCCTCCCGGTTGCCCCTGAACAGCGCCCGCGCGGCTTCCTCGAAACCCGGCTCGTTTCCCGCCATGGCGGACATGAAACGGTAAGCTGCTTCGCGTGCCCGCCTCACCCGGTCGGTACCCTCGTTGGCTTTCCTGGCTTCCTCGACCAATTTCCGTAACGCAACCGACGCACCGCCCGGTTGCCCGTTCAGCCACTCCCAATGCCGGGGGAGCAAGGTGACCTCCCGGGCGACGACGCCCAGCTTGGGACGGCCGGGCCGTCGCTGAGTTTCAGGCTCGGGTTCCGCCGCGGGCCTCGCCGGCCGTTCTGCCAGCCGGCCGGCAACGTCCGCCGCTGTCCCGCGAAAATCGACCTCGATTACCGCACTGGTAGCATCATCGAAGATGAGCACCGGCTCCTGCGCGCCGGCGTCGATCACCTGTTTGACCTTCGCGGCGACGCCTGCCAGTTCACCCGAAGCGATACGGCGAGAGCCCTCAAAAGCCGTGCATAGGATTTCACTCACGCAATCCTCCATGATATTCACCAGGATAAAACAATTGTACCCGGATAATACAACCAAGGCAAGCGCTCATTCATCACAATTCATCAGTTCTTGACGCGGCTGTCGAACAATTCTCGAACGTGCCGCCGCCGTCCGGGTGGGGTGATACCATACTCTATTACACGCTTCGATGTCCGACACCCCTTTTGTCCATCTGCACTGCCATTCCGACTTCTCGCTGCTGGATGGCGCCTGTGACGTCACCCAGCTCGTAGATAGCGCCGTCGCCCAGAAATCGCCCGCAATCGCCTTGACTGACCACGGCAACCTTTTCGGCGCGGTGCAGTTCCACAACGCAGCTCGGGCCAAGGGCGTCAACCCGATCATCGGATGCGAAGTCTATGTGGCCAAAGGGGACCACAAGTCCAGATCGGACGGTAAGGACGGCTACAACCACCTCGTTCTGCTCTGCGAAAACCAGGAAGGCTACCGCAACCTCATCAATCTGGTCTCCACTGCGTTTCTTGAAGGGTTCTATTACAAGCCCCGAATCGACAAGGATCTCCTCGCCCAGCATTCCAAGGGGCTGATCGCGCTCTCAGCCTGCCTGAAAGGCGACATCCAGGAAAAGCTCCGGGCCGATCAATACGAAGAAGCCCGCCGGTCCGCATACGAGTATTCGGACATCTTCGGCAAGGGCAACTTCCACATCGAGATCCAGGACCACGGGCTCGACGAGGACCGCGTCGTGCTCCCCCAGGGGATCCGCCTCGCGCGTGAGACCGGCCTTCCGCTCGTCGCGACGAACGACGCGCATTATCTGCGCCGCGAAGACGCGCGCTCTCAGGAAGTCATGGTTTGCATCCAGACGGGCAAGACCATGCTCGATGAGAAGCGGATGAAGATGAGCACCCAGGAGCTCTTCCTCAAGACGCGCCCCGAGATGATGCAGCTCTTCGGCGAGGTTGAGGATGCGCTGGACCGCACCTGGGAAATCGCGCAGCGCTGCAACGTCAAGCTCGAGCAGGTCAAGGAGCCCTTCCCGAAGTTCGAAGTGCCGGACGGCCATTCAACGGATTCCTACTTCGAGTATGTCGCGCGCCAGGGGTTCGAGCGCCGGCGGAGTCGTCTGCAAGCGCTTGCCGCGCAGGGCCGCCTCAAGCACGCGCTTCCGGAATACGGCGAGCGGCTGGATCGCGAAATCAAGATGATCCAGCAGATGAAGTTTTCCGGCTATTTCCTGATCGTCTGGGACTTCATCCGCTTCTCGAAATCGTCTGGCATTCCCGTGGGTCCGGGGCGCGGTTCCGCCGCCGGTTCGTTGGTGAGCTACGCCATGGGGATCACCGATATCGACCCCCTGGAATACGGCCTGCTGTTCGAGCGCTTCCTAAACCCAGAGCGCGTCAGCATGCCCGATATCGACATCGATTTCTGCACGCGGCGGCGCGGCGAGGTCATCCAGTACGTCACCGCCAAGTACGGCCGCGAGCAGGTGGCGCAGATCATCACGATCGGCACGCTCGGTGCCCGGGCCGCGATTAAAGACGTGGGCCGCGTGCTCGACATGAGCTTCGCGGATGTTGACCGCCTCACCAAGTTGGTCCCGGGCGTCCTCAATATCAAGCTCCAGGAGGCCATCGACGCCGAACCGGGCTTCAAGGCCGCTGCGCAAGCGAATCCTAAAGTTCAGGAACTGCTCGACATCGCGCTGCGGCTCGAAGGGCTCGCGCGCAACGCGGGCATTCACGCGGCTGGGGTCGTCATCTCGCCGCAGCCGCTCAAGGAACTCGTTCCGCTCTACAAGACGAACAAGGACGAAATCGTCACCCAGTACGACATGTCCGGTCTCGAGAAGCTCGGCCTTCTCAAGATGGACTTCCTCGGTCTGACAACGCTCACGCTCGTTCACGACGCGCTGGCGCTCATCGAGAAGCACCGCGGCGTCAAGCTGGAGATCGAGGACGTCCCGCTCAACGACGAGAAGACGTACGAGCTGATCTTCAGCAAAGCTTTCACCAGTGGCATCTTCCAGTTCGAATCCTCGGGCATGCGCGACATTCTGCGGCGTTACCAGCCCAGCCGTATCGAGGATCTCATCGCATTGAACGCGCTGTACCGTCCCGGCCCGATCCAGGGCGGCATGGTAAATGACTTCATCGAGCGCAAGCACGGCCGCACGCCAGTCACTTACGAATTAGCCGACCTCAAGCCCATCCTCGAGGAAACCTACGGCGTGATCGTCTACCAGGAGCAGGTGATGCAGATCGCCAACAAACTCGCGGGCTATTCGCTCGGCGAGGCCGACCTGCTCCGGCGCGCCATGGGCAAGAAGAAGGCCGAGGACATGGATAAACAGCGCGCACGCTTCCTGAGCGGCGCGCGGGAGCGCGGGCACGCGGAGAAGAAAGCCGAGCGGATCTTCGATCTGATGGCGCAGTTCGCCGGGTACGGCTTCAACAAGTCTCACTCCGCCGCATATGCGTACCTTGCGTATGTCACGGCATACCTGAAGGCGCACTACCCGATCGACTTCATGGCCGCTCTGCTGACCTCGGAAACGGGGACGACGGCTAAGGTCGTGAAGTACATCAACGAGTGCCGGGAAATGGGCATTCGTGTACTGCCGCCGGACGTGAATTCGAGCGAATGGAGCTTTACGCCCGATGGCGATGCGATCCGGTTCGGCCTGGGCGCGATCAAGACCATCGGGCAATCGGCGGTGGAATCCGTGCTCCATGCCCGCGCGGAGAAGGGCCGTTTCGGCTCACTCTACGATTTCTGCGAACGTGTGGATCTTTCCGCCGTCAACAAGCGGATGATCGAAAGCCTGATCAAGGCTGGCGCGATGGACTCCTTTGGAGCGGCCCGCTCCCAGATGCTGGCCGCCGTCGAGAGTGCCATGGAATCCGGACAGAAGGTCCTGCGCGACCGCGAGAGCGGCCAAACTGGGCTCTTTGCCGCGATGTTTGCCGAAGCGCCACCGCCGCCTACGAAGTTGCCCGACGTGCCCGAGTGGACCAACCAGCAGAAACTCGCCGGCGAAAAGGAAGTCCTCGGATTCTTCGTCACCGGGCACCCGCTCGAGGACTATGTAGAGAAGGTTGCGGAACTCGCATCACATCGCACGGATACGCTCGAGGGCCTCGATCGCGGCGCTGAAGTGACCATCTGCGGCATCCTCACCGGTATCCAGAAAAAGCGCAACAAACGCGGCGAGCCGTGGGCCGCCATGCAGTTCGAGGATCTCGCCGGGACTCTTGAGGCGGTGCTTTTCGCTTCCAACTACGAGCGACTCTCGGAGTATCTGATAGATGACAAGGCCGTCCTGGCGAGAGCGACGATCCTGCCTGAAGAGGGCGCGCCTCCGAAGCTCTCGATTCAGGATCTGGTGCCGCTTGAACTGGCCGGCGTGCAGTATCCGTCTCTGATCGCGATCCGCGTTCCGCTGGGCCGGCGGCCCGAAGCGGTGGACGCGTTCGCGGCTTTGGTGCAACGCAAGGCGGGAGACACCGGCATCCGGCTCCGGTTGGAAGTCCCGCGCGACTTCGCGTTGACGGTCGATCTGGGGCAAAAGGTCCGGCCCGACCGTGAGTTCAAGGCTGAGGTTTCGAAGCTGTTCGGCCCCGATGCCTGTGAGGTGCTCGCCGGCTGAGTTACCATCTGTAGATACATGGCGAGCGAGGAAACCAACCTGGAGCAGCCCGCCGCTGAAGAGGCTGACTCCACCCCTGTCGAAGCGCTCAACGGCGCTTGGCAGCGCGTCAAGTTGGCGCGACACTCCAAGCGGCCGCACGCACTCGACTACATCCAGCGCCTCATCACCGACTTCCGCGAGATCCACGGTGACCGCCGGTTCGGCGATGATCCGGCCATTGTGTGCGGCATGGGGATGTTTGAGGGCCAGCCCATCATGATCGTGGGCCAGCAGAAGGGCCGCGACACTAAGCAGAAGCTCTACCGGAACTTTGGGATGCCCAAGCCGGAAGGTTACCGCAAGGCGCTGCGTGTCATGCAGCTTGCGGCGAAGTTCCGGCGTCCGGTCTTGACCCTGCTGGATACTCCCGGCGCTTACCCCGGCATCGATGCCGAGGAGCGCGGCCAGGCGGAAGCCATCGCACTCAACCTGCGCGAGATGGCTCGGCTGGAGTGTCCAGTCATCGTGGTGTGCATCGGCGAGGGCGGCTCCGGCGGCGCGCTGGCGCTCGGCGTGGGTAATCGCGTCTATATGCTGGAGAACGCGGTCTATAGTGTGATCTCGCCTGAGAGCTGCGCAGCCATCATTTACAGGGATTCGACCAAGGCCGCACAGGCGGCTGAGGCGCTACGGCTGACCGCGCAGAACCTGCTCGAACTGAATCTCATCGACGGCATCGTTCCGGAACCCGGAGAAGGGGCTCAGGACGATCCCGATGGTGCCGCAGAGGCGCTGCGCATCACATTGCGCAAGGCGATGGAAGAGCTGCGGCCGCTCTCCGGCACCCAGCTCATCGATCAGCGCTACGCGAAGTTCCGGTCCATGGGCAACTTCTTCGTCGAACGCTAACCCGCTGCGGCAACCTGCTCGCAAGCGCTGATGCGCGAAGCAGCCCGCGCAACGACCAACTGGAACGCCCCGAAGATCGCGATGATCACCGTGTATGGCTGTATGCCGGCGAGCCGCCCGAGCGGCGAGGCGAACAGGCCCCCCACGTACAGGAGCATCAGCAGCGCCAGGAATGCCGGCCGCACCCCGGGCGACGGCATCTTTAAAATGGCGCCGGCTGTGATCAACGCACTGACCGCGAGCAGCGTGGCGTCATAGAGCGGTACGTAGAGATTGAGGAGCAGCGTTGCCGTGATGCCTACAGCCCACATCGCTTCCCCGCCTCCCCCGGACTTCACCTTACGCCAGTGCATCGTCACGAACAGGAAAGCCCCGGCGGCGAGCACAAAGAAAACGGGCGTGGCGATGCTGGCGTTTCCGCCCATTAGCGAACGGACCAGGTGGTTCAGATCGACGCACTTGTAATCAACGCTCAGCGGAGTTGGTCCGCCGGAGGTGAAGCGGCTATACATCTTGAGAATGTCCACAAACGCGCGCAGCCCCGCAACCCCCACGGACGCGAGACTGACAATGGCAAGGGCCACGGCGCCGCACACGTACCCGGCCACAACCCGAAATTCGGCTGCGAAGAACAGAAACGCTACCAGCGGCAGAGCAATGGTCGGCTTATATAAGGAGAGGGCCAGCACCGCACCGCTCCATGCGAAGTGTCGGTCGCGATACAGCCGGAACGCCGCTGCGAGCACCAACGCGGTTAGCGGAGGCAGTTGTCCGCCGAGCCAGGCGTCGAGGGCGAAAGGTGGAAACGACGCTACCGCCAGGACAGGAGCAGCCAGAAACCGGTGAGGCAATTCGCGAGGCCAGATCAACGCTACGGCCGCCGCGTAGAACGCGGCCGAAAGGACGGACCACACGATGCAGGCTACAGAATAAGGAAGCAGCGCCAGCGGACGGAACGCCTGCGCCAGGAACGGCGCGTTGACGTACCACATGGTCTTGTCGTGATCCCAGGGGTGTGCCTCCCGGTACATCCGATCCTGCAGCGGCAAATCGTAAAGCCGTTCCCCGCCGAACTCGTTGAGGATGCGCCCGCCGTTGTAGAAGGCAATGAAGTCCGCGCCGGCGGGACGCCCATCGAGGGTCCTGCCGTTCAGGAAGGCCGTGATCCAGGAGCCTGCGCCAACGGCAGCGAAGCCCAATAGGAGGACCAGGCAGACAAGGCGAACCTCGTCCGGGCGCGGAGTCGCGCGCACCAAAAACGCCATCCAACGCGGGACCGGGCCGTCCAGACCGAAGAAGCGTTGAAGGCGCTGCATAGCGGGGGCGAAGCAGCCTACTTCCGCTTCGCGCTCCACTCCTGCGTGATCGGCTGACCGTCCATCTCGGTCTCCGTCTCGCCGCGGATTTGAGCGCCGTCCACGGTTCCGGTCATTTTATAGACCATCACCCCGCCTTCGGCGCGGTCTCGCCGGACAGTAAACCTGAGCTTGTTGTCCTCTACGGTCCCATCCTGGATATGGAGCTTTCGGTTCTCCCCAAACACGAAGGTGCCGGCAAGGCGATTGCCCTCGGTCTTGAGCGTCAGCGCGGCCTCAACTTCGCCTGAGGGCGAGGGCATTCGGAAATTCCAATCGCCATCCACGCTCGCAGCGTGGCCCGCCTTCGCCGGCTTCTCGCCCATCTCCATCTTGGCTTTCTCGGTCACTACCCATAGGTGCAGCCGCCGGTGATCGATCTCCACAGTCTTGTCGGGTTTCCATTCGCCCATGTCGAAGCTGTGTGAGACGATGCGGGCGCCCGGCTTGAGCTGTGACAGCAGCCTCGGCCGAAGCCGCAGGTTCACGTCCGGCAGCAGGTACAGCGTAACGACGGTCGCGTCGTGGAAGTCCGCTTCGAACAGGTTCTTCTCGAGAAATCGGACGCGGCCGGTAACGCCTTCCTGCTTGGCATTCTCCTCAGCTTCTTTAATACGTTCCGGGTTGATGTCGATCCCGGTGCCCTTCGCCCCGTATTTCTTGGCGGCGGTGATGACGATGCGCCCGTCTCCGCAGCCCAGGTCATAAAGGATATCGCCCTGCTTGACGCTGCCCAACTTGAGCATGGCCTCGACCACTTCCGGCGGCGTGGGAACGTATGGCACGTCGCCGCGGTTGCCGTCTTCCCACTGAGCGGCCAGTGAGGCGCAGGCCAGAAGCAGAACAAAAGGCACCCGCAGGAGGGGGACACCCCTCCGCAAATAGAGGGAGCGGCAGCCGGTGACAGGCATGCTGGAAGCTTATCACGCCGCCGGGCGGAGGCGGTGGCTGGCCGGAACGGCAGGAAATTCCGCGTGTTACAGTAGAAATCTGTCGAAACCGTGAACAAATCACCGTCAAGTGTCGTCTGATCCCTTGGGAGATTCCTGTGAAGCGGAAGTGGAAGATTTGGCTCATCGTTGTGGCTGTTCTCGTGTTGGCTATCAGTGTCCCTGCCGCTATTAGCTACAGCAAGCGCGGAATCATAACCGTGCAAACTGGGCGGGTAACGCGCCAGGACCTCACCTCGGTCGTGACGGCCTCAGGCGAAGTCAAGCCTCGTAATTACATCAACATTGGGTCCGAGGCGTTCGGCCGGCTCACGGCCATCTACGTCAAGGAAGGCGATCGCGTGAGGAAGGGCCAGGTGCTCGCCCGGCTCGATTCCATCCAGGCCGCCGCGGATGTGAGCGCTCAGTCCGCCGCGGTGAATTCCGCCTCCGCCGAATCCTCCGCAGCCGAGGCCGGCGCAAGAGCGGCTGAGGAGAACATCCGAACTGCCCAAGCCTCCGTCGACCGGGCCAAGGCGGACCTCGAGCGATCACGCACGACGTTCGCGCGCACTGAGCAGCTCTACCAAAACAAGCTGATCGCCCAATCGGAGTTCGATCTTCGCAAGGCCGAATACGACTCCGCCATGGCGGCAGTTCGTGAAGCCGAGGCGCGCCTGTCTCAGGTCCGGGCACAGAGCCAGCAGTATCAGGCGCAGGTGCAGGCGTCCCAGAAGCGGGTCACGCAGGGAGAGGCGACGCTCAAGCGGAGCCAAAACGCGCTGGACAAGCACAACGTCCAGTCGCCGATCGACGGTGTCGTTACGAACCTGCCGGTCCGCGTCGGCGAGACGATGGTGGTCGGTATCCAGAACGCGCCCGGCTCTACGATCATGACCATCGCCGATATGTCGGTGATCACTGCGGAGGTGAAGGTTGACGAGACGGATATCGTCAACGTCACGCTCGGACAGACTGCGGATGTGACCATAGACGCGATTCCGGGAAAGACGTTCAAGGGCCACGTGATCGAAATCGGGAACACGGCGATTCTTCGGTCCACCGGAGTGGCGGCCTCACAGAGCGCGATATCGAGCCAGGAAGCGAAGGATTTTAAGGTGGTTGTCGCTCTGGACGCGCCGCCGGACGAAATCCGTCCCGGTCTTTCGTGCACGGCAAAGATAACCACGGCCACCCGTCAGAACGTCCTTACTATACCGATCCAGGCGCTGACCGTCCGTCAGAAGGGCGACCTGGAGACGGCGCCGGACAAGAAGAAGTCAGGCGTGCAGGCTGCCTCGACCCCGGATCCCGCGGCTGAGAAGGCGCGGAAAGAGGAGCTTCAGGGCGTCTTCGCGATCCAGGGTGAGAGCGCGGTATTCCGGAAGGTCGAGACCGGGATCACCGGCGCCACCGATATCGAAGTTCTGGGCGGCCTTAAAGAAGGCGACCAGATCGTGACGGGTAGCTACAAAGCGATCCGGACCATGAAGAACGCTACTCGCATCAAGGTGGACAACAACGCCAAGATGGAGCCTGCGAAGTCTGAAGGTTAAAAGAGGCGTAACGGCCGGCAGCCGCCGTCGTACTAAGAGAGAGGACCAATGGCTGAAGCAGTAGCAGAGCGCATGGAACGCGGCGAGGAGTTGCGCCGCAACGGTATCGTCATCCGCACCTACGATCTCTGGAAGACCTATGTCATGGGCGACCAGGAGATCCACGCCGTATCGGGCGTCGAGATGGAGATCCGCAGGGGCGAATATGTCGCCATTATGGGGCCATCCGGTTCAGGCAAATCGACGCTCATGAACCTGATCGGATGTCTGGACACCCCGACCAGGGGTGAGTATTACATCAACGGCAATCTGGTCAGCGCCATGAACGACGACGAACTGGCGCGCATCCGCAACAAGGAGATCGGGTTCGTCTTCCAGACGTTTAACCTGCTGCCTCGCGCGACCGCGCTCCACAATGTCGAGCTGCCGTTGATCTATGCGGGGATGTCATCGGAGGCGCGCATCGAGCGCGCAAAGCAATCGCTCAGGCAGGTGGACCTCGAGCCGCGCATGTACCACAAGCCCAACGAGCTTTCGGGCGGGCAGCGCCAGCGCGTTGCGGTCGCCCGGGCGCTCGTGAATAACCCGTCGATTCTGCTGGCGGACGAGCCGACCGGCAACCTCGACACAGCGACGGGAAACGAAATCATGGCGCTCTTCGAGAGACTCCATCAGCAGGGCAATACAATCGTGCTCGTCACGCACGAGCATGACATTGCGCTGCACGCCCACCGGATCGTTCACGTTCGGGACGGCAAGGTCGAGAAGGACGAGAAGGTCGACAAGTAAGGTAAGGTGTAAAACGAAAACGCCGGGAGGGCTCTCGCCCGTCCCGGCGTTTTGTGTTTCGGTCTGATTTTCAACAGTCGTTACCGACGTTTGCGCAAGGCCAGTGCGCCGGCTCCCGAAAGCAATCCAAGCAACCCCATAAGAGGCATCGGACTGCTGGTGCTCGGCAATGAACCCTGCCCCGCCTGCGAGGAAGCAGTCGCGCTCTGCGAAGACATGTCGGTTGAGGGCTGTGTTGCAGTGGAACTGCTTTGAGTCGTCTGCTCTGTCGTCGTGGTCTGCGTCGTCGTGCTCTGCGGTGTGGTGGAGGAGGTCGTGCTGCTCTCCGGCGTGGACGCAGTGGCGGAAGCGCTCGACTGAGACGGCGCCGTAGTTGAGCTTGAAGCCGACGGACTCGTAGCGGAGGTGCTCGATTCTGCCGTGGCCGAGCTGCTCGGGGTTGTCGAGCTGCTGGACTGCGCAGTCTCGGAGCCGGTGGTGCCGGTGCCGGTGCCAGTGCGCATGCTGCTCTGGTCGGAGCTCATCGTGCTGCTGCTCGGTGTCGCCGATGAACTGCTGCTGCTGCTTTGGTCAGAGCTCGTCGAACTGCTCGGCGTCGCAGACGAACTGCTGGTGCTTGGCGTCGCAGACGAGCTGCTGCTGGAACTCGTACTGGGCGACGTCGAAGTGGTGGAGCTGGTCGTAGGCTCGCTGGTGGTCGGTTGGCTGCTAGTCGACTGGCTCGTCGTCGGCTGGCTGGTGGTGGCGTTCAGTTCCGAGCTGGAGCTAATTGTGGTGCTCGTTGACGAACTGCTGGACCCGGCAGTACCGGAATCTGCCGCGGGCGTCACTGTGAGAGTGCGCTGACCGGCGGCATCGCCCTGCTGGATATTCACGCGGGTACCGACTTTGACGTTCTGGTCAATCGTGACACCCTGGTTATCGAGCTGGAACGTACGGGTCTGCCCTTCATCAGTCCGGACCGCGAGCGTTTTGCCCGGGTCATACTGTGTCACTGTGCCGGTGATTTGGTGTGTGCTCGGGTTTGTGCTCTGATCCTGGGACGAGGTGCTCCCGGTGGAGCCCGCTGATCCCGTTGTACTCTGATCCTGGGACGCTGTGGTCCCGGTTGAGCCGGCTGATCCCGTCGTGCTCTGGTCCTGCGCAAACGCTGTGCCGCAGATCAGAGCCGTCGAGAACAGGCCGGCCATCAAGGTTCTCTTCATTGCTTGCCCCTCCCTCGTAAGAAACGAGTTGCACCCCTCATCTTGCACATCGGCGGCCAACTCGACACCTCAACAACTTGGCCGCGATGGGTCGCCCGCGAGAGGCCTTTTTTACGCGGCAGCTTGCAAATTCTACGCGTATTTGGTCATTTCCCAAGCTGCTGCGCGGGATTGGTTACAGAATTACAGCACTCTTTTGAGGGGAGTGGACACCCGAAAGTACTGACCGACAGTACTAGGGTGACGCCAATCGAGTAGCGGCTCCGGCGGGCGCCAGCTTAGTTCACTTAGGAGTAGAGCGCTGCGTAAAACATTCATTTCATTACTGCTTACGACGTTGTAGCTATCTGAAGATAGCAATCTACTGATGTCTCAGGCGAGCCTTTTACTCCTAACGATACGGCATAAACGGACCTCCTATACCATCCTAACCACTATAGTTTGCTAAGGTTTGCATCTGAGATATTGACATATGCAAATCTAGTCAGGACCTTCTTTTTTCTGTAAAATCGGGTACCGAATCAAACCCCGGCACCAGGGGAGGAGTATCTCATGACGAACGCGACCATCCCGGCCGAGTCGCTTCCGGCTGTCCGCTCAGCTTTGTTCCGCTGGGAGGTCCCCGACAGACCCTGCTCGGTATATCTGAGCCTTGACGTAATCGATCGGATGGAGCGTGAGACGCTGGAGGCCTTCAAGGCCATCACGCGCAAAGGTTCCGAGATCGGAGGCGTCCTGCTCGGCAGGACGGCGACGGCCGGCAAGCGCATCATTACCATCGAGGAGTACGAAGCTGTTGAGTGCGACTACTCCCGCGGGCCGCTTTACATTCTGGCCGATCCCGATCGAAAACGCATCGAACAGGCAATCACGCGTCTGAAGGGCGGTGGCGAAGGCGCCGGCATCGTGGGCTTCTTCCGGAGCAATACACGCCGGGACATTGCACTAGATGATGATGACCTGGCAGTGATGAAGGACTACTTCGCGGACCCGGCGAACCTCTGCATGCTGGTGAAGCCGTTCGCGATGAAGCCGAGCACAGCAGCGTTCTTCTTCTGGGAGGGCGGGCAGATCAAAGGCGATGAGTGCCACCTGCCGTTCGCGTTCAAGCGCTCCGAACTGGAGAAGCAATTCGCGCATCTCATCATCC
>DATMXS010000300.1:0-3685 GCA_035561355.1 Bryobacteraceae bacterium | reverse complement strand
GGAGATCATTCGGCGGTGTGGGCAGGCAATCCCTGAGTCGCCGGACGTCAACTTTCTCGAGCGGTACGTCCGCTGGCTGATGTTGTGGACGTATTACGCTTTTCCCGACCGTGACATCCGCGATGCCGCCCTCAACCGCGCGCTCAGCCTCGTCTCGAAGCATTGAAACAAAATAACTGTTGACAACATTCCATAACCGCCAGTTATGATGTCAACGGAGGCGCAAACGTGATCGATTTCGGGTGGTCTGACGTAGGGAACCGTATCCGAGACCGGCGGATCGGGCTCGGAATGTCCCAGCAGGACTTGGCTGATGCAGCCGGCATTACGCAGCCGGGACTGCTGCGAATCGAAAAGGGTGAGACGAACCCGAAGATGGACACTCTGAGGGCGGTTGCTGCGGCCCTCAATCTAACCGTTCGCGAGCTGATGTTCGGCGACGCTCTCATTCTGAATCCGGGGTCACACCTGGTTGCCCGCGTCGGCCGGATCCTCGATTCCGGCGACCGGGCCGCCATAAGCGCCCTCGAGAATAGTGTCGGTATGATCGAGCTTTTGCTGAAACGCGCAGGACACAGGATCGATGATTTTGGCTCGCGAGGTCCATTTGGCGATGCTGGTGGTAAGAGCGCTTCCCATTCGCGCGAACGCAAGAGGAACGCATCGAGTCGTCGGACGGGCAAGCAAGCCCAGAAGCCTCGCTGAGGTGGTCACAAAGGCTGCAGCTGCGTTGCGAGCCGCGGTGGAGTACATCGATGCCTCCCGTAGTTGCTGTTGTGCTGAAAGGAGAAAACGATTTGAGATTACTTGATCTGACTGAATCGAGTGACCCGCAGCGACTACGCTGCGCCTTCTCCGGACTGGAGAAGGCGACGGCGTAAGCCGCAGGAAGGAAAACAGCCTTCCAGAAAGGTCGTCTTAGATGTCAGCCAATTCGGCAATCGAGTGGACTGATGCGACGTGGAACCCGGTACGAGGGTGCACCAAGATCAGTCCGGGATGTTTCAACTGCTACGCGGAGCGCTTCCGTGGGGTGAATGGTCACCCCTTCGAGCAGGGCTTCGACCTTCGACTCGCTCCTTGGAAGCTGACGGAGCCCCTGCACTGGGCGAAGCCCCAGATGGTATTCGTCAACAGCATGTCGGACTTGTTCCATGCAGACGTTCCCGACAGCTACATCGTCTCAGTGTTCGGGGTCATGGCTCAGGCGAACTGGCATGTTTACCAGGTCCTCACGAAGCGCGCAGACCGCATGCGGCGCATGGCCGCGAAGCAGCTCAAGTTCGCAACCGAGCTTGGGCACATCTGGTGGGGCACGACCGTCGAGAACCGTAAGCATGGGCTGCCGCGCCTTGCCGCGTTGCAGGAGACGGAAGCCGCCGTCCGGTTCCTGTCGTGCGAGCCCCTGCTGGAAGACCTCGGCACGCTCGACCTGCGCCGTATCAACTGGCTCATCGCCGGCGGCGAAAGCGGCCCCGGCGCGCGTCCGATCGAGAAGGGGTGGGTCACATCGCTCCGCG
This sequence comes from Bryobacteraceae bacterium, assembly GCA_035561355.1. Classification (GTDB taxonomy): domain Bacteria; phylum Acidobacteriota; class Terriglobia; order Bryobacterales; family Bryobacteraceae; genus DATMXS01. The sequence continues at coordinate 2,165 of DATMXS010000300.1, read as the reverse complement.
ACCAGTGCAAGGCAGCGCACGTACCGTTCTTCTTCAAGCAGTGGGGCGGCTTCCCGAAAAGCAAGCTCGGCTCCGCTCTTGATGGACGTGAGCACAAGGAAGTACCGCCGTTGCCTGTGAGCATCGTGCCGACAGCGGCCGAACGCCTCGCGATCAAAACCAAGCTGCATGGTTCATTGGGACTGTCCGTCCTTGGATCGTGCGCGTAACAAAAATGCGCTCCCTCTCGTTAGGGAGGGAGCGCACAACCTTCGGAGAACCAATGATGTCGCAATCGCAGATGCCCCTATGAGTGCCGGGCGCCCCCGGCCACCTCATACGGAGGCAATAGTTGATGCAGTATCAGGCCCAGCTCGCCGAGACACCTGTCCCGGCATTCACACCGCTTCTCTCCGACGAAGAAGTCGCTGACATCCTCGTCATGACCGTCGAGTGGGTTCGCATCCACTCGGCGGAAATCCCGGGACTCAAGCGCCTCGGGATGTACTACCGCTTCCACAGCAGACCGTTCGAGCAGTGGCTCGGGAGTCTCGACCGGCTCCTTGAGGCCGAGCAAGTCGCCAGCCTCCTCAAGGTTCCGACCAGTTGGGTGTACGCCAACGCCGACCAGCTTCCGGGCGTCCTGCGCCTCGGCCGCTATGTTCGGTTCCGTCCCACGGTCATCAAGCAGTTCCTCGGTGGATCGGAGGCTTGCCAGTGATCGCCTTCGACGCGACAATGAGGCCACGGCTGTGGCACCGCGGACAGGAGAAGAAAACTGCGGTGCGAGACAAATACCAGCGCCCGAAGGTTCGGGACGTTGGCAGCAAGTGGAAGATCACCTACTGGGACTACAGCTCGGGTGAAGCGAGGCACCGTTCGAAGGTCTGGGCAAAGAGCGTAGCGCGCACGCAGCGCGAGGCTCAGCGCCTGGCCGATGCGTTCATCGAAGAGGTGAACGTCAAGAACAACGACCCGCGGCTGTATTCCTCGGACGAACGCACGTTAGCCGGGCTTAAGAAGAAGTGCCAGGAGTTGACTTGGCCACATCTGAAAAAGCCCTCTCGTATGAGCTACGAGTATTTCTTTGACAAGTACCTGGTACCGCAGCTCGGCAAGAGCCGCATCGACGAGTTGAGCACGATGGACCTCCAAGCGTACTTCAACTCGTTCGTCGGCAAGCTGTCGCCGAAGACGATCAAGAACATGCATGCGGCCCTGCGTGCTGCACTGGCGCAGGCGCTCGTGTGGGGCGTGATCAACAGGAACCCGGCAATCGGGGTAAAGCTTCCGAAGCTGAAGCCGACGAAGCCGCCCGTGTTGCTTTCGTTTCCGGAGATCAAGCTCGTGATCGAACGGCTGCCTGAGCCGACGAAGACGATCGTCATCCTGATCGTGTTCGCCTCGATGCGTGTCGGCGAAGCGCTTGCGCTTCGCTGGAACGACATCCTGAGCGACCGCATCGTGATCGACGAGCGTCTTTACGACGACGACCTCGACGATCCGAAGACACTGCACGGCAATCGTGAAGTGCCTTTCGATCAGCAGGGCGTCATCAAAGCGGCTCTCGCTCGCATGTGGGGACAGTCGCGCTTCCGCAAGCCGGACGATTTCGTTTTCGCTACGCGGAACGGAACGCCGACTGAGCGTCGCAACGTCCTGCGCCACCTGAAGGTTGCTGCGAAGGAGCTGAAGTTGGGGAAGACGATCGACTTCCGCAGCTTCCGCACGATGCATGCAAGCCTGATGCGGCGCACCGGCGCACGCGCGGAAGTGACGCGTGACAACATGGGGCACTCCGAGTGTGCCACCAGTCTCGAGATCTACTCGAAAACGTGGTGGGACGAGCGCGAAGCGGCGGTATCAGCAGTCGTTGATCTCGTCATGAAGTCCGACGAGACGAACGATGGTGAAAAGCAGTACAAGGAAGAGAAACCGCGCCAGATGCTGTTTGAAGCCGAGGCAATTAGCGCCCCAACTAGCGCCCCTGCTTCATAGATGGTGCAGTTCGAGTCTGGTATGAGGTTGTAAGTTGTAGAAAAGATTGGTCGGGGAGAGAGGATTTGAACCTCCGACCCCCTGGTCCCGAACCAGGTGCTCTACCAGGCTGAGCCACTCCCCGACACACTGCAGCAGCGAAGGAATTGCTGTGCTGCGATTTGACTTTGCAATTATAGCAAGCAGGA
>DATMXS010000299.1:0-7432 GCA_035561355.1 Bryobacteraceae bacterium | reverse complement strand
CGGCAGTACTCGTTGAAGTATTCCCACATGAGCCCCGAATCGAAAATGTCGATCCCGGCGGGAACGGAGGTGTGGGTGGTGAAGACGTTGTTGTTGCGGGATGCTTCGAGTGCCTCGTCGAAACGTAGCCCGTGGCCGTGCATCAGCACCCGGATCCGCTCGAGCGCGAGAAACGCCGAGTGGCCCTCGTTCATGTGATACACGGTCGGCTTGTAGCCGAGCGCGCCGAGTGCCCGGACGCCGCCGATCCCGAGTACGATCTCCTGCCGGATGCGCGTGTGGATGTCGCCCCCGTACAGGGAATCGGTAATGTCGCGGTACTCGGCCCGAGTATTCTCGGGAATGTTGGTGTCCAGCAGGTACAGCTTGATCCGGCCCACTTCCATGAGCCAGACCTTGATCTGCACGGGACCGGCCGGCAGCGTGACCTGGATCATCAATTCCTTACCGTTCGCATCCGTCACCGGCATGACCGGCAGCGTGTAGAAATCGTTGATCGGATAACGCTCCTGCTGCCACCCGTCCGGGTTTAGATATTGGCGGAAGTAGCCCGTCTGATACAGCAGGCCGACGGCGACCATGGGAACATCGGAGTCGCTGCACGCCTTCAGGAAGTCGCCCGAGAGGACGCCCAGACCGCCGGAGTAGATCTGGAGGCATTCGATGATGCCGTACTCCATGGAGAAATAACCGATCAACCGGTCTGTGTGTGCGCCAGGGTCGCCTCGGTGCATGTACGCGTCATAACGCTCGCACGCGCGGCGGTACAAGGCTATATATCGAGGATCGGAGGCCAGCCGTTCGAGCGTGGCCTGCGGGACTCGGCCCAGCATCGAAACAGGGTTGTGCCCGCAAGCCGACCACAGAGCCGGATCCAGCCGCCGGAATACATTGCGTACGGCGGGTTCCCACGACCAGAACGCATTGTGAGCGAGTTGCGTTAGCCGTGACAGCGCAGGCGGCAAAGCTGGGCGGACAAGGAACTCTCTGAGTGGTTGAATCTGGAAAGGCATGGATTGACAGCGGTTCTCCTTCAAAATAGCAGGAAAATGGCTGGTCCGGCCGGCCGCGCCACCGGGTGGGTCAAAAGCCCCGATCAGACCATCGAGCGACGCACCCCGGCAAATGCGCGGCTGCGATATGATTGCTGTTTCAACAGTTGCGGTCGGGGCGCCGGTTGGCCCCAGGATTGCATCAACAAGCAGTGACGACCCCAGTCATAGAAGGAGAATTTGCATGGCGTACGTTATCACCGACACCTGCACGAAGGACGAACTCTGCGTCGAAGCGTGCCCGGTAGACTGCATTCATCCCAAGAAGGACGAGGACGGTTTTGAAGCAGCCGCCCAACTCTTCGTCGATCCGGAAAACTGTATCGACTGCGGCGCATGCGTGCCGGTCTGCCCGACGAACTCGATCTACACGCTGGACGAGCTTCCCGCGGACAAGGCCGAATTCGCAGGCCTCAACGCCGGATATTTCGGAAAGTAAAGACGGCTCGTTGGCCCGGGGCTCGCAGCCCGGGGCCGTCGTGTTTAGGGGCGGCGTGGGTACCATCGCCGCCTCGCTTATACCGTTACGGATAGGAAGCCATTCCGCTCGCGTTCCTCGAGTCGAGGCAGAGTGTCATGTTGGCGCCATCGCGACCGGGAACTTAGTCCGGTAGCTGTCCCGCGAGCGCACTCGCCAAACGAGCCCAGTCAGCCCCAGCGATTCTGGCACCGCTCAGGTGAACGCATCCGATCACCTTGATGCCTTTCCACTCAGCGGTTGCCATCAGTCTGCTCCTACCGTCTAGTGTCCGCAGAACCACTGACTGAGCCGTTCTCGGATCTGCCAGGCCAATCAGGGAGTCGAATGGCCTCCATCCGATCGTTAGGATCCGCTGAGGTCTCATTAGACAAATCAAGGCTACCGCCTCGTGGCGAGAGAACGTTTCCAATGTCCTGCGAAGATGCAACGGATTATTCATCCACCCGAATTCGTACGGGTGTTGAGCGCCGGGTACCCGATCGAGGCAACGGGACGCAAAAAAAAGCATATGAATCGCTGCTGCCGTTTCGAGCATGCGGGGCCGCCCCGCGTCGGCGAAGAGCTCGCGTAATTTGAGGGCGATCCTCCAGTCCCTTGTGGCGTATAGGCAGTTCGGAGGCCATGTGCGGATCTCGGCATATCTGTTCTGTGGGTCCCCGTCCTCGATTGGATTAGTGCCGGGATTCGTACTGAGAAGGAGGAGGGATGGCTCCAAACTTGGTGGACTCTCTAGGATTCGAAACTGGCATTCCCAGGTAGGGTACGCGCCTTTGTGGCTCACCCACAGTCGCCGAGTCCGTTCGTACAGATCTCTCGCGTTGTGCTTGAGTTCCTCGCTCCGGTTTGGATCACCATCAGTCCTGATCATCGCGCCAGTATACTCAACGGACCGGGGCCGGAACGGACATCTCCTGTCTGATCAGAAATGTGAGTATGGATACCGCCCGTGATGTTTGCATTCCGCTATCGCCACATTTCGCATCGCTGCCGTTCGCTGCCACTCCGTGCCCGTCGTGGCTCTGTTGCCGCAGCGGTATCATCGAATCAAGAGCAGTACCATGCCCACCTTGGCGGAATCCCTTTCGACGTTTACGCGCACTGGCGACTTATGGGAGCGCATTGACGACCGGCGCATCCGGTGCTTTGCGTGCGGACACAATTGTCCGATTTTCGAAGGCCAGCCGGGCGTGTGCAAAGTCCGGTTCAATGCCGGGGGCGAGTTGCAGGTCCCTTGGGGCTACGTCGCGGGTGTGCAGTGCGATCCCATTGAGAAGAAGCCGTTCTTCCATGTACGCCCCGGTACGATGGCGTTCAGCTTCGGGATGCTCGGGTGTGACCTGCACTGCGGCTATTGCCAGAACTGGGTGACGTCGCAGGCTCTGCGCGATTCAGCGGCGAATGCGCCGATGCGGCCTGTCACGCCGGAACAGCTCGTCCAAAGCGCCGTGCAGCTCGGCGCAGCCGCAATGGTGAGCACCTACAACGAGCCGCTGATCACGGCCGAATGGGGTGTCGCTGTCTTCAAGCAGGCAAAAGCGGCCGGGTTGCTCACCGGGTTCGTTTCGAACGGGAACGCCACGCCGCGCGTGCTCGAATACCTGCGGCCCTGGACGGACCTGTACAAGGTAGACCTGAAGAGCTTCGACGACGCCCATTACCGCGAGCTCGGTGGCCGGCTGGCGCCGATTCTGGAGAGCATTCGCCGAATCTACGAAATGGGTTTTTGGCTCGAAGTGGTGACTCTCGTGGTGCCCGGGTTCAACGATTCCGAAGGCGAGTTGCGGCGCATGGCGGATTTTCTCGCCGGAGTGTCCCCTTTCGTTCCCTGGCACGTGACGGCCTTTCACCAGGACTACAAGATGGACGGGCCGCGGAACACGACCGCCGACGACCTGGCTCGCGCCGTCGGGATCGGGCGCTCGGCCGGCCTGCGGTATGTCTATGCCGGCAACATCCACGGATGCGGGCTGGAGGATACGCGTTGCCACTCCTGCGGAGGGGCGCTGGTGCGCCGCCGCGGGTATCAGATCCTCGCAGATCACATCACGCCGGACGGGCGCTGCCCGAAGTGCAGCGAATTGATACCCGGCGCGTGGCGCGCCGCTGCCCGAGCGTAGCGGCTATTCGTACGGCCACTGCGGCTTGGTGAACAGGCCGCCATCGACAAAGATAGTCTGCCCGTTGACGAAGCCCGCCGAATCGCCGGCTAAAAACGCGACTACGGCCGCGACGTCTGCGGGCGTGCCGATGCGGCCCACGGGGGTGAGCGCGCTCCAGGTCGCGTCGTAATCTTCGGTCTCGCGCTTCGTACGCTCGATCTCCACCGAGCCCGGAGCGACGCAGTTCACCGTGATCCCCAGCGGAGCGAGTTCGACAGCGGCGACCTTCGTGAACATCTCAATGCCGCCCTTGCTGGCGGTGTAGCTGACGAGGTTCGGAAATGGAACCTTGTTGCAGCCGGAACCGATATTGATGATGCGCCCTCCGCCGTGCTCCTTCATGTGGGCTGCGGCGCGCTGGGTGCAAAGAAAACAGCCCTTCAGATTGGTGTCGATCACCCGGTCCCACTCATCCTCGTCGAGTTCAAGCAGAGGCTTGAACACCTGGGTTCCGGCGTTGTTCACGAGTATGTCGAGGCGGGGAAAGTTCCGGAAGACCTCGGCGAACAGTGTGTCCACGTCGGCCTTGAAGCCCACATTCGCCTTAACGGCGAAGGCACGGCGCCCGGCCTCGCAGATCGCGGCGACGGTCGCTTCGGCGCCCTCGCGGTCCGCGTTGTAATTGACGGCAACATCGCAGCCGGCTTTCGCCAGCTCCACCGCGATCCCCCGGCCGATCCCTTTGCTCGAGCCCGTGACGAGAGCGGCCTTACCTGTCAGCATCGCTCGATTTTAGCCAATCGGACCCGCAGCGCGGAATGCGGTTACCAATGCGGCGGCGTTCCCGTCCCTCGTATGAGGCAAACCACTTGCCCGCCAGTGGTTTTCGATGGACACTGAAGGTTCAATGGGCGGTCCATCCGGAGGGAGCCCAAGGAATCCACAAGGGGGAGAGTTGAACGTTAAAGTCTCTGAGGCCGCCCTGCGGCGTGAGCCTGCCGATCGCTGGACTGTCGCCGATGCCGGCGACCTGTACGACGTTGCCGCCTGGGGCAAAGGGTATTTTTCCGTTGGGCAGAACGGCCACGTTTGGGTGCACCCCTCGAAGGAGCCAGCGCGCGGCATCGACCTTAAGGAGTTGGTGGACAAACTGGTGTTGCGCGGCATCTCGGTGCCGATCCTCATCCGGTTCGCCGACATCCTTCGGCACCGGCTGTCCGAAGTTCACGACGCATTCCAGGCTTCGATCGCCGAGCACGGCTACAAGGGTGACTACTGCTGCGTGTACCCGATTAAAGTAAACCAGCAACGGCACGTGGTGGAGGAAGTCTTGAACTTCGGGCGCCCGTACGGGTTCGGGTTGGAGGCGGGCTCGAAGCCGGAACTGCTCGCCGTCATGGCGATCGCCGACAACGACACGCCGATCATCTGCAACGGGTTCAAGGACGACGAGTACATCGAACTCGTCATGCTGGCCACGAAGGTTGGGCGGCGCATCACGACGGTGATCGAGAAGTACACGGAGTTGGATCTGGTGATCCAACACGCGCAGAAGCTCGGCGTGCGCCCGAGGATCGGGCTACGGCTGAAGCTGGCAAGCCGCGGCTCGGGCCGGTGGAAGGCGTCCGGCGGGTACCGTTCAAAGTTTGGCCTTACGGTGAACGAGGCGTTGAGGGCGCTCGAGCAGCTCAAGGCGCTCGGCATGGCGGACTGCCTGGAACTGCTGCACTTTCACCTGGGCAGCCAGATCACGAACATCCGCCAGATCAAGGCCGCGGTGATTGAGGCCGCGCGGTTCTACACGGAACTCTCGCGCGCCGGAGCGGGGCTTCGCTTCCTGGACGTCGGAGGCGGTCTGGGAATCGACTACGACGGCTCGCAAACCGATTTCGAGTCGAGTGTGAATTACACGCTCCAGGAATACGCGAACGACATCGTCTATCACGTGCAAAGCGTGTGCGACGAAGCAGGCGTCGCGCATCCGACCATCATCACCGAGAGCGGCCGCGCCATCGTGGCGTATCACAGCGTACTTGTGTTCAACGTGTTGGGCGTTTCCGGTTACGGGTTCAGCGAGCAGCAGGAGACCCTGCCCGAGATTCCGGAGGATTCCGAGCAGCCGCTCGTGGACCTCAGGGAAACGTACCGCTCGCTGAGCACCAAAAACCTGCTCGAGAGCTTCCACGACGCACAGCAGGCGCTGGACCAGGCGTTGAACCTGTTCAGCCTCGGATACCTGCCGCTCGAGCAACGGTCGCTGGCGGAGCAGACTTATTGGGCGATCTGCCGTCGGACGCTGCGCCTTGCGGCGGAACTGGACTACTTCCCGGAAGAGCTGGAGGGCCTCGATTCGCTGCTCTCGGACACCTACTTCTGCAACTTTTCGATCTTCCAGAGCATGCCGGATAGCTGGGCCATCAAGCAGCTCTTCCCCATCATGCCGATCCACCGCCTGGACGAGCGGCCGTCGCGCAAAGCGGTGCTGGGGGACATATCCTGCGATTCCGACGGCAAAGTGGACCAGTTCATCGACCGCCGGGATGTGAAGCGCACGTTGCCGCTGCACCCGTTCAACGGCGAGGAGTATTTGTTGGGCGCGTTCCTCCTTGGGGCATACCAGGAAATCCTGGGTGACATGCACAACCTGTTCGGCGACACCAACGCCGTGCACGTGAGCTTGAACGAGAACGGCGAGGTGATCCTCGAGAGCGTGATCAAGGGTGACACCGTCCGCGAAGTGCTCGATTATGTGCAGTTCAACGCGGACCAGTTGCTCGCGGAGTTCCGGAAGGACGTCGAAACCGCCCTGAGAGAAAGCCGCATCGGGTACGAAGAGTCCGGCCGCCTCCTTCGCTTCTACGAGGACGGGCTGCACGGGTACACCTACCTTGAAGAGGCCCACGAGCGGTAGGTGGCTCGTAGCCGCTCGCGGCCCGCGGCCCGTTGCTCATAACACGTGAGTGCAGAGGCGGTGACCCAACACCGCCTCCGGGCTACCATGGAAGTTCGCATTCATCATGCCTGAACCGAAGTCCTTATCTCCCCACATCCTGCTTCACATCGCGCAGTCGTTGAACGTGCCGTTGAAGAGCATGGTAGCCGTCATCGAGTTGCTCGACGGCGGCGGCACTGTACCGTTCATCGCCCGTTACCGCAAAGAGGTGACCGGCAATCTGGATGAGGTCCAGGTCCGGGACATCGAAGAGAAGCTGGCGTACTTCCGCGACCTCGAAGACAGGCGTGAAACGATTCTGGCGTCGATCGCGGAACAGGGCAAGCTCACCGATGAGTTGAAGGCTCGTATCGAGGCGACGCTCGAAAAGAGCGAACTCGAAGACCTCTATCTCCCCTACAAGCCGAAGCGCCGGACCAAGGCTACGATGGCCCGCGAAAAGGGCCTGGAGCCGCTTGCACTCTATTTGTGGGGGCAGATCGCGACAGAGACGCCTCTCGCGGAGTTCGCGGCGACCTTTGTAAGCGTGGAGAAGGGCGTCGCGGATGTCGGTGAAGCGCTCCAGGGTGCGCGCCACATCGTTGCGGAGATGATCAGCGAGAACGCCGACTTCCGTAAAGGTCTGCGGCAGATGATGTTCGACGAGGGCGTCATCACGAGTCGCAAGGCCGAGGGTGCGGTGGACCAGCAGGAAAAGTTCAAGATGTACTACGAGTACCGCGAGCCCGCGCGGACCATTCCCTCGCACCGGATGCTCGCAATCCGCCGCGGTGAGAGCGAGAGCGTTCTTTACTTCCTGATCGAACTCGAAGCGGCGCGCCCTGTCGCCTGGTTGAAGGCGCACATC
>DATMXS010000298.1:0-7328 GCA_035561355.1 Bryobacteraceae bacterium | reverse complement strand
ACTTCAGTGCTTTCGGTGTTGATCACTGGCGCAGCGCCCGTAACCTCCACGACTGATTCGAGGCTGCCGATTTCGAGGGAAGGCTCAACTACAGCCGTCTGGCCGGCCACAATCGTTAACGTACCGGCCCATTTCTTGAAGCCCGTCGTTTCAGCGGTCAGCTTGTACTCGCCCGGCGGAAGGGCTGTGAACAAGAAGAACCCAATCTCGTTCGAAGGAGCTTCGCGGGAAGTGTTGGTAGCGATGTGAGTGAGCACAATCTTGACATTCGGAATAGTCGCGCGGGTCGGATCGTAGATCGTGCCGCGCACCACACCGTTGCCGGTTTGTGCCTGAATAAGAAGAGCGAAACACACTAGGGTTGCCGCGAGTACTAACGCGCGGCGGTAGCCTGAAGGACTCATATCCGTAGCCTCACTCGTGTTGCCTCGGTTTGTGTGTCACTGCGGACGGGGCCGCAGATCAGGTCATGAGCCAGACTGCGAGCCATGCTGGCGGCGCCCAGCAACACGGCGTGATCGCCGAGCGCCGACTGTTCCACCCGCACCGGCCAGGGCACGACACGCCCTACCAGCTCACGAATCCGGTCAAAAGCAAGCTCGAACATCTCGCCATTTAGAACGATCAGCTCGGGATCGATGACGACCGCCAGATTGGTGACCGCCAAACTTATCTCCCCGGCCAACTCATCGATAATTGCGGCGGCTGCCGGATCGTTGCGGCGCAAAGCTTCACCCAGCCAGCGGGACAGGCTCACACCTGATGGAAGCGCCAGGCCCGACTGCACACGGGCGCGCAGCCTGTCGCTGCCGACCGCCAATTCCAGGTGTCCGCGTTCCGATGCCTCCTGGTACGCGGTGTTCCGGCCGAAGATCATGTGCCCGATCTCACCGGCCGCCCAATGGTCACCCTGATACAGGCGCCCGCCGAGCACCAGTGCCGCGCCGATGCCGGTACCCAGGCGGATCAGTGCGAAGTTCTGAACTCCCTGCGCAAGACCTGAGTGCATCTCGCCGACGGCTGACAGGTTTACGTCATTCTCCACCCGGACCGGCACCCGAAGCGCTCGCTCGAAGTAGTCGCGCACGGCCACGTCGCGCCAGTGGAAAACGTTGCCGGCTTCGAGCACGGCGCCGGTATTGGCGTCCACGCGTCCAGGAGCGGCGATTGCCGCCGCAAACAACCTCTGCTTCCGCCCGCGCCCGCGTCCAAGGATCGCCTGGATCGCCGAGTTGGTGTCATCAAGAACCTGTGCGGCGCCCAACTCGGGCCTCGACGCTGCGACTTCGCTGTCGATCTCATTGCCATCCAGGTCCGTCAACCACACCCGGATTGTCACCGAGCCAATTTCCGCCGCGATCAGCGCGCCACCGTTGGCATTGAACCGCAACAGCTTCGGCGGTTTGCCACCCCGCTCGTCCGGTTCGCCGGCGCCTTCCTCGCGGACTACCCCCCGATGGATTAGGTTCGCGACCTGGCTGGAAACGGTCGGCTTCGTCAACCCGCTCAGACGGGCCAACTCGGCTCGCGATACCAGACCCTTCTCGCGAACGATTCCGAGCAGCAGCGCCTCGTTCACTCTCCGCATTCCAGAAGCGAGCATGCGTCCAGTTTTTTTCTGTTCAGCGGAATGCGCCATGGTTAGTACGTAAAGTTTCCTAACTAAGACACTGTGGACATTTCCCAAGCGATTGTCAAGGGAAAAAATTCGCCGCAGGGGCAGAACTGCTTGCGCCGCCTCCGCGGCCGTGAGGCTACTCTTCGAGGCGCGGCTTGGCTAGCGCTCCGACCGGTACGTTGTGACGGGCCGCATAATCACGGATGATCCTGTCGAGTTCCGCCCGCCACTCTGCCAGGCCGATGCTCCGTTCCGGCATCACCATGTAGTCCAGGCCGGCACTCCGGTCTGCCCAATGGTCTTTGGTGTCGTCGAACACATGCACGTACTGTTTGCCGCCCACCGACCTGCCCTTGCGATAGGTGCTCTTTTCGAAGACGTCCTGGACGTTCCGCCACACCGCGGCGCGATCATCCTCAACGCCGGCAACCCGGCTGTACGCCTCGACGAGACGGCCCACGGCCTCACGGGGGCGGCCTGCCTTGGCGTCTACCGCAGCGCGCTCCAGCGAGCGCTCGGCGGCGGCGAGGCCGGAAAGCAGCCTCCAGTGATGGCCGGTGAACCTGGCCAGCGCAAGGAAAACTTCGAGGTTGTACCGGTTCCGGTCGACAGTCAGCATATGGGCGGCGAGTGCCGCCTGAAGCTGGTCGTTCTGCAGGCTGTTGGACGGCGCATCCGCGACCCACTCGCGGTACCGAGCGGCAAACGCCGGTTGAAAGGCCAGGTCCCCCGGCGAAGGCAAGGGCGGCGGCGTCAGGCTCAGGTCCTGGCGTTCGGTTCCGACGCCCTTGCCGAACGAGTTGCCGTAGCCGGGACCGCGAACTCGCGAGACCACCCGGTCCCAACTCCGCTGCCAGGCCCGCGCCTGCCGCTGGAGACTCCGATAGACCTCCACCATGCCGCCGGACCCCTCGCCGTAGTAAACCTGCATGAACTCGGCGGTGTGCTGTTCCACGTTCGGGACGCCAGGCCGCCAACCCCAACGCGTGGCCGCAACCCAGCCCAGCCAGAACGTTTCATTGTGCAAGCCCGAATCATCCCAGGCGGCTCCGAAAACACCGATCGGATTCAATTCCATCGCCCTTCCCCCGGGAATCGAACTGAACACCTCGTTCAGGTGGCCCGACGTGAACACGGACTCGAACTCCCCAAGCCGGCTGTCGGCGGGCAGGCTCTCGATCGCCAAGTGGTCCGGGAACAGCAACTCGGCGCCTTGCATGGAGACGTAGGCGAGCTGCCGCATGCCTTTGCGCCTCTCGATGGGCGTGTAACTCTCGTCTCCGACGACACCGTCGATGACGCCGCCGGGAATCTGCTCCAGGTCTTTCGCCAGCAGCGGATACTCGAGCCAGGCGAGCATGCGCCGTCCCTTCCCGGCCAAGTGATCGTGCGCGCGGCGGGCGAACTCCGCCCAGCGGGCGCTGCGGCTTTCCGGCGTGTACGGTTCCTTGCAGTTGTTTCCGATGCCGGCGTAATAGATTTCATCGGTAGAAACGAAGAAGTAGTCCACGCCGCGTGTGGCGGCGATGAGATCGTCGAACATCTGGAAAATGAGCCGATACGTGTCTTCGAGGCAGAGGCACGACTGGTAATTGTTGCCGTCGGCGCGCAGATGGGCGAACTGCGGGTGCTTCAACACATAGCCCATGTGTGCGGGTGCCTGGACCACGGGCACCACCTGGATGAAGCGCTCCAGTCCATAGTTGACGATTTCCTGGAGTTGCTGAGGCGTAAAGGCCCCGGGCGCGCCGATGACAGGGTTCGAGGGGTAGGCAAATTTGTCCTCCAGCTCGAAGCCGATCATGTTGACCTTGAACCTCGCCGCCCAGTCGAGATTGCGCTTTATGGTCGCGATCCGGTCCTGGTGGTGCTTGGTGTCCCAATGCATGAACCGCAAAGCCAGGCGCGGCCAGTCGTCGATCTCACACTCCGGAAGCACGAGGCTACCGCGCGGGCCGCGCTTGACCAGTTGGATGAGCGTTTGAACGCCGTAGAAGAGCCCCGCGTCGCCGTTGCCGATAATCTCGATACGGCCGGGGGCGATGCGCAGGCGGTAGGCTTGCGCCCGCGTCTCTTCTGAACCTTCCGACACCGCGCCGGGGCTGACGCGCAGCACGATCGATTTGCGCGCGGCTGCCGCACCGGATTTTAGGGCGAGAGCGTGAAACTCATTCAAGCCTTCGAGCAGGGACCGTGTCGCGATGTTCGGCTGCGCATCAACCGTCCAGCTTTCATCCAGCAGGATGTTTCCCTGCTTCAGCGACACCTTCTGCGGCGTGGGAACAATCGCATGACCGCGCAGAAAGAGTTCGGTAGGCGAGGTCGCGGCTGCCGCCTCCATGCCGAGCAGCACCGCGAGCATCGGGAGAAACATCATGCGTTTGTCTCCTTGGAAGGCGACGGCCTTGGCCGTTACACCAGAGCGGGCAGGTTCGCAAGGGCCAGCTCGCGAAGTATGTTAAGTAGTTTTACTAATAGATGTCAAGCAAATAGCTCGCGGCCCCACAGGACACCTTCATCGCGACGGTCTCTTTGCACCGAGTGTCACGCGGTGGAGGTGGCGCGTATGCAACTGGAACGCTTGATACAGCTTCTCGCGGCCGTAGCGAACGTCCGGGGTAAACGTGAAACTCCAGGTTTCGTTGTCGAGAAGAAGAGGCAGTTCGGAGTTCGGGGGTGCGTCTGCGGACAGCCGTATGACGCTGGTTCTCTCCTTCGCCCCGGTCCACTCGAGCTGTTTCTGTTCCTGGATGTCTGCAACCTCGGCGACGTACGGCGAATCACTGTAGACCTTGGCTCGGTACCAGTTGCCCTTGTCGAACGGGTCCATGCCCTGCAGCATGCGGACCCAGATGGTGGCCTCCTCGCCCGGTTCGAGGATGCCGTTGCCGTTGCCCCTGCCCTCCGTAACGGACCGCGAGACGGAGGCGCCGCCGCCCTTATTACCCTTCTGACGAAAGACGGAAAACGTCTTTGTGCGGCCGTCGAGGATCTCGAAGGCGGCAGGCGCGGGCACAATCTCGGGCGCGACCAGAAGGTCGATGTCCTCCGATGCGCCGTGCCAATCATCGTACGTCAGACCCAGTTTGATGCTCGCGGGCGCGAAATAGCCGCCACCGGCGGTGAACCGGGCGGTGAGCTTGCCGGAAAGATCGACGACGCCGCCGGGCTCGATGGCCGGAATCTCGACGCGAGCTGCGGTGAACTGCACGGTCGGATACTCGGTTGTGAGCACTCCGGTAACGCCGGTCATGGGTTCTGCGCGCGGATTGAACAGGCGAAAGGGGAGCGGGACGTCTGCACCTGCTGCGACACGGAGGCGATCCTTCGCAGTCACTGGCAGAAGCACGGGCGCGCCCCCTCCCGTCCCGGGTCCGGCAATGCCGATTTGGTGACCGGCGCCGTCCAGGGTGAGAGTTAGGGTACCGTCAGCTCCGGAGGTAATCGTGGTCTGGCGCGTCTTGCCGGTCAGCAGGTTGTAGTCGAGAATGCGGTACGGCTTGCCGGGCGAGTACAGAGGGGCCGTTTTGACGCTTAGTGTCGCGCCTTCGAGCGGAGGCCCGTCCGGGGCCCAACGCCTCGTACGGATGCGCAGGCCGCCCTGTCGCACCTGCTCGAGATACACGATTCCCTGCCCTGCTGTTTCCACCGAAATGCGGTACCCGCGGACCTCGAACGCGCGGAACGGATTGGAGTAGCTCCATACCTCGGGCACGTTGTTCAGGGCCGGGTTATCGAAGGCGCGCATATGAAAATCGAACGTCTCTGCGATCGATGTGGCCCAGTGCTTGTGATAGTCGTCCTGCCGGTACTCGAAATCCACGCCAGCCGCACGCGCATAGGCTTCGCGCGTCTCCTCGTGGTACTGGCTGATGAAATCACCGCTGGCGCGTATGAGGCGGACCATGGTCTGCGCGTGACTCCCGACGTGGTCCTTCGGACGCCAGAGGACGCGCGTGCCTGCATCGCCGACGTAGAACTCCGGTCCAGGATTGAACGAAGAGGCGCTCCCGATGCGCTCGGGGAAGCGGGCGCTCAGGTATAGGCTCATGAAGCCGCCCATGCTCAGCCCGGACGTGGCGCGGTGGCGCCTGTCCGTCAGCGTGCGGTACGTGAGGTCGATATGGTCCACCAGTTCGAGATAGTATGCGCCGTAGTCGTACTTTGCCCCGTTGTCCCAAACGTCATACGGTGCGCCGCCATAGAAGCCGGTGTAGTTCTCGGCGACGTAGCCGTCGGCGCATACAACAATGACATCGTGCGCGCGAACGAACTCCACCATCTTCGGAACCGTTTCGGTCCCGTTGTCGTACTGCTCGACCGTGTAACGGTCGCTGTGTCCGTGGAAGTAGTAGATCACCGGGTACCGCTTGCCGCTTGTTTCGTAATCAGGCGGCAGAAGTATCCTGTAATGCCGCGATTCGCCGAAGACTTTGGACCCATGTGTCCGGTCGTAGAAGGGTTGGCGTGAGGGAGCCTGCGCCACGCACAGGACGGCCATAAGAAACGCCGCGAAAGCGCGCATCATGGTTGCCTATCATACACACTGGCCGCGCCAGTTGGATTCCGATTGACCTCCACACTGCCAGGGTATGAGAATCAGGCATGCCGAAAACAGATCTGAGCCGCCGCGAAGCTCTGTTCACAGTTGCCTCGTCTGTGTTGCCCGCGCCCGCGCTCCCGACCGCCAAGTTCGGGCCGCACACGATCTCCCGGCTCATCGTCGGCGGTAACCCGGTGAGCGCCAACTCCCACGTGTCGGCCCAACTCAGCCGTGAAATGCTCGATTACTTTACCACCGGGCAAGTGAAGAAGCTCCTCCGGGATTGCGAGCAGGCAGGCATCAATGTGTGGCAGTCGCGCGGCGATCGCCACATTCAGCGATTGCTCCATGAGTACCGTTTGGAAGGGGGCCGCATCGAGTGGATCGCGCAGACGGCGTCGGAGTACGGCGACCTGTCGCGAAACATCGGCGAGATCGGGTCCTTGAAGCCGTTAGGCATTTATTTCCACGGAGCAGCGACGGACCGGCACTGGGTGGCCGGAACAATCGACCGGGTACCGGAAGCGCTGAAAGCCATCCGGCAGACGGGGGCGATGGTGGGGCTAGGCACGCATATCCCCGAAGTCATCGACTACGCCGAAGACAAGGGCTGGGACGTGGACTTCTACATGGCCTGCGTGTACAACCTCAGCCGCAGCCGGGCAGAGGCCGAGCGGCTTGCGGGCAGGCCCGTTGGTGAACTCTTCTGGGATCCCGACCGTGAGCGAATGCTCGAGCGGGTCCAGAAGACACGCAAGCCGTGCCTGATCTTCAAGGTCTACGCGGCGACGCGGAAGTGCGATGCGCCCGAGCAAATGCGTGACGCCCTGGCGCTCGTTTTCAGGTACGCAAAGCCGAGCGACGCAGTGGTGATCGGCATGTTCCCAAAACACACAGACCAAATTCGGGAGAACTGCCGACTGGTTGTCGAGACCGGCCGCCGCTGAGGTTTCACGTCTGAGCCGGATAGACCAGTTCCTCGGGCTCGGCCCGCGTCTGTTCAATGTTCGGGATGAAGCACCGCGCGTGATCGAATTTCCCGCCCCGGACCGAGAGCACCAGGAACGAGTACCAGGGACACGAGTTCTTCAGATCCGTCTCCGAGAAGTACGCGTCATGATCCGGATGCGAATGATAGATACCGATCAGGTCCAGGCCGTTCTCGCG
>DATMXS010000297.1:0-17149 GCA_035561355.1 Bryobacteraceae bacterium | reverse complement strand
ACTCCCTTCACGGCGGCTTTCTTGTCATCGCCTTTCAGTTGGTCCATGCTGCCTTTACGCGCCATGGTCATTTCCTCCTGCGCTTCACAACGGAACCGGTACCGCCGCCTTTGCCCGCCGCCATCGTGGGTTTGGGTTTTGGTTTCATGCCGGGCAGCGGAGCGTCTTCCGCCGCGGCGTCCTCCTCGCGTGCCTGCTCGGTCGCAAACTCTTGCTTTTGGTCCTCCTGTACGATGTCCTGCCCCGGACGCAGCCGCCCGGCTAACTTGAAATGTCCCGGCTTGATAACGTCTTTCTTTCCCATAACGCTCCTATCCCCTTGACCTAAGCACGCGGTATGCCGTTCCTTCCTTTGGGGTGCCCGGCCTCGCAGGGGCATGTACATGACCGCTGCACCCTTACGCAATTGAACCGCGAACCCTCGCTTGCGGAGCCGTGAAAGGAGTTTGAGAAGGCATAAATTCCCCGCGGAGCGTCCTTTTTTCCGGGCGAACGGCCGGATGGCGAGCGCGCCGGCCCGTCGTAATTGGTCTGGGAATTGCTACATTCCGCTCGGAGCGCTCGACCCTCGAACGCCGCCCGAAGGCAATGCATTTCTTGATCCAGGTGAATGGTGCGCAGCATCATGATGAGTAAGGGCAAGTGAGCGCGGCACTCGCAAAATACCCGAGACTCGAAATCCCCACGGGCCGCAAGACCTGCGACCTGGAGGTGGGGGCGCACAAGGTCCGCCTGACGAACCTCGACAAGCCGTTCTGGCCTGAGCTGGGCCTCGCCAAACGCGACCTGCTCCAGTACTACGCCGACGTGGCGAACGTCCTGTTGCCGCACCTTGCCGACCGCGCGATGGTGATGAAGCGTTACCCGCACGGCGCTTCAGGGCCGTTTTTCTTCATGAAGCGCGCCCCGAATCCCCGGCCGGAGTGGATCCGCACCTGTTCCATCGAACACGCGTCCGGGAACGTCATCGATTTCCCCGTAATCGGCGACGTGCCGTCGTTGCTCTGGGTGATCAATCTCGGCTGCATCGACCTCAACCAGTGGTATGCCCGCTGCGACGACGTGAACCGACCGGACTACATGCACTTCGATCTCGACCCCACTCCGGGCGCCGAGTGGGAGCACGTTCTCGACGCGGCCCTTTTGGTGCATGAGGAACTCGATGCGTTGAAGATACCGAATTTCCCGAAGACGACCGGCTCCCGCGGGATCCACATCTACGTTCCAATCGCCCGCGGCCCCGTTCAGAAGCAGGTTTGGACCTTTGCGAAGGCGTTCGCGCAGACGCTGGCCGGCCGCCATCCCGAGTTGATCACGGCCGAGTATAAGGTGGCGAAGCGGCCCGAGAAGCACGTTCTCGTGGATTACAACCAGAATGCGTGGGGCCGGACGCTGGCTTCAGCCTACTCGGTGCGCCCGAAACCCCTCGCGACGGTATCGGCCCCGATTTCATGGGAAGAAGTCGCGGAGCGCTCGCCTATCGAACGCTACCGTTTGCAGACCGTTCCCGCCCGAGTGGCCGAAGTCGGTGACCTATTCGCTCCACTGCTGGCGAAAAAGGGGCGGCTGCGCCTGGAGAAGTTTCTGTGACGCTGCCGATCTCGCCGCCGTACATGCCGATGGAGGCTGAGGCCGCCAAAGAAGTCCCCCGCGGTCCGGAATGGCAATACGAACCCAAATGGGACGGCTTTCGCTGCCTCGCGTTTCGTGACGGGTCCACCATAGAGCTGCAATCGAAGGCCGGCCAGCCGCTCGCGCGCTATTTCCCTGAAGTGGTGGAGGCGGTAGCCGCGCTGCCGCCGAAGCGGTTTGTCCTGGATGGCGAGATTGTCGTTCCAAGTCCTGATGGCCTGTCATTCGATGACCTGCTTCAGCGTATCCATCCCGCCGAGAGCCGGATCAAGAAGCTGGCGCAATCCACACCCGGAATGTACATCGTGTTCGATCTGCTGGTTGACGAAAACGGGCGGGATCTCACGGGTTTGACCCTCAAGGAGCGCCGGGAGCGGTTGGAAGCGTTCGCCGAGGCGCACCTCGCCGCGAATGGACGGGTGAGACTCTCGCCGGCGACCCCGGATTTCGAGCACGCGCGCGGTTGGCTGCGCGGTTCAGGTGGCGGGCTGGACGGCGTCATCGCGAAACGCCGTGATTGCGATTACCGTTCAGGCGAGCGCGGCACTGGCATGGTCAAGATCAAGTTCAAGCGCACCGCGGATTGCGTTGTCGGCGGATTTCGATATGCGGAGAAAGCGCGCGTCGTCGGCTCGCTGCTGCTGGGCCTGTACGACGAGAACGCCACGCTGCACCATGTCGGCTTCACTTCAGGCATCAAGGCTGCGGACCGGTCCGCTCTCACGGCGAAGCTCGAAAAGCTGATCGCTCCTCCGGGGTTCACGGGGCGATCGCCGGGCGGACCGAGCCGGTGGTCTACGGCCCGTTCTGCGGAGTGGCAACCGCTCGCGCCCAAGCTGGTGGTTGAGGTGGAGTACGACCATTTCAGCGGTGGGCGCTTCCGCCACGGCACTCGCCTGGTGCGATGGAGACCGGACAAGGCTCCGAATCAGTGCACGATGCAGCAGGTAGAGCAGGAGAGCGGCTCCCCGCTCGGTCTCCTCGACGCCGCGTAGCACCCGGCACAGCTACGTTCTCTTCGTTCACGGTACAATCGCGAACGCAATGAAGATGAATCGCAGGCAGTGGATCGCGGGCTCGGCGTTGCTGCCGGCCGTGGCGTCCGCGCAGGGCAAGAAGAGCATCGTCATCTCGAGCGGGAACGGGCTGCGTGCCTGCACCCGCGCAATGGAGTATCTGAAAGCGGGCAAGGATACGCTGGACGCAGTTGTCGCCGGCGTCAACATCGTCGAGGAGGATCCGAACGATAGCTCGGTCGGCTACGGCGGTCTCCCCAATGAGGAAGGCATTGTCGAGCTGGACGCCTGCGTCATGCACGGTCCCACGCGCCGTTGTGGCTCGGTGGCTTCCATCCGCAATATCAAGGCTCCTTCCAAGGTCGCCAAGGCGGTGATGGAAGAGACCGATCACGTCATGCTGGCCGGTGAAGGCGCGCTCCGTTTCGCACGGGCGCTCGGGTTCCAGGAAGACAACCTGCTGACCGAAAAGTCGCGGCTTGCCTGGATCGTTTGGAAGCGTTCGCTGAGGGACGCCTCGGGCAGCAACAACTGGACGGACGGTCTCGATGCGCCGCCCAAAGCGATCAGCCGGCTCTTCCCGGAGGCGGATGCGGCCACGCTTGCCTGGGCGTGGGACATGGCGGTTCATCCGCCGACTGGTACGATCAACTGCCTCGCCCTGAACCCGAAGGGTGAGATGTCCGGCGTTACCACCACCAGCGGGCTCGCGTGGAAGATCCCGGGACGCGTAGGAGACTCGCCCATCCTCGGCGCGGGCTTGTGGGTGGATCAGGACGTCGGGGCCGCGGGTTCCACCGGGCGCGGTGAAGAGAATATCCGCATCGCGGGAGCACACACCATTGTCGAGAACATGCGCCATGGTATGAGCCCGAAAGAAGCCGTTCTCGATGCCGTGAAGCGCGTAGCGCGCAACTTCAACAACGACATGAAGAAGCTCGACCAGTTCGACCTGAATTTCTACGCGTTGCGCAAGGACGGTGAATACGCCGGCGGCTCATTGTGGAATGGGCGCGTCCGGAATGGCCGGGTGACGCCGTTCCGGTTCTCGGTGAATGACGGCGGGCCGGAGAGCCGGCTCGAGGATTGCGCGTACGTGTACGAGAGAAAGCTCTAGTCTGGGCAGGATCCACCGGCGGCGCGGATGACCTCCGCGCCGCCGGTGGGAAGATCTCTAGCGGAATACCACCAGGTCGTCGATGGCGACCTCGGTCCCCGGGTCCGCGCCGCGTCCGTCAAACGCAGGCTTGCCCCGCAGAACGAGTCGCACTGTGTGCTCGCCGTTCTTCAGCCCGAATGCGTGCCACACCGCCTCGCCGCCCTTGGCGCTCTTCTCGTCCGAGTTAGAATCCACGGTCCTGTGCAACTTCCCATCCAGGTAGACGTCCGACTTGCCGCCGCCAGGCAGGTACGGCCCGACGATGATGGCTCCGGTGCCCGAAAACTTTACCGATGCCTCCGCTCCCTTTACAGACGCCGTCCGCGTCGCGCGCTTCTCCGCGGTTTTCCACTCGCCCTTGAACGTCCAGCGCGGTTCCGCCGCGCCAATCCGCTCGGCTACTTTGCCGTAGTTCCACTCCTCGTACTTCGCCGGTTTCGCGGTCTGCGCCTTGATGAGCGCCATTTCGCCGTCGATCCGGCCGTCGGTCGCCTGGATCAGCTTGAGCGTCCGCTCGTAGGTGCTGTTCACGATGCTGTTGAATGAGTAGTCCGTGTACGCGAACTTCTTTTCTGCGATCGCAGGAATGCCGCCCTTCCACTCCTCAGGGATGCCGGAGAAACCGAGGGCGACGCCCAGGATGCCTGCCGCGCTCGCCGGGTTGCAGTCGGAATCCTGCCCGGAGCGCGTCGAGATCTCGATGGTCTTGCCGAAATCGCCGTCGCCGAACAGAAGCCCAAGCGCGATGTAGGCACCGTTCAACTTGGCGTCGATGTTGAACGGCTTCAGCGCGCCGTCAGGACAAGGATCGTTCGTGTTCCACTTGTCCTCCACCAGCTTCCAAACTTTCCTCCAATCGGCAGGGTACTGCTTGTGCCAGGCCAGCAGATCGCGGATGAGCATCGCGTAGGGGCTCTTCACAGGAAGCACGGCCAATCCCGCTTCGACGAGCTTGTGCGGGTCCGATTCGAAGAACGCGGCGGAGTACATGCCGGAAACGAACATGCCGCCGTAGATGCCGTCGCCGTAATTCATCACACGGCCGGCGCGCCATGCCATTTCATTGCCCCACTGCGGCAGCCCGGGAGCCATGAGCCCGATGAAATCGGCTTCGATCTGGAAATCGATGTCCATCGCATGCGCGTTGAACTCGGGCATCCCGGCCTTGGCCGCCGGGACGCCGCGCTTCAGGTTCCGCCGCGCGGCGAGGTTCGCGTGCCACAAACCGTATTTCGCTTCACGAAACAGCGCGCCGAAGTCCTCCGTTGTCGCGTTGAGACCCTTGTCGTCGAGGACCTTCGCGAACGTCATGTCCACGTACAGGTCGTCCTGCCCGAGCGAGTTGTTGACGCGGTCAGGGGTCCACTTCGGCAACTCGCCTTCGAGGATCTTGGAGTTTGAGCGGAATTCGGTCGGCGCGCCGTAGCTGACGCCAATCATCTGGCCGGCCCATCCGCCCGCGATCTTGTCGCGGAGTACTTTAAGCTGAATCTCGCGAAGGCCGGACTTCTGTGCGCTCAGAACGGTGGCCCCGAGGCACACAACCGCCATCAAATAAAGCGTGCGACGCATGGCGCTATTCTACTCATACCTGAGGGCCGCAATGGGCTCTACCTTTGTGGCCCGCAACGCCGGCAGGAACACCTGCATGAGCGCTCATCAGAGGCTCTTCCTGAACGCCCCGCCCGTGAAGGCGGATGCGGTGATCTATAACCCGGTCCGCCGCGCACGGAACCGGCGGATTGTTCCGTGCGCGGCGTGTGTCGATTACACCAGCGTCAACTTAACTCCCAGCTTCCTCAGTGCGTACCCCGTCTCCTTCAGGTAATCCCCGTAAGACATCATCCAGTGGAAGCCCTTCATCTCTTCAGCGAGCTTCATGCAGTCGCCTTTGACGCTCACGTCGGTTTGGGAGCGGCAGATGTGGAGGAACGGGTTATCGATCACGTCGCCGGTGAAGCCCACCCATTTCTTGCAGTCGAAGTCCGGCACGAGATTGGTCGTGATTTGCCCCTTCTTCATCTCGACTTTGGGCGCGGCGCCGTAGTCGGATTCGAAGTGCGTCATGATGCGGACCGGCTCCTGATGTACACCGTCCATGCGCCGCGGCGCGGTGCAGTGCGCGATCGTCACCATGCCGTCGTGGGGATACGTCGGGTCGTTCAGGAACACCGGTTTGCCCGCGATGTAGCGCAGGAGGATGCCGGACGGAATCACCACGAAGTCGGATTCGCAGAACGCCATGTAGCCGTCGTCGTTGAGCAGGCTGAGCGGCAGGCAGGCGGTCGTCTCCGACATCGGCATGATGGTGCCCATGCACTGGTTGATGGTGAGGGTGTCGGTCTTAGCCTCGTCGAGCAGCTCACGGAAGACCTCGGTCAGAACGAACGAGTTCAGGACGAATTCCTTTTTGGTCTCGAGCGTGACGTTCTTGGGCTTCAAGTAAGTCTCTGCCGCCGCGTGCGCTCTCTTCACCAGCGCATCGTTCTTGCGCGCCAGCTTGATGCGCTCCGCCAGGGCCGGGTACTCGACGGTCTCGATGTTCAGCTTCCACAGGTCTCGCGAGATCTGCGGCGCCTTGCTGCCGCCTTCGCCCCATCCGGAGGCGCCGCCGATGGCGATGATCTTCTTCCCCAGCGTGTTCTTCAAGCCGCCGAGAGCGCGCAGCCGCCACAGCATCTCGGAGTGCTTATCGACGATGACGTCGTGCGGCGTCATGCCCGGCTGGCCGTACTGGTCCACCGTTTTCCGCAGGTACCGCGGGTGCGCAATCTCGTACCAGAGGTAGGCAGGGCCGGGATTGTGGCGCACGAACATCATGTTCCACTTGGATTCCGGTGTCAGCGTCTCCATCAGCTTCAGCCCGCCGCCGGCCGCGTACACGATCGTTGTGTCGTGGGTCCCTGCTGACAGCTTCTCCGCTTCCTCAGGAGTCTGGCAGACCATCAACGGACGGATGTCGAGCGGGAAATCGGCCGTCCTCTTCAGCTCGGCGAGTTCGCGTCCGATCCGCTCCTTCTCGGCGGCGGCGTCGGCTTCGCTCAGGATGCCGCCCCACTCGCGCCAACTCGTGGCCTCCCGGCGTTGGGGCACGCGGTATGTGAAGACTGGTTGCACTGCCAGAGCATTCCGAACCGGCATCTGGCGGATGGGATCTTTGGCAAACGCAGGAACGGCCAGCGCGGCGCCGGCAGCTCCGAGCGTTGCCAGAAAATTGCGGCGGCTGACGCCGCTATCAGGACAGGAGTCGCACCGTGAGGCGCAGCAGGATGAGCAGTGGGACATGGCGATCACCTCCGAACCGGATAATTGTACCGATTTGGAGAAATCGCAGTTGGGCCTAAAAGGGAGTGACCGGCGAGGTGCGGCCACCGCTCTTTTCGGCAGGCTTACTTCTGCGGCGCGCCGGCGCGCTGTTGGATCTCTACCAGTTGCTTCCTCGCGAGTTCGACGTCACTGGCCTGCGGAGCCGCCTGAACGTAAGCGCTTACTTCCTGGGCGGCACCCGCGTAATCGCCTTTATTCGCCAGCGCGAGCCCAAGGATATGGCGCAGCTTCGGGACACCCGGCGTGATCTTTAGCGCCTCGCGCGCACTCTTTTCGGCCGCGTCCGGATTGTGGAGGTTGAGGTTCGCGATTGAGTTCCAGACGTAGGCTTGCGGAAAGTCAATCGGGTTCAATCGAATGAGCGTATCCGTATTCTTCGCCACCTCATCCCACTTCTTCTCGGAACTCGCTAGAAGGGCCAGATTCAGATACGGCTTCACATACTTGGGATCGGCATCGAGCGCTTGCGCAAAGGCTTTCCGCGCCTCCTCGGGTCGCTGCTGCTGCTGATGTGCAACCCCGAGTTCGTACCAGGCTGCGGCGTAGTTCGGATGCTCGGCCACGGCCTTTTCAAACTGCTTCTGCGCGTTCTCCCATTTGCTCTTCCTCATCGCATCGATGCCCTTCTCGTACGCCTTCCTGGCTTCCTTGGGAGCGCTCAGGCTGGTGGCGCTGATCGTGGTGCCTTCGACGTTACCGATGCGGTGCAGGATGATCGTGCCGACGTCGGGGTTATCCAGCGAGCGCCGTTGACTGAGGTTCACGACATCAGACCGAAATCCTGCGAGAGCTGCCCGGAGTTCACAACCGAGCAGGCGCGGATCCGAACCGCCCAGCGCGCCGCCGCGGCCCGAAGACATCCGGCCGCCTCCGAATCCCATATTCGGGTCGCCGAAGGGGTCCCGGGCGGAGCCAACGCTGGCATCCGCCATCATCGCTGAGTTGCGTCCCAGTTCGAAGCTGAAGCGCCCCTTGGAATCAGTGAAACCTTCCGGCCGGGCAATGCCGTTGCACACCCGTTCGAGCACCACTGGCTCGGCCGGAGCTGTGCCGTCGTCGAGCATCACCTTACCGGACAGAAACACAGGGCGGGGTACTTCGGGCATCGTACGACTTTCGTCTTGGGGAGAGCGTTGACCCGGACTAGGCATCCGCGAAGGCGGCTGGGTGCCCGGTTGTCCACCCGGCTGTCCACCCGGCTGACCGCCGCCCGGCTGCTGGCCTCCCGGCGTCTGCCCAGTTCCGCCACCCGGAGGTGGCTGCTGACCCTTACCCTGCCCCCATGCAGTCTGAACGCACAAAGCCAAGCCTAAAGAGAGAACGGATCTTCCGATCCAATGGTGGGCCATATTCACCTCCCCTTTTGGACACATTATGGCACAGGGCCTCATGGGGCCACGATGCAATGACAACTCCAAGGCAGGCCGCACGATAACCATGGTGGGAGATGCAAGGCGCCGGCATCACCGAGACAAACAGAAGGGAAAGATGCAATGACTATTCAACCCAGTTTTGGAAACCTGCTTCCCGGCTTTCCGTGCCAGCAGCCGATCGTGATTAACGGCAGCAGCGGCAACGACCGGATCTCCGTCACCCCGAACCGCAACGGCGGTGTTGACGTGAGCGTCATGGAGCAAAGCGGCAAAGTGCGCCACTACAGCCTTAGCGAGGAAGAAGCCAAGCGCCTTGTGATCAAGGCCGGCGACGGAAACGACACGGTCTATGTCGATCCGCGCGTCAAGCAGGGCATCACAGTCGATGGCGGCCGCGGCAACGACGCGATCTTCGGCGGCAGCGGAGATGATCGTCTGAGCGGCGGCTCCGGAAACGACTTCATTTACGGTGGAGCCGGCAACGATTTCATCGACGGCGGGCGCGGCAACGACGTTCTGCTCGGCGGGCGCGGCAACGATCGGATCTATGGCCGGAGAGGCAACGATTACATCGATGCGGGCGCGGGCAATGATCTGGTGGATGCCGGCCGCGGTAACGACTACGTCCATGGCGGGGCCGGCAATGACCGGATCTACGGCGGCAGTGGCAGCGACTACCTCAATGGCGGCCGTGGCAACGACTACATCCGCGGCGGACGCGGCAATGACGTTCTGGTCGGCGGGCCGGGTCTCGATTCCCTCCACGGCGATCAGGGCAACGACACGCTGGTCAACAACTCCGTTCTCGACTTGCTCCGCCGTTCTATCCTGCTCAAGCCGTAACCCTTCCTGATCACAGGACCAAAGCATGAACCGTCCCGCTCCCGGTGCGCCCGGGGGTGGGGCGGTTCGCTGCGCCCTCAAGAGCTGTTCAGCGCACTACTGCGAGAATCGCCTGCACCTGGGCCGACCACGTCTCCATCGAAGAATGAATAGCGCGGCCGAGATAT
This sequence comes from Bryobacteraceae bacterium, assembly GCA_035561355.1. Lineage (GTDB taxonomy): Bacteria > Acidobacteriota > Terriglobia > Bryobacterales > Bryobacteraceae > DATMXS01. The sequence continues at coordinate 7,632 of DATMXS010000297.1, read as the reverse complement.
GCCGCTCGCAGTGCTCGCAACGCGGGCAGCCGCCGACAGCCGATGGCGTAACGCCGGTAGCGGGGCTGCTGCTGGAGTGAGGCGTCCGGCAGGTACACCGGTTCACGGCGGAAGTTCACGAGCGCCAGGCCCCGGGTGAGGTCCGCGACCGAGGCGTCCACAACCGCCCGCGCACGTGTCGGCTCCTGAAGCGTTCCGGCCTGCTCTGGTGGTGCGATGCGGAAGAAGTAGGTCGCGCGGCCCGTGCCGGTCCCCGCTTCCCAGGCGATGATGTTCGCGTGGCGTTTCGAATCGGCCGCAAGCGCCATCGGGATGAAGAACCAGCAGAAGACGGACTCGCCCCCGTCGTCCTCCTCGATCTCCGCGGCCGGGGCCGCGTCTTCGGTCGCATCCTCCGGTGCGGGCGCTGCTGCCGTTTCCTCCTCGGGGCTGGTCCCTTCCACTGTCTCCTTGCGGACGAATTTGAAGCCCGCCATCAGCGAATCCGGCACCATACCCATGCGCAGCACATCGAGATAGGGCTTAAGGGTCGGGCCGGCCGCGCGTGCGGCGAAAGCTTCAGGAATTTCGGGATGGATCGCTGCGAGAGCGCTCAACCGAACGCTGCGGCCCTCCGGCATCATGGCCTGGAGCCTTAGCAGGCGGTCCGTATCCAGGAACGGAAAGAGCTTGCGAAGTGCGCGGACCGAATGCTCGCGCAGGTTTTCGTGCGCCTTCTTGAGAGTCGCCCTGAAAGCATCGGTCCTCTTGGCGAGCTTCGATACGATGGCGCACTCGCTGCCTGAAGCGAGGGTCACCGAGTACGAAGCGGCGTCGAAGTCGACGGCGTCCACGTCCGCCAGCCGCCGTTGGAACGGCATACCCCGCTCTCGCAGCACGGCGATGTTGCTCTTGAAAATGCGGATCTCGGCAGGGGCAGGGAAGCCCGCCGCAGTCGCCACCGTTCCGTTGAACCGGTCCAATTCCTCCAGGTCCTCTAATAGGAGGCACTGGACCATGCGGTCGCGCCACGCTGCTGTCAGTTCCGCCATCATCCGCCCGAACGCCGGGCCAAACTGCCGCAGGAAAAGCTGCCGGCCGGTGTGGAGCGCCAACTGCAGTTCCCAGTCGCCGGGAACCACAGCGTTCACATCGCCCAGGTCGAACGCGATCGCAGCGCCAGAGACGGGCGTGACCCTGCACTCCTCTGCGTCAAAGCTGAGTTGACAAGGACCGGCTCCGAGCGGAGCGCCGGTCTCAGCGGAGTATTCGAACTTCCCCGAATACGCGGGCATCGCGATGTCGGGATCAGGAGAAGCGGTTGCCGCACTCGGGGCAGAACTTCGCCCCGGCGTCTACCTTCGTGCCGCAGCGGTTGCACTCGCTCTTGGCGCGGAGCGGCTTGCCGCAATCGGGGCAGAACTTCGCTCCCTGCGTGCGCGCGCCGCAAGCTGGGCAGAGCGCAGTGGCTTCGGCGGTGAGGTTCAGGTCCTTGGTGAGATCCTGCTCCCTGAGCTTCTCCTTCATCTGCTCGACCGCGGTGTGTACCTGTGCGGACGCCATCTCGGTCTGGATGTCCGGAGCGCAGTCATAGCAGAGCATGCGCTTGTCGTTCCAGCAGGTCGCGCCACAGACCCAGTGGCTGCACTTCGGGCACTGCCGGAAGTTGACCTTCGCCTCGTTGATCGCTTCCCTAAAGGCCTTATCGTGGCCGGGACCCTGAACGGCACGCTCGATCTCGTAGCTTGACGAGCCGACGCGGCCGAACCAGCCGCCCACAAGTTGATCCACGACGCGCACCGCGCTCGCCGCCATGCCGACCGCGGACGCGTGGAATTCAGACATGAATCCGTTGCCGCAGCGGTCGCAGAAGAACTCGAACTGGTAGCCCTTGTCGGTTGAATGGTCGCTGTGATTCCGCGTGAATTGAATGAGTGCCATGCCGCTCCTCGGGTTTCCGAGACGTGAACTGGGGTGCGGCCCCACCAGGGCGCCGTATATCCACGTTTCACGCCAAGTAAGAGAGCATAGCATCGGAAGTTCATTGAGCGGGAGAGGCTGTTATACTTCCTCTTCGTTCGACGGTTCAAGCTTCACCGTCGAAAGGGAACTGGCCGAGACTCAGGCTCGCCGCATTGTGGAGGAACCCATGTATAAGCCCCTGTTGGTCCTGATCATGGGACTCGCTCTCGCCGGGCAACTGCTGAACGCCCAACCGGATCCTTGGCGATTATGGAATCTCTCACCGTTGCAGCCCGGGCGGGAACTGACCGTAGAGACGTTCCAGCCTAAACGTAAAGTGAAAGGCACCTTCATCGCGAAGGATCGGGAGGCAATAACGATCCAGTTGAAGTCCGGAACGAGCGAGACCATCTCTCGACAAAACGTTCGCAAGGTTACGGCAAAGCGGAATGCTTACAACTATGCGCCGTTGATAGGTGCGGCGGCAGGCGCAACCACGTTGGGTGTTCTTGCCAGTAGGCCTCGAATGGACTTTTCAGGAACAGGCAAAGCCATGTTCGCCGCTATCGGTGCTGGTATCGGAGCATTGGTTGGATGGGCGGTCAGAGCGGCAGGGAACGACGAACTGATCTATCAAGCTCGGTAGCTCGGCCTTGCTCTGATTTCCCGGTCCAGGTTTCTCAGCGAATCCCGCTCTTGGAGGCTGGATGAAGCCAACGTGTTCTGATTCTCACCTCTTGTCCGGCTGCGCTGTCCGATCTCTGCGACTCGCAGTCGGCTCGGCTGTCGCGCATCCTGCCTAAGCCAATCGCTAACGAAACTCGCCCATTTCTGGGCTATACTTGCCCTGCCATGGTTACGATGAGCGGCATCCTGTTCGGCTGCGCGCTCTGGTTCGTTGCGCGGTTCCTCCTGATGGGGCTGTACACGGTGGACCAGAATGAGCGTGCGGTCAAGACCATTTTCGGCCGGGCGGAACGCCTCCCGGACGGCAAGACAACACTCGACCATCCGATCTCCGAGCACCTGCGCGCCCACGAACGCGATCGCTACGTTTACCCGCAGGTTCGCGTAATCGGCCCCGGCGGACCCTACTTCAAGATGCCTTGGGAGAAGATCCACAAGGTGTCCATCGCTATTGAGACCATGAATATGGCTCTCGATCTCGAAGACCCCTCTGCGAACAGCGGCGGCCAGATGCTGGAGGCCGTCACCAAGGACCAGCTCAATACCGGCATGACGGGCCAGATCCGCTGGCGCGTGGCCGAAAGCAACCTCTACGCGTTCCTGTTCGGTATCAAACGGCCGATCGTGCATGTGATGGGCTACTTCGTCTCGGTGCTCCGGCAGAAGATCGCCAATTTTGAGGCCAAGACCACGCTGGCCGCTGCCACGGGACCCGTAATCCCGGGCGCCGACACAGCCGGCGTATCGATCAACGACATCCGCAAGAACCTCCGCGATGTGAACGAGTACATGGATCAGGAGTGCCTCTCGACGGCCGCCCGGTACGGTGTCGTCCTCGATGCCTCGCTGATCACCGGCATCGATCCTCCGGCCGAAGTGGAATCCGCTCTCGCGGCTATCAATACGGCCCACAATCAGGTCTCGAGCGACATCAGTCTGGCCCAGGCTGCGGCCGACCAGAAGATCGTGCAGTCCAAACGCGCGGTAGAAATCGAGACGTTTAAGGCCCAGGCCGAAGTGGAGCCCATCCGCCTGCTCGCCGCCGAGCTTGCCGGGCTCAAACGCCACGGCTCCAACGTCCTTGGAACGTACCTCAGAAACGTGCGGCTCCCCTTATTCGGCAAAGCCGAGAGCGTTTACCTGGAGGTGAAGAAGTGAACCTCGATACCGGCAACATTGTCGTCGCCGCCATCATCACGGTGGCCCTTCTGTTCATTGCGGAGCCTGTCTTCCTCGGCGTGCTGCGCATACTCGGCTTCTACGCTGTCGTGCGCGAGCGGACCTGCCGCGTGTACGTCCTGTTTGGCAAGGTGCTCGGGGTGCTCGGCGATCCGGGGCTGCACTTCCTGCCGTTGCGAATCGGGCCCGCGGCCTTCATCGTGAACTGGCTCGGCAAATGTTACGTGCTTGACCTCCGGCTCGACCAGGAATACCTGCGCAGTCAGACGGTCAACTCCGAAGAGGGCGCACCGATGGGCATCGGCGTCTGGTACGAGATGAGAGTCAGCGATCCGGTCGCGTACCTCTTCCAGAACATGGACCCGCGAGGCTCGCTGCGCGCCAACCTCAGCAACGCCACGGTGCGCTGCCTGAGCAACATGCCGCTTGGAGAAATGCTCCAGACGCGCCACACCATGAGCCAGACGGTGCGCGCCGAAGTCACGGAGAAATCGAAGGCATGGGGCTACTTCCTCGGTTCCGTGTACATCCGGAAAGTGCACTTCCGCGACAAGGGCATGATCCGGCAGATCGAGGAGAAAGTGGTCAACCGGCTGCGCCAGGTGACGTCCGCCATCAGGCAGGACGGCGCCAATCAGGTGAGCGTCATCACCAGCTCCGCCGAGCGGGAAGCCGCGATCGAGTTCGCGAAGGCGCAGGCGATGCGGCCGAACATGATCGGTGCCGCGCTCAAGGAGATCTCGGCCGATCCGGAAGTGACCAGCGCCTTATTCGACATCCTCGAAATGGACAAGCTGATGCACGCCAACTCACGCATCACCTTGCTCCCGGAAGGTCGCCTGCTGTCAGACCTGCTCGCCGCGGGACCCGAAGCAAAGCCCGCTCCACCGCGCGCACGAGCGGCGATTCAACCGGAGGGTTAGCCGAGCGGGTCGGCTCACACTCTCGGCGCGAGGCCCGTGGAAATAACCGCGGGCCTCATTCTCACACCCTTTTCTCTCCCCGCCCAAAAGTAATCTCCAACTTCCGCCGATAGACGTTTGGAGCCGGACAAGTCCGGCGCACGGAGGAACAGCGATGGCGCTTGGCGCAGCCGGGTTGGTCATGGCACTCGTAGTGTTGTGGCTCGCGCTGAGACGTTGGGCGCCGGGTTCCGTTCGTTTCGGAAGTCGCCGGCCACGATTGCTTGAAGTGACTGCCCGCCTGTCGCTCGATCCGCGAAAGCATCTCTATATCGTGAAAGCGGCTGGCGAGTACGTGCTGGTGGGAACTTCGGAGAGCGGTGTTCAGATGCTGAAGGTGCTGGATGCGGAAGCGGTTCGCGAAACGGAGCAGTCCGCGACGCTGAATGCTGCTGAGCCGCCAACACCCGCTCGGAACTTCCTTGCCGCCTTTATCGAAGCGAATCGGCCCACTGCGGGCGGATCAGGGTGATCGGGCTGATAAACGCCTACGGCGCGGCTGGCCCGCCGACTCCCAAGATCGCCGGCTTACCCGTGCGGCCACCCGCGGTTACTTTCAATTCGTGAGTGCCGGGCGGAAGCCCTCTGGGAACTTCGAGGTTGATCTGATACAGGCCGACGAATCCTGGCGCCAGCCCCGCATACAGGACCGTAGCATTCATTCCGCCAATGGTTACCGTCGTATCATTGCGCGTTTTTGCGACCGGTGACGCCGCCGCCGGATTGCCGTCCGGAGGTTGATTTTCCACCTCGCCTAAGCCGGTCGCATAGAGCAGAATCACCTCGCCCGGATGCGCTACCTCGTCGCATACGCCGGTCTCGCACACGGCCGTGTTGATGACGCGGTAATCCGAGCGCAGCGCCGCGGCGCGCTTTGCTCCGCCGGCGGCGTCGAACTCGAACAAACCCGGCGCAGCTGGGACGACTTCTACCTGCACCGGCGCACTCTCCACTCCGGCCGCCGTGACCGTGAGCTGAGCCTGCCCTGGCGCTGTGTCCCAGGGCACCTGGAAATTGATCTGCTCCTGCCCGCCCACGTTCGCCACCGCAATCAGCGGCGCGGTCACGCCATTCACCTTCACTTGCGCGTCGGCCAGTGCCGCAGGCAACGGTGTCCGCAGCGCACCTGCGATGCCCAGGGCCGTTGACAACCCGTTGCCAAAAAACGTTGCCAGCGACCCCGGTGAGATGGGCGCGTCGAAACTCGCCGCATTCACCACGCCGCCTGCACTCACGCCAGGAGCGGCGGGCATGAGCGTATAAATGTCGCCGCCGTTGTGATGGGCGAAGTACAATTCGCCCGCGCTATCGACGCCAAATGTCGAGATATTGGCCTGGGAGCTGAGCAGAAGCGCATTTTGCCATGCGGCCCCGTTCCGCCGGAGCGCCCAGATGCGCCCGCTGCAGTAATCGCCGTAGATGTAGGCGCCGCGGAGGTCGGGCATCCGCGTGCCCCGATATACGTAACCTCCCGTCACAGAGCAATCACCGCTTCCGCGGCCGTACTCGGCAACCGGCAGCGTCACCCCGGTCTGGCTGCACCCAGCCTGGTAGCAGTGCATCCCCTCCATGTGCGGCCAGCCGTAGTTCTCTCCTCCAGGACTGCCCGCCCCCTGGAAGTTGATTTCCTCGTAGGCCGATTGCCCTACATCCGCGATATACAGGTCGCGGGTTTCCGCGTCGAATGAGAATCGCCAAGGGTTTCGTAAGCCGTATGCCCACACCTCCGGCCGCGCGTCGCTGCGTGCCACAAAGGGATTCGATGCGGGTATTCCGTACGGCGTGTCCGGCCCTTCGACGTCGATGCGGAGCAGCTTGCCTAGCAGCGAGAGCCGGTTCTGTGCGTTGCCCAGCGGGTCGCCTCCGCCTCCTCCGTCACCCGTGCCGATATAAAGGAACCCGTCCGGCCCGAACACGAGCGAACCACCGTTATGGTTCGCATACTCGCGATGGGGAAGCTTGAGAAGCACCGTCTCTGAGCCCGGATCGCCCGCGTTCGCCTCATTCAACCGGAAGCGTGATACCGTCACATCGCCGGCGCGATCCGTGTAGTAGAGGTAGAAGTGCCGCTTCCCGCCATCGAGCCCAAACCCCGGAGGGAAAGCGATGTTCAGCAGCCCGCGCTCGCCGCAGCATCCCACACGGTCGGAGATGTCCAGGAAAACGCTCTGCCCTGTGCGGATACGTCCTTGCTGCTCCACCACGTAAAGAGCGCTCGCCGCGTTGCCATCAACGGCGATCGCAGAGGGCTGCGCATATCCCCCAGCAACCTTCACGGCGCGCACCTGTCCGAAAGCCGATGCGCACACCGTCAGAAGCAATACACCCCTCAGAGACCCCATGGCCGCAGTATAGGGCGGAAACAACGCCGAAGGGGCAGCTTGTTCCCGCAGGATTCACCCAAGATGCACCCACTGTCGCTAGCTTTTCAACATGTCCGGTTTTATTAACACGTGATCTGTCCGGTTTCAGGCTGCAGCCCTCCGCGCCTTGGGTTTGGTTTTCGAGGCTGCATTCGTAGTCGTCGGCGCGGTGGAAAAGTGGGAATCTCGCGCCGTCTGCGAGATTTCCAAGGGAGGGTGGGAGACGGTGGGAACCGGTTTGTGGTTCCCACCGGCTTCCAGGCTTCCGCCTTTTCCACGGCGCTTGGCCGTCGCGCTGATTGCCAGGCCCTGGCTGTCGAAACGGCCGATCACGTGCGGCCCCCAGCGCACCGACACGCTTCCATCCAGGTGCTCGTGGATGGTCACCGTGGCCCCCGGCAACGTGCGCCGGTAGCGCGTCTTATCGAGCTGCCAGTAGCGGTCACGGATCGCGACGGTGTTGTCGTTCGCCACCACGCGCTCGGTCTGGACCGAGAAGA
>DATMXS010000296.1:0-3372 GCA_035561355.1 Bryobacteraceae bacterium | reverse complement strand
GGTCCGTATACATCCAAACAGACGGAACCGAAAACCGCGAAAACCAAAAACCGGAAAAAGACCGGAACCGGAAAAAACCGGGGGAAAAAGCCGGAAAAAACCGGGGACACTCTCGAAAAATGCGCTTTGCGTTGCATTTTTCATCCGCATCGGCGCGCGCGGAGCGCCCAGCCCAACAGACGGGACGTATTCCTGTCAACCATCTCTGCCTATTGCTTCACCTTCCGGGTTACGAATTCCGAAACTCCGGGCGAGTGAGGTCTGGTGCCTGGCATCGGCTCGCGCTTTCCTGAAAGGCCCTGAAAGGCCCCAAAGGCCCCAACAGACGGAACGTTCTCAATCGCCGCCTTCACCCACGCCCGAGCAACCCGCCGCCCCAGCCAGTGACACCAAACCTCACGAAATCATCCCCACAACCTCAACAACTTACCAGCTCGGCTTTCGGAGTCCACCCCCACCCCATGCTAGCCTTCAGCCAGCAATAACCAGCGGCCTCCGCCGCAATCAACCACCCGAAAGGCATCCAGCATGGCATCTCCGGCTCAAATTACGGCCAACCGCGCCAACGCACAGCAGTCCACGGGACCTCGCACCGCCGAAGGCAAAGCACGCTCCTCGCGCAACCGCCTCACCCACGGCCTGTGCGGCCCGCATACCGTTCTACCCGGTGAAAACCCGGACGAATACGAGCACCTTCTGAACGCCCTCCTCGAAGAGCACAACCCCGCCGGACCCACGGAAATACTCCTCATCGCTCAACTCGCCCAGGCCCAGTGGAAGCTCAACCGCATCGCCGGCATTGAAGCCGATCTCTTCGCAAAGCAGATGCAGCACGTCGAAACTGACCACGAGCCAAACACCATAAGCCACGAGCCAAGCCTCTCCGAGGCTTTCCAACGCGCCGAAAAAGCCCTCGCCGCCCTCGCCCGCCACGAAGCCGCCGCGCGCCGAGCCTTCGACAAAGCCCTCAACAATCTCTGGAAGCTCCAGGGACCCCGCCGCCGCCGCGACGTCGAACGCGCCGCTCAAGCCGAACTCGAAGGCTTCATTGACGCCTACGTAAACGCCCCCATGCCCGGAAGCCCGGACTTGTTCCGCCCGCCTGACCTCAGCGGCTACGGGCCACGCGCCATAAGCCACGCGCCCGCTTCTGCCAATTCGAACCCAATCCCGGCCAACCGCCCTTCCAGCGCGGGCTGCTCGACAGCACCGGCGGCTCAATGCTGAGAAGCCTCCCCGGACCGCAGCACCGCTAAAGACCAGCGGAACTGACATCGGCATCTCTCCGTACTGCTTGACAGATCGTGACTCGATCCTTGGGTCAAGATCGGCCGCAAGGAGATGAGCCGATGTCGTTCAAGGCTGTGGCATGGGCGCTGCTGGCCGCAATGGCCGTCGCAGCTGTTCTGCTCTTAAATTATTGGGCCGCATATCAGCCGCTCAGTACCCTGGCCTATTCCGGAATCGTGCTGGCCCTGTGTGGACTGGCGAACCTGGCGCGTCCCTTCCGGTTTCTGGGAGTCCGCAGACGAGCCGTCGGAGCGCTGATTCTCGCGGGTGGCGTGGGTCTGGCCGTTGTGGCTCTACTCTGGCCCGCCCCGCTGATCCGTGTCTCCGAAAACAGAACTGGTCTCGACGGCATTATGCCGGAGTACCAGTTTTCCGAGAGGCACTCGGCCCGCATTCACGCCCGGCCCGGGCAGGTGATGGAAGCCATTCGCCAGTCTACCTTCGGCGACATGAAATCCTTGCTCACCCTCCTGAAAATTCGCGGCGCGGCCTCGCGCACGGATAGCAGCGGCGGATTTTTGCAGGATAGGCGGATTCTCGAGGCGTTTTCGGCGTCTGGCTACCTGTCTGGCGGCAGCGAGCATGAAATCATGATGTTCGGCGTCTGGAATGCGCGTGAGAACCGCCGCCCCGACGTGCGCACCTTGCAGGAGTTCGCCGGCTATCGGGACCAGGGTGCAGTCAAAATGGGTTATGACTTCCACGTCGAAGATGCGGGCGGCGGATGGTCCACAATCAGCGCGGAGACGCGTGTGATGGCGCACGGTGACGTGAGCCGCGGCATGGCGAGATATTGGCGATTGATCGTTCCCGGAAGCGGGCTGCTCCGGCTTCAGTGGCTCGACGGTATCAGGAGAAGAGCCGAGAGCATGCCCAACCCACGGTTGTAGCTGCACATCGGCTCCAGCCAGCGCACTCGGCGCCGGGAAGTCGGCATTCCGGCGCCGACTTCCCCGCACCGCGTTATCCTGCAGGGCCGCACCGGCCCCCCGGCTACACTTCGTAAGGCTTGCGGTAAACCGGGCGTGTCACCATCTTGGTCGCCTCGGCGTCGCCCGTGAACTTCGGGGTCGGACCGGGCTCGATCCTCAGCGCGCGGCCCACGCGGTAGCTGATGTTCGCCAGATGGCACAGATCGGCGCTGGGCACCGCGTTGGCGATCGGATCGGTAAGATCCTGCTCCCGGCGTGACTTCACACACGCCAGGAAATTCTGCATGTGCAAGGCCGTCGAGTCGCCGCCGCCGCGCTCGGGCCGCTCTGCCATGATCAGTTCGCTCGAATCCCCCTTGTATGCCTGGAATCCCTGGTCGCTCATCGCGGCCCAACCCTCGCTGCCATAGAAAAGGTTGCCGACGCCGACGTTGAGCGAATTGCTGGCCGGTCCCACCTGCGTGGGCGCCGGAGCGGCCGGAGGCGCCGCTGCCGGAGCCGCGCCTTGCGCGGGCCGCTGCCCGCCCCGTCCGCTGGCCATCGGTCCAGCCGTCACCACACGCGCCTGCCGAACGCCTTCGCCGTTGGTCGTTCTGCCGCGCACCTCGATCACGAGCTGCTCGTTGCCGTAGCTGAAGCCGGCCGTGAGCGTGTTGGGCGTTTCCGTGTCGTCATCGATACCGAACTTGCCGCCGAACGCCATCACGGTCTTCGGCCACGCGGGATCACCCAATGCCCAGCGCGCGATGCCCGTTTCGTGCACACCCTGGTTCCCGATGTCGCCGTTGCCGGTGTCCCAGAACCAGTGCCAGTAGTACGCGAAACGCTTTTGGTTGAAGGGCCGCATCGGCGCGGGGCCGAGGAACAGATCCCAATTCACGCCGGGAGGCGTAGGGCTATCCGGCGTGTGGCCGATCGAGGGACGCAGCTTGTAGCACAGCGCCTTGGCCATGTAGAGTTTGCCGATCAAACCCTGTTGGAGGGCCGTGATCGCCTTGATCTTGAACGGCAAGCTCCTATGCTGCGATCCCACCTGCATGATGCGCTTGGTTTGCCGCTGCACCTGGATCATCCGCATGCCTTCGTAGATGTTGTAGGTGGCGGGCTTTTCCCCGTAGACGTCCTTGCCCGCCTTCATCGCCCAGATCGC
>DATMXS010000295.1:0-13556 GCA_035561355.1 Bryobacteraceae bacterium | reverse complement strand
GAACAGAGAAGAGCTCTTCACCACAGAGACACAGAGGACACGGAGGGGGCACAGAGCGGACTTATTCATAAGGCAAACTAACTAAGACCCAGTTAGAACAGAGAAGAGCTCTTCACCACAGAGACACAGAGGACACGGAGGGGGCACAGAGCGAACTTATTCATAAGGCAGACCAATTAGACCGAGAGATAGATCTTCGGGTTGTCTTACTGTTTCTCGCTTTTCTTCTCTGCGTCTCTGCGCCTCTGCGGTTAACTGCGCTTCTTCTAAGCGGCGCCGCGTTTGCGGGCTGGGGCTTTCTTCGCGGCGGCCTTTGCGGGGACGGCTCGGATTCCTTCGGCCTTTTCGGGGCCTTTGCGGGTAGCGGCGGCCAGGCTGCGCTGGAGGGCTTCCATCAGGTCGCCCACCGGGGCAACCTTCGGCTGCTTCACCGCTTGCACCGACTTCCCTTCCCGCTTCGCCTCGATCAGTTCCAGAACACGCTTCGAATACTCGTCGTGGAACTTCTCGGGTTCAAACGGCGCGGCAAGGTTTTCGATCAACTTCTCGGCGAGTTGGACCTCCTGTGGCTTCACTTCGCCGGTTTCGGTGTGGCCGTATTCGGCTAGCTCGTTGAGTTCGTCTTTGTAGTACGCCGTGTGCAGCGTCAGGCCGTTTTCCTTCGGCCGGATGATCACGAGGTACTCGCGGTTGTGCATCGCAACCTGCGCGATGGCGGCGTAGCCGGAGCGTTCGAGCGCGTGCACCAGGAGGCCGTACGCCTTTCGGCCCGGATCATCGGGCATGACGTAATAGGAAGCGTCGAAGTAGATGGGATCGACCTCCTCCAACTTCACGAACTGCACGATATCCATGTTGTGCTCGGAGGGCGGGGCGATGTTCTTCAACTCGTCCGGCTCGACGATCACGTAGCTGTCCTTGGTCTCCTGGTAGCCTTTGACGATCTCGTCCCGCTCGACGACGCGTTCGCAGCTGGGGCAGAAAAGCTGCTGTTTGATGCGGGTTCCGCAGGCGCCGTGGAGCATGTTGAAGCTGACGCTCTCCCGCCGGGCGGCAGCGAAAAGGCGAATAGGGACCGAAATCAAGCCGAAGGTGAGATAGCCTTTCCAGACGGTAGACGCCATTCAGTGCGAACCCCTTACCCGGTTAGACTTGCGGAAACGGGATCCGGATTCATAGATGTGCGCGAGACCGGCGCGCCGGTGCGCTCGAGGTCCAGGAGGATGCGCTTGCGCCACAACCCGCCGCCGTAGCCGCCGAGTTCGCCGTTCTTGTTGACGACGCGGTGGCACGGAATCGCGATCGCGATGCGGTTCAGCCCGTTCGCGTGCCCAACGGCGCGGCATGCGCCGGGACGGCCAACGGCCCGCGCGAGGTCCTCATAGGAGCGCGTCTCGCCGTACGGGATGCGGAGCAGTTCGGCCCACACCTGCTGCTCAAACGGACTGGCGGGATAGACAAGCGGGAAGGTGAAGTCGCGCCGTGCTCCGTTGAAGTATTCGACAAGCTGTTCACGCGCGTCCTCCAGATGCTTGTTGTCACCGGGAACGACGGGGAGGCCGATGCGGCGCTTGAGGGTGGCGAACTGGGCCTCGAGCATGCGGCGGTCAGTGAACTCCAGGAGGCAGACGCCCTCCGCGGTGGCGCCGGCCACCATGGGGCCGACCGGCGTCTCAATCCAGCCGGCGCGGATGCAGTCCGCCGAGCGCATTTGGCCCGGCGGCGCGCCGAAGAGGCGCTCGAAAGCCGTCCGGAAGCCGCTGTGAGATTCGAAGCCGGAGTCAAGGATGGCGTCGTCGAGCGAATCGCCGGTGCGGATCTGCTCGAACGCCTGGCCGAGCCGGCGAGCGCGGCAGTAGGCCTGAAAGGTCATGCCGTATTCGCGGAGAAAGTGCCTGCGCAGGCGCCCTGGATCAATGCCGAGGTCGCGGAGCGCAGATTCGGTGATGCGGGCGGCGGGATCGTGTTCGATGCGTTCGAGCAGCGGGCGAACCCAGTCCGGCGCGGAGGCTTCGGCTGGACGGCAACGCTTACAGGGCCGATACCCGGCGAAAAGGGCATCGTTGACAGTGCCGAAGAACTCGATGTTCTCCGGGCGCGGCTTTCGGGCGGAACATGACGGGCGGCAGAAGATCCCGGTGGTTCGGACAGCAGTGAGAAACAGGCCGTCGTACGCCGGGTCAGAGGCGAAAAAGGCCCGTTCCATTTCGTCTTTCGGTGGCAGCAACCTCATGAGGCAAGTCTAGCCGGAGGCAGCGAGCAGCCGCCACCGAAAAACAGGCGCGGAATTCAGCGCCAAGGTGTCACAAATATGATATTAAGGACCTGTAAGTACGTGAAAGGAGGCTGCCATGCGGACCGCAACGGTCACCGGCCTGCTCACGTTGTTCGCGATGGCCGGCTCTGCCCAGACCGTGCCGGCCCGTGTCACGCCGCAAAGGCTTCGCTCTGCGGGTCCGCAGTTGTCCGAGTTCGCCATCATAGGTGCACCATACACCTGTGATGTCATGATCGAGATTACGAGGATCGGTGAGGACGGCACCCGATTTCGTACGACATCGCCTCCCATCAGGGAATTGCGTGACCCCCAGGGACGCATTCGCACGGAGAGGAAAGAACTTCGGGGATCGACCGAGGTCGCTATTGTCAGCGTCGTGGATCCTGTCACCGGCACGGGATACATCCTCAGTCCCGATGGCCGGGTAACGCGCACAACCCGTGTTCCAGCCGCGGGCTCTAAACCCGCGCTCGAGGTTTACCAGTCGCCAGTTGCCGCCGGAACGATTCACAGAACCGACTCGACAGTCGTGCGCGAATCGCTCGGCGCGCGAATGATCGAGGGAATCCACACGGAAGGGTGGCGATTTGCGAGAACGTTTCCGGCGGGCGCGATGGGCAACGACCGTCCATTCACTATCACAGAAGAGCGCTGGGTGGCACCGCAGTTAGCTTTGGCGCTATTAGTGATACATTCCGACCCACGCACTGGAGAGCGGACGGGACGGCGGACGAACATTCAGCTCTCAGAACCTGATCCGTCGTTGTTCCAGCCGCGGAGTAGCGAGTCCGGGTTCGACAACACGGACCCGCTTCAGAACTTATTCTTCGGTACCGGGAAGAAGTAGCGCCCGGGCGTCAGCCCTTCAGCATGCCGACTACGGCGTTCGCCATTACAGCGCCCATGCCGATGGGGATGAGGCGCTTCCAGCCGATGTTCATCAACTGGTCATAGCGGAGGCGCGGCCAGGTGGCGCGGAACCACATCATGGCGTAGATGATCAGGCTGACCTTCAGGACGAACCAGAAGAATGGCGCCACTGCGTTGTTCACAATAGGGATTGCGAACAGCAGGCCTATCCCGATGAGGCAGAGGCCAACGCAAATCAGTCCGATTGCCTGCGCGCGGCTGACGAGGCGTTTTGCCAGCGGGAAGCACATCACGCCGGAGCCGGCCAACAGCAGCACGGGAACGCCGTAATTCAAGGGAAGGTCCAGCCACTGGACGTTCGGGAACGGACGCAGCCAGCCGCCCCAGAACATGGTGACGGCAACGGCCGAGATGACGAGCATGTTGCCGTATTCGGCCAGGAAGAAGAGCGCCCAGCGGAAACCGCTGTACTCGGTCATGAAGCCCGCGACGAGCTCCGATTCCGCCTCAGGCAGATCGAAGGGGGCACGGTTCGTTTCGGCGACGGCCGCGATCAGGTAGGTGAGGAACGGAACCAGCATGAGGCCGTAGTTCTGGAACACGCCCCAGGTACCGCTCTTGAACTGCTGGTCCACCATGCCGACCATGCTCAGGGTGCCGGCGGCCATCACGCCGCACACGAGCGCAAACCCAAGCGCGACTTCATAGCTGATGAGCTGCGCGCCTGACCGGAGCGAACCCAGCAGGGAGTAATGCGAATTGGATGACCATCCGCCGAGGATGATGCCGAGGATGCCAACGGCTGAAGTTGCGCTGATGACGAGCAGCCCGATGTTGACGTCCGCCACGCGGATCCAGGGCGAGAAAGGAATCATCGCAAGGGCCATCAGCGCCGTGAAGGTCGAAAGCACCGGAGCGAACCAGAAGATGAACTTGTCCGACGTCCCCGGGATGGTGTCTTCCTTCGTGAGCAGCTTCACAGCGTCCGCGATCGGCTGAAGCAGGCCGTGCGGGCCAACTCGCATCGGCCCGAGCCGGACCTGGAAATCGCCCAGGACCTTGCGCTCGATGAAGGTGAGATAGCCCGCAAGAAGCGGGAAGATCCCGATGATGCAGCAGCCGATGATGAGCGAGATAACGAGCGGGTTGGTCAGAAAGTTTAGCATGTCAACACCAAAAGCTCTTCACCGCAGAGACGCAGAGACGCAGAGAACGGCAAAAGCAAGACGGGGAGGAGGGAGAGAAGTCTGATCTCAAAGCCAATGCATTACCCTCCCGTTTTCTTGCCAATGCCTACCCTCTCGTTCTCTTGCTCTTCTCTGCGTCTCTGCGTCTCTGCGGTGAAGCATTTCTTACCGGACGAATACTGTCGATACCTGGGCCAGGCGGATGAAGGGCTCGGGATATACGCCGACCAGCAGCGTCATCACGCCGGTGATACCCAGCGCCAATCTCAGGCCGAAGCTGGATGCCAGCGGCAACTTATGCGCTTCATCGGCCACGAACATGCTCTTCACGATGCGGAAGTAATAGTAAGCCGCGACAGCCACATATAGGGCGCCGATCGCCGCCAGCACGTAATGGCCGGTTTCGATCAGCGACAGGAAGATATAGTACTTCCCGATGAAGCCCGCCGTCGGCGGAATGCCGGCCAGCGACAGCATGAAGATCAGCATCAGGATGGCGTAGCCGGGGCTCCTGTGCATCAGCCCGCCCAGATCGTCCACGTCTTCGCCGATCACGTCCCTCCGGCGGAGCGCCACGATCACTGCAAACGCGCCCAGGTTCATGAAAGCGTACACCAGAATGTATATCGCCACGCCGCGGATGCCGGTGTCGTTGCCGGCAATCAGGCCCAGCAGCATGTAACCCGCGTGCGAGATGGAACTGTACGCGAGCAGCCGCTTGATATTGGTCTGCGTCAGCGCCGCCAGATTTCCGACTGTCATCGTCAGAATCGCGACTACGCTCAGCAGCGGCACCCATACTTCACGGGTTGAGGCGAGCGGGCCCATGAGCATCCGCAGCAGGAACGCAAACGAAGCGGCCTTTGACGCGACAGACAGGTAAGCCGTGATTGTGGTCGGCGCGCCCTCGTAGGCGTCGGGCGCCCACATGTGAAAGGGCACAGCGGAGATCTTGAACAGGAGGCCCACCGACGTGGTCGCGAGCGCGAAGAACACAACCGGATCCCAGGGATCGCGCTGGGAGATTGCCATCGCGACGTCGCGCAGCCGCGTGGAACCGGTGATGCCGTACAGCACGGAGAAGCCGTACGCGAGGAACCCACTCGAGAAGGCTCCGAGAAGCAGGTACTTCACTGCGGCCTCGTTCGAACGGCGGTTGGTCCTCAGGAAGCCGACCAGGATGTAGAAGCACACGGCCATCAACTCCAGGCCCAGGAACAGGGTTATCAGGTCCGTTCCCGTGGCCAGGAAGAACATGCCGCAGTTTGCGAGCAGTATCAGCCCGTAATACTCGCCGTGATGCTCGCCCTCTATTTCGAGGTACCGGTAAGAGACCAGCGAAACAAGCAAGCTGGCTGCCAGAAAGATCCAGTTGAAAAAGATGCTGAGACTGTCCACCGTTAGGGTGCCGCCGAACGCCGTGATCTCATTCACGCCCTGCGCGGTCAGGAACTTCTGCTGGTTCCACAGGCCCATGCCGGCGAACCCCAGGCCGAGAACCACGAACAGGATCAGCCACTTGCGCTGGCGCGGTTGCGGGAAGATCAGGAAGTCGAATAGAAAGACGGCGCAGCCGAACAGCGCCAGCATGATTGCCGGCACCAGTACAAAGTGATCTTGCGCTGTGTAGAACTGGCCGAAGTTCATCGGGATACCTCCACGGCCGGAACATGGGTCGCGGCTTCAGTGGCATGGCTCGGGGCCGGCGGCGACTGAACCGGCTTCATGGGCGCCTTAGCGAAGTAACCCGGCCGGACGCGCTCCACGATCTGGGCCACCGGCTTCTCGAGTATTTCGAAGTACGGTTTCGGGTAGACGCCGATCCAGACTGCCCACACGATGAGGGGGGCGAACGTCATCACTTCGCGCAGGCTCAGATCGGGCAGCCGCAGGTTCTTCGGATTCGTGATCTGACCCAGGAAGGTCTTCTGGTACATCAGCAGGAGGTAAGCTGCACCGAAGATCACGCCGGTGACCGCAAAGGCCGCCCAGATGCGGCTGGCCTCGAAAGCGCCTTGCAGGATGGTGAATTCGCCGACGAAGCCGTTCAGCAGCGGCAGGCCCGCCGAACTGAGCACCGCAAATGCCGCAATCTTCGCGTAGAGCGGCATGGTGTGCGCCAAGCCGCCGTACTCCTTCAGGTCACGGGTGTGCCGGCGTTCATAGGCGATGCCCACCATCAGGAAGAGCATGCCGGTCGAAATGCCGTGATTGACCTGTTGCAGCACGCTGCCCGCGAGTCCGTTCGGATTCAGCGAGAAGATGCCGAGCGTGCAGAAGCCCAAGTGGCTTACGGAAGAGTACGCCACCAACTTCTTCCAATCCTGCTGCACCAGGCTGACCAGCGCGCCATAGATGATCCCGATGAGCGAGAGAACCACGAGCACCTGAACGATGGTCGCGTTGGAGGAGGCGTTCGGCAGGAGCGGCAGCGAGAAGCGAATGAACCCGTAGGTGCCCATCTTGAGGAGGACGCTTGCCAGCACCACGGAACCGGCCGTCGGCGCTTCTACGTGCGCATCAGGCAGCCAGGTGTGGAACGGGAACATCGGGACCTTAATGGCAAAGCCGATAAAGAACGCCCAGAACACCCACTGCTCGATGTTGTACGGCAGGCTGAGCGCCATCAATTTATCGACTTCAAACGTGTAGTAGCCCTTCTGCTGGAAGTGCTGGAAGTACAGCGTCAGAATGCCGAGCAGCATCAGCGCGCCGCCCGCGAGCGTGTACAGGAAGAACTTGATCGCGGCGTACAATTTCCGCGGACCGCCCCACACGCCGATGATGAAGTACATCGGCACCAGCACGGCTTCCCAGAACACAAAGAACATGAAGAAGTCGAGCGAGAGGAAGACGCCCAGCATGCCCGTCTGCTGGAGCAGGAACATCGCGTAGTATTCCTTGACACGTTCTTCGACGGCGTTCCAGGACGAAAGAATCGCGACGACCCCGATGACGGTGGTCAGCATCACCAGTAACAGGCTGATGCCGTCGATGCCGATCAGATACTGCACGCCGATCGAGGGGATCCAGTCCGCCCGCTCCACCATTTGAAAGCCGGAAGCGTTCTTGTCGAAGCGGAACACGAGGGGGAGCGCAACGAGAAAGCCCGCCAGCGCGGAGATGTTCGCCCAGATGCGGATCCAGGTCTTCTTCGTACCGGGGATCAGCAGCAGAATCGCCATGCCGATCAACGGCGTAAAAAGAACCCAACTGAGAAGATGATCGTTCATGGCTTTCTACCGCGTTACGTAGTACCCCAAAAATGCAACGACGCCGAGCACGAACATGAATGCGTATGCCTGCACCGACCCGGTCTGCACGATGCGCACCGGATAAGAGGCCAGTTTGACCAGGAATGACGACAGCCGCACCGCACCGTCAATGATCCATGTGTCCCACCACATGGTGATCGTCGATGATGCGCGCGTAAGCCAGCCGGCTCCGTTTACGCCGCCGTCCACCACTGTCGCGTCGAACTTCCATAGTGCCGCGCCGCCGCCCTTCGAGAGCCCGTTCACCAACACTAAGTCGTAGATCTCGTCCACGTACCATTTGCCCAGCGAACCCTTGTAGAACGGCCCGAGCGCCTCAAGCGGCTCCTTCGTGAAACGGCGCTTCTGATACAGGGTGTAGGCGATGAAGATGCCGAGGCCGGCCACGGCAACGGAGAGGCCCATCAGCAGCCATTCCAGGGAGGCGTCATGAGCGCCATGCTCGCCGCCGTGCGCTTCGGCGATCAGGACGGGCGCCAGCCAGTGCTCCAGGGTCCGGAACACTTCGGGTACCGGGAACACCTTCGGCATCCCGATCCAGCCGGCGGCGACACTGCCAGCCGCAAGCACCATCAGCGGCACGGTCATCGATTTTGGCGATTCATGCACGTGTACGCCCGGTGCAACGCGCGACTCGCCGTAGAACGTCAGCGCCATCAGGCGCCACATGTAGAACGCTGTGAGGCAGGCCGTCACAATGCCGACCACGTAAACAACCGGGAATCCGTTCGACCACGCCTGCCAGAGAATCTCGTCCTTCGAGAAGAATCCCGCCAGGCCTGGGACGCCTGCGATGGCGAGCGTGCCGATCAGCATGGTCGCGTGCGTAATCGGGATCTTCTTCCTCAGCGCGCCCATCTTCCTCATGTCCTGCTCGCCGCCCATTGCGTGGATCACCGAGCCGGACCCGAGGAACAACAGCGCCTTGAAGAAGGCGTGTGTGTAGAGATGGAACACCGCCACCCAGTAGGCGCCGACGCCTGCGGCCATGAACATGAAGCCGAGCTGGCTAACGGTGGAGTATGCCAGCACGCGCTTGATGTCGTTCTGTGTCAGCGCGATAGATGCGGCGAAAATCGCCGTGAACGCGCCGATTGCTGCCACGACGGTCGAAGTCTCCGGCGTTAGGCGGAACAGCACGTTCGAGCGGGCCACCATGTAGACGCCCGCGGTCACCATGGTCGCCGCGTGGATGAGGGCTGAAACGGGCGTGGGGCCTTCCATCGCATCGGGGAGCCAGACGTACAGCGGAAACTGGGCGCTCTTGCCGGTCGCGCCGATGAACAGGAACAGTGCGATGGCGCTCAGGATCCCGAAAGTTACTTCCGGCTGCATGTGCGCCAGCGCCGCGTTCACGTCCGTAAACCGGAGCGTGCCCACAACGCTGAACAGGAGCAGCATTCCCAGGATGAAGCCCGCGTCTCCGATGCGGTTCACGATGAACGCCTTCTTGCCGGCGTCGGCCGCGGACTTCTTATGGAAGTAGAAGCCGATCAGCAGATAAGAGCAGAGTCCGACGCCTTCCCAACCGACGAACAACAGCAGATAGTTGTTCGCCAGCACGAGCATCAGCATGAAAAACACGAACAGGTTCAGATATCCGAAAAAGCGGTAATATCCGCCCTCGTGTCCCATATATCCGATCGAGTAGACGTGGATCAGAAAACCGATGCCCGTAACCACGAGGATCATCACTGAACTGAGCGGGTCCAGCAGGAAGCCCCAGTCCGCGGCGAATCGCGCCAGGGTGCCGCCATCTGTGACGAACGGCAGGCCAGCCATCCACGTGAACTGGATTAACTGGTGCACCTTCTCCGGTTTGGCCGCAAGTTGAATCACAGCGCCCAAGGAAAAGATGAACGAGAGCAGGACCATGCCCGGGCAGAGCAGCGAGATGAGAAACTTCGAGGGCGAACCGTGATGATGGTGGCCGCCGGCCACATGATGCGTGTCGGGCTCCTGAAGGTGCTGGTGCCCGGCGTGGTGTTCGACCACCGCATTGCGGGGCACGCCTTCGGCGACGGCGACATCGCTCGGCGCCTGCGGGTCCAACTTCTTGCCCAGCAGGAGCATCACGACCGCGCCGAGCAGCGGGAAAAGCGGAATCAGCCAGATTGAGTTTAAAAAATCCATCGCGTCACCACTTCAGCAATTCCACTTCGTCCGCCTGCACGGTTTCCTTATTGCGGAACATCGCGATTAGGATGCCGAGCCCCACCGCTGCCTCGGCCACGGCTACCGTGATCACGAAAATTGCGAACACCTGGCCGGTGACGTGCTGGAAGTGGTTGGAGAAGGCAATCAGGTTGATGTTGACTGCGTTGAGGATCAACTCGATGGACATCAGGATAATGACGATGTTGCGGCGCGTCAGCACGCCTACCGTGCCGATCAACAGCAGGGCGGCGCTCAGCACCAGGTAATGTACGGTCGTGACCGGATGCATCTTAGATCCTCTTCTTCGCCATCACAACCGACCCAACCACGGCGGCGAGCAACAGGATGGAGGCGAGTTCAAAAGGCAGCAAGTATTCGGAAAATAGCAGGTCCGCGATCCGCTCCGTGTTGCCTATCCGCGCGGCCTCGGCGTTTCCCGGGGCCGCCAGGCGGAACGCGCCGGCGCCCATCCACAGAAAATAGCCCACCTCGGCGGCCACCAGGCCAACCGCGGCCAACCCCACCATCCAGTGCCTGTTGAACTGGCGTACTTTGGCCGCTTCATCGAGGTTCACCAGCATAATCACGAACAGGAACAGGACCATGACGCCGCCCACATACAGCACAATCTGCACGGCGAACAGAAACTCCGCCTTTTGAAGCAGGAAAATTCCGCCGACGCCGACCAGTGAGACGATCAGCGAAATGGCGCTGTGCACGGCGCTGCGGCACGTTACGGTAAGCACGCCGCCGCCCAGCACGAGCAGGGCAAAGAAGTAAAAGAACGCGGTGTCAATCATTGCATTGGCCTAGGGCATGTAGTCTGTGGTCTTCGCGCCCGTGGAAAGATAGAATGCCACGAGCCGCGAGCCATACGCCACGAGCCATCAGTACTTGTACCTGGTCGGTTTCGGACCGTCTTCGAGCGCCTGGCGGTCCCAGATCTGGCCTTCGCGGTTGTACGTGGCCAGTTCGAAATCCTGCGTCAGTTCGAGCGCGTCCACCGGGCAGGCGTCCTCGCACAATCCGCAGAACATGCACCGCGAGGTGTCGTAGATGAACGTGGTGAGTTCCTTGCGCCGGGTGGCCTCATTGCGCTCGGTGGTCACGACGATGAGCTTTTCGGGGCAGGCCAGCGCGCACAGGTTGCAGCCGATGCAGAGCGTCTCGTTCGTTTCCGGGTTTTTGTTCAGCCTCGGCGCGCCGCGGAAACGCTCGGCGATCCGGGGCCGCTCAGCCGGGTACTGCTGCGTCACAATGTGCTTCGGCCGCTGGTAACGGAAGGTCACCAGGAGTCCCTCAATGAGGTCCACCAGGAAGATGGTTCGAAAGAGCTTACGCATACTGCAAATTCCTCATGCCGTTCGCACGATGCGGGTTGCGCATCAGCGATCCACCTCGCCCAAAACGATGTCGATCGTTCCGATGATCGCGACCAGATCCGCCACCAGAGCGCCCTTCGCCATCCTGTCGAGCGATTGCAGATTGACGAACGAGGGCGGCCGCACGCGAAGCCGGTAAGGCTGCGTTCCGCCGTCGCTCACAATGAAATACCCCAACTCGCCCTTTGGAGCCTCGATCGAAACATAAGCTTCACCGACAGGCGGCTTGATCACCTTCGGCGCTTTGCCCATGATCGGCCCTGCGGGAACGTCCTCGATCGCCTGTCGGAGGATGCGCACGGATTGCCGCATCTCTTCCATACGCACAAGGTAACGGTCGAACGTGTCGCCGTTCTCGCCGGTGGGGATATCGAACTCGTACTTCTCGTATCCGCTGTAGGGCATCGCCTTGCGAATGTCCCACTTCACACCCGCGGCGCGCAGCATCGGCCCGGTCACGCCGTATGCCTTGCAGTCCTCGGCGTTCAGAATGCCCACGCCCTGCATGCGACCCTGCAAAATCCGGTTGCCGGTGAGCAGTTCCTCATACTTGCCGATGGCGGGGATCATGATATCGCAGAAGGCCCTCACTTCCTGCTCGAGGCCTTCGTAGATTTCGTATTGCAGACCGCCGATCCGGAAAGCGTGCGTCGTCAACCGGGCGCCGCAATACTTCTCGAAGATGTCGAGGATGGCCTCCCGCTCGCGCATGCAGTAAAACAATGGTGTGAGGGCGCCGATATCAAGCGCGTGCGTGCCGAGCCAGATCAGGTGGCTGGCGATGCGGTTCAACTCGGTAAGGATCACCCGCACGACCTGTGCGCGGGCCGGCACTTCCACGCTGATCAGCTTCTCAACAGCCAGGCAGTAGCCCAGCCCGTTCGAGACCGCAGCACAGTAATCCATGCGGTCCACGTACGGCGCGAATTGCTGGTAGGTGCGGTTCTCGCCGATTTTCTCCACGCCGCGATGCAGGTAGCCGATGACGCACTCGGTGCCGAGGACCTTTTCGCCGTCCAGTTTCACAATGACACGCAGCACGCCGTGGGTAGACGGGTGCTGCGGCCCCATGTTGAGGACCAGTTCGGTGGAATCGAGAAAAGTAGTGCCTTGATCTGCCATGTCTGTCACTGACCGCTCTCGATCGAGAGGTTCTCCTGTACCCACCGTTCGTCCATCTTTGTGATGCCGTAGTCCTTGCGCAGCGGGTAGCCCTCCCACTCGTCCGGCATCAGGATACGCTTCATATCAGGATGACCGGCGAACTCGATGCCGAACATGTCGAACACCTCGCGTTCCAGCCAGTTGGCGGTGAGGTGAACGCGAACCGCGCTCTCCGGCTTGTACCCCTCCGCGACCTGCGCCTTCACTCGGATGCGCTCGTTGCGGCCGAAGCTGTAGAGGACGTAGACAAGGTCGAACCGCGCATCGCGCTTCGGGTAGTCCACCGCAGTGACGTCGACGAGGTAATCGAACTGCTGCTCAGACTTCAGATATTCAAGGATGGCCATCACGGCTTCGGGCTTCGCGACAAGGAAGTTCTGCCCGACGTAGGTGGAGAACTCCGTGACCGCATCGCCGAACTCCTGCTTGAGCGCAGTCGTGAGATCGCTCTCCCACGGCGTCGTCACCATTACGGCGGGCGGCTTGGGAACCGGCGGCGCGGCGGGTTTCGCGGGCGCGCCTGCAGGAGGCTTGCCGGCTGCAGCCGGCGGTTTTGCGACAGGGGCCGCGGGTTTCGGTGGAACGCCTGCGGCGCCGGCCTGAGGCTTCGTCTCGGCCGCGCCCTCGATCGGGTTCGGCGGCGGATCGGCCTTGGGGACGGCTGCCTGAGGTGCGTTCGGTTGCAGGCTCGGGTCGCCCAGTGCGGCCTCCAACGCTGCTTCCTGGCCTCTCGTTTTTGGATCCTGGATGGGCGGGGTGGCCTGCGGATCTGCGGGCGGGGTCTGATCTGGCTTTTCACCTTCTGAACCCGCCGGCTGCCCCTCCCGGTTTTGCTCGTCAGCCATTGGTACTCCGGAACTTGACTCGAAGATCACCAACGTAACACACGCAGTTTCGCCTTATCAACGCGATCCCCTTAACTATCATTCATTTAACGCACGCGGGCGCCGCTCGCGCCATTGTATCTAATTCAAATACTTAGCTCTGCTACGGCGGCTGTTCAACCCTCGACTGTTGCAATTTTCTGTAGTCCGTTTACCGTAGAATAGCGCCACCACCGGCCAGTTGTGGATCGGCTCCGGATCAACGACCGATTGCGGTTCGGGTGGCGGCCCCCCCGTGGGCCGCAAACGGCAAATACATCGCCCAGAATACCGCCAATGCAAAAGCCTCTCCGACGAGGATGTACACCGGCCAAGGCCCGAACGCATCGAGCAGCGATGCAGCCGACGGCTTGCGGCAG
>DATMXS010000294.1:0-2207 GCA_035561355.1 Bryobacteraceae bacterium | reverse complement strand
CGATCGTGGACGGCTCGGCCAGCCTGCCGGACCCGACGAACTCGACGTTGATCTTCGAGTTCGCCCGGCCGGGACCGGAGCCGATCGAAACCTGCCAGGACTCGACGGCGCAGCCCACCGCCATGCGATCGAGCACCACGCCCGCGCCCGGGCGGATCTGCTCGACGAAGGAGAAGCACGGCAACTCGGCCGCGTCGCCCGCGGAAGGGTTGAGCGGCGTGCAGGTGTAGGTGAAGTTCGGCGCCGTGCCGGACTTGACGACCTTGCCGAGGCCAAACGCCATCGCCCAGGCCGCGATCTCGGCGCTCAGATACTTCTCGATCGTGCCGCCCACGTCCCAGGAAGTCTTGAACACCTGGGTGGGGTACTCGTGGCCTTTCCCGAACTCCTCGGCGTCGGTCTCGGTGTTCAGCTTCGGATTGGCGAGCGCAGCATTCAGCTTCTTCAGCTGCCAGATGCCCGCCGCGAGGTTTGCGGTCGCGATATCCGCCTGCTTGCCCTTGCCGAAGCCAATCAGTACTTCCTGGGTCCTAACCGACATGCTCGGTCACCTCCTCGGTCTTCAGCGGCGGCTCGCACTGGGTCCAGCCGGCCACCATCTTCGGTACCAGCACTTCCGGGGTCGCCTCGACTTCCTCGGGCTCGCCCTGCCCGAATGGGGGACGAATCCACACGCGATCACTCATCACCAGCCTCCGTAAATGTCATGGGCACTTCGAAGTAGTCCACACCCTCGGCATCCGTCTGGCGCTGGATCATCGGCAGGTCCATCGGATAGCAGGATGGATGCACGGTAGCGTTCAGCATCTCGACGCCGGTTGAAGCCGGAACGCCCTTGGTGATCAGGCGGAACAGCCTGTAGTACGCCGTCGGCCCTCCGCCCTCGCCGGCACGCAAGTAGAGCGTGACCGAGTGCTTCCACACGTCTACGCCGCCCAGCATGCCAGGCGCCGTACCCATCCAGACCGCCATGAGGGAGGGCGCCGGCATGTCATGAATCGCCTGTGCCACGCTCACGCGTGCCGGGAACTGGTCGTGATACGCGTAGATCCGCTCGGGATCACTACTCATCTCGGCTGACATTTCCGGGATTTCGCGCAGCAGCGCGACTAGATTGTTGACGAGGTCAGAAGGGTTGATCATGTCGCAGAACAATCGGTCTTGAGAACGTTGGGCAGAGGCGCTGCCCGAAAGTGAGTCGCTAATAACGATCACTGCCGATGATCCAACTTCCGAGCGGGCCGTCACCCGACCAGAATCCACAATCGTGACGCGTCATCGGTAAACGCCGGGCGACCAGGCAGGACATCTTCGCGCGTGCGTGGCCCAGAGATCGCTTCCTGCGAGCACTGCGAGGGAACACGGCCCGCCCGGCGCCCGTATTCTCTCGTGATGAGACGGCTTCTTCCCCTTTTGGTACTCGCCGCGTGCGCCGCCCGCGCCGAAGTGCGCCATATCAAGACCTCTGATGGCGTCGATCTCTTTGTGACGGTGAGAGGCCACGGCACCCCCTGCCTATACCTCCATGGCGGACCCGGATCCGGCAGCCATTGGCTCGAGAAGTTCTCCGGCGAAATGCTCGAGCGGAACTTTCAGATGATCTATCTCGACCAGCGGGGCA
Organism: Bryobacteraceae bacterium; assembly: GCA_035561355.1. Lineage (GTDB taxonomy): Bacteria > Acidobacteriota > Terriglobia > Bryobacterales > Bryobacteraceae > DATMXS01. The sequence continues at coordinate 586 of DATMXS010000294.1, read as the reverse complement.
CCAGCCGATCCACGAGTCCGCCTAACGGAGACTACTCCATGGACCGCATGGTCCGCGACTTCGAAGAGGTGCGCGTCGCGCTCGGCATCCGCCAGTGGCTCACCTTAGGCCATTCCTTCGGCGGCATCCTGCAGGTCGGGTACGCGCAGCGACATCCGGAAGTGGTTCAGGGCCTGCTTATGATCAATTGCGGGCTGAACATCAACGCGATTGCCGCCGAAGTGCTGCCCCACGCTTGTTCCATGTTGGGCGCCGTGCCCCCGCGGCCCTGCACGGATGAATCGGCCCGGCTCATCGAACGAGTCTCCGCCGTGTTCGGGCTACTCCGAGACCGAGACCTCTTTTGGAAGCTCGGCTACGCCTCTCTCGATAAGAAGAAACTGATGGATGCCACCTTCGACGACCTGCCCGATTGGAACAAGGACTTCGAAAGCAAAGCCCTGGGGGTCAAGGAGTATTGGCAAGACTATGCCCAGTTCACGCCCTTCATCTCCGCGCCGGTGCTGTTCTTCTACGGCCGTTCAGATTGGATGGTCGGTCCGACGCATTACAAGCACGCGCGCTTCCCGCACATGCTGCTCTGGCC
>DATMXS010000293.1:0-6465 GCA_035561355.1 Bryobacteraceae bacterium | reverse complement strand
GCTGCATCATTCGCCGGATCTCTCCGTAGATGCCGTTCCGCCAAACGCGATGCTCTTCTGGCGTAACTCCTTTACCCGCTTGAAGGCTCCTCGCAAAAAATCGATTTGCAGGGCCTGCTGGCCGACCTTCCGCTCCAACTCAGCAATCTTCGCCACCGCCGGATCCTCCGGCGCCTTCGACCGCTGCACCCCGCCGGGCGCCTTCCTTGAGATAGGCATCCCGCCAGCGGTACAGCACGCTACGCTTGATGCCGAGCTAGTGGTGCAGCGCACTGACGCTTTCGCCGCCGGCGATCCGTTGCGCCACTGACAGCTTGAAATCCGGACTGCTGCAGTCCAGACGGGACGTATTCTCTGATAACATTCGCCTCCTGCGCTCATTTCATCTTTATGGCCCGCTTCGCCCGCGTTGTCACCACGTTACCCAGCGCGGGAACGCGCGGCAGTACACCCTCGATGGCGATGCCTAGCGCCTCGTTTACCTTGCGGCCTGGACGCCCTCTACGTGGCAGGACTACCTGGACTCTGCGACGGCGGACGCTGATGCCGAACAGATACGACGCAGCACCCCACGCGCCGGGCGGCCGCTCGGAACTGACGAGTTCGTCAAAGAGCTTGAGGCAGTGCTCGAACGGCGACTCGCTCCCGCTCCCCCCGATTTTCACTGTCAGGGGACGCGGCGGCACGCCAGCAACCGGATGTACAGCATGTAGAGCACGATTGCGATATTTCCGGTGAGCAACGTCACGTGCAGCCAGTTCGGGCGTTCGAAGATCTTCAGGATCTCCCAGGGCAGGTAGAGCGCTCCCGAAAGCAGCGCAAACCATTCCGCCCATACACGCCGGTGCCATAGGCCCCACGCTTCCGTAAATCGAACACCCGCATACGCCGTCGCGGCGCCGGCAACCGCCCACAGGCGGCCGTCGGTCACGCGCGAAGCGGCGTCGAGTATTGCATGTGAAAGACGCCGGTCGGGATTGATGTGCAGGTGGAGCAGAACGTTCTCCGCGGCTTGCTCGACATCCTTATGCAGCAGCGCCAGCAGCCCCAACCCCAGCGCCAGGACAACCATGCCCTTCAGTGCTTCAAAGATCGCCACTGCGCGCAATCCGGCTGCGCTCGCCACTTTATCGACGGCCTCCGGCGGCCTGTGTCCGGGGTGCGCTCCCGCGGTGCCCATATTCGGATTATGGGCACAAGTACTTCTTACGTTTGAGAACTACGACTGCGCGTGCGGCTGCTACTGCTTCGGCCCGATCAGGACCTTGCCTCCCACCGTGACCATCTCGATCTTCCGTGCATTCGAGATGTGGGCCAGCGGATTGGCCGACAGCACAACGAGGTCCGCGAGTTATGGAGCTGTTTGTGAAGGCGGTATCAGCCCCGGCCGAGGTCCTGCGCAGTGGCAGCGCTCAGCCCCGCAGAGGCCGCCTCCCCTCCTTCACGGTCGCGGCACCGTTTGCGTTGCCGGCGGCGCCGGGCGCATTCTTACTGCTGCCAGCCGCCCCCCAGGGCATTGTAGAGCTGCACGAGCGATGTCAGTTCGCTGAGTTGGGCTCGTGCCAGCGTCAGTTCGGCGCCGTAGACGTTGCGTTCGCTGTCCAGAACTTCCAGATACGTGGTGACGCCTCCCCGGTAACGCGTTTCGGACAACCGCGCCGCATCGCGGTACGTCTCTGTAAGCACCTGTTGCTGGACGCGGAACTCCGTCGTTCTGGCAAACCCGATCAGCGCATCAGACACGTCCCGAAATGCCTCTTGGATTGTCCGCTGGTACGTCAATACCGCTTCATCGCGCTGCGCCTCCGTGAAGCGCACCGACGATCGGATTCGTCCCGCTGTAAAGATCGGTACGTTCAGAGTAGGCGTGAGCCCCCATATCCAGCCTCGCTTTGTGAAGAATTCATCGAGCGATGGGGCCTGGTATCCGGTATACGCGCTGAACACGACATTAGGAAAATACGCCGCCCTCGCCACCCCGATCTGTGCATTGGCGGCGATCAGCGTCTGTTCGGCTTGTCGAATATCCGGCCTGCGCGCCACGAGCGAAGACGGCAGGCCGGGCGGCATTGCCGGAATCTTCTGCTGACTGAGCGGCAGACCGCGCGATACCGTGCCAGGGTTATCCCCCAGCAGCGTCCGGATGAGGTTTTCGGTCTGCTCGATCTGCTGCTGGATCTGCGGGATGCCTGCGATTGCCGTCGTGACAAGGCTCTCTGCCTGGCGTACATCGACGAGCGAAGCGACGCCGCCCTGTTCCCGGATGACAGTCAGCACCAGCGATGTCCGCCACGCTTCGAGCGTCCTGTTCGTAATCTCCAGCTCGAGGTCCAATTCCCGCAGTCGAAAATAGGCATTCGCGACGGCGGCCACGAGCGATGCCCGGACAGCCTGTTGAGCGCTCTCGCTCGCCAACAACTGAGCGCGGGCCGATTCCGTAGCGCGGCGATACCGCCCCCAGAAGTCGAGCGCCCAGGAGGCACTGGGAGTCACGTTGATGACGCTGGTCGTGAAACCGCTGAAGCCCGGAAACGGAAACCCGGCTCCGGATGCGCGAGTGCGCCTGAATCCCGCGTCGGCTCCGGCGTTCGGAAACTGATCGGCGCGAACAATGCCGACGTTTGCAACCGCCTGCTCGATCCGGGTTGCAGCGATCCGGATATCGTAGTTGCGGTCCAGGGCGGTCTTCAGCAGGGATTGCAACTCAGGGTCCTCGAATACCTCCCACCAGCGGACGTCTCCGAATGACGCGGGCTCCGGGGCGGTGCCGTCTGGAGCCGCGGGATTGCGATACTCGGGCGGAACGGACAACTGGGGCCGGCGATAGTTCGGGCCGACAGTGCAACTGCAGCACAGCATAGCCGCCGGCACCAGCATCCAGCGCGACGCGTGCAGTCTCATGCCGCACCGCCCTCGGGTGCGGGTTCGGGAACGGGCGCCGGTGAACGCCGCAGGCGCGCGACCAGCCGTACGATCAGGACGTAGAACACCGGGATGAAGAAGATCTCGAGCAGGGTGGCCGAGATCATGCCCACGAACACCGCGGTGCCGAGTGAGTGGCGGCTGGCGGATCCGGCGCCGCTCGCGAGCACGAGCGGGACCATGCTGATGATGAACGCGAGCGAGGTCATGATGATCGGCCGGAATCGGAGCCTCGCTGCCTCTAACGCCGATTCGGTAACGTCCCGCCCGCGAGCGTGGATGGAGGCGGCGTACTCGACAATCAGAATCGCATTCTTTGCCGTGAGCCCGATCAGCATCACCACGCCGATCTGAACGTAAACATCACTCACCAGCCCTCGGAGCCAGATGCCGCCGAAGGCGCCGAGCACACCGAGCGGAACCCCGAAGATGACCGCCAGCGGCACGATCCAGCTTTCGAACTGCGCAGCCAGAACGAGAAAGACGAAGCTGAACGCGAGCGCAAAGATCGGTCCCTGAGTGCCTGACGCCTCTCGCTCCTGATACGAAACACCGGCCCATTCATAACCCATGCCGGCGGGGAGCACCGACGCGGCCAGTTCGTCGGCGGCCGCGAGCGCCTCGCCCGAACTGTAACCCGGCGCCGCTGAACCCGAAATTTCGGCGGAGCGGTAGAGGTTGAAGCGCTGAATGATATCGGGGCCCGTGGTGCGTTGTATGGAAACGAGCGTACTCAGCGGCACCATCTGTCCGGCCGGCATTTGCCCTCGTGCCGCTTCCGGAGCCGCTTGTCCGCCCGGCGATTGCGTCCCCGACGTCCTTACGTAGATTCCACTGATGTCGTCCGGCTTGTTTCGATACTGCGGCTCGGCCTGCAGCATCACGCGGTACACGCGGCCGAACCGATTGAAATTGTTGACGATCAGCCCGCCCAGAAGCGTCTGCATGCTATCAAAGATGCTCGAGACTGGAACCCCGAGGGTGCTCGCTTTATCGCGATTGATGTCCATCGCGATCTGCGGGACGTTTGTACGAAACGTATTGAACACGTTCATGAGGTCCGGGCGCTGCGCGGCTGCGATGCCGTAGTTCTGTGCGGCCTGGCTGAGTTGGGCAACGCTCTCTCCTGTGCGGTCTTCGATCTCGAGTTGGAAGCCGCCCGAGACGCCAAGGCCGGGGATGGACGGCGGCACGAACGGAATCACGATCGCTTCGGGCATATTGGCCAGTGCGCCCTGGATGTGCCGGACGACATTCTTAGCGGCAAGCTCCGGCCCGCGCTCGTCCCAGTGTTTCAACCTGACAACGAGGCTCGCGCCGTTCGACTGCATCGCCTGTGTCAGGAAGCTGAATCCGCCGATGCTGACCACGTCCTGTACTCCGTCCAGTTTCCGCACTGTGCTCTCGGCCCGTCGCACGACTTCGTCGGTACGTTCGAGCGATGCGCCGTCCGGGAGAGTGATGGCTGCCAGGAGGTAGCCCTGATCCTCTTCGGGAACAAAGCCTGTGGGCAGGGCTCGGATAAGCACGAAGATCAACCCGACGATTACGAGAAGCCCAACGATCGCGGCGGGCCAGGCCCTGATGAAACGTGCGGTCGCGCTGACATACCCGTTCGTGAGGCGGTCGAAGAACGTATTGAACTTCCGTATGACGTACGCGACCGGACCCCGCCCGGGCTTGCGGTGGCGCAGCAACATCGCGCAGAGGGCGGGCGTGAGCGTCAGTGCAACCAAGGCGGAGATCAGGATGGAAACCGCCAGTGTTAGAGCGAACTGCCTGTATAACTGTCCGGTGATGCCGGTCATGAACGCCACCGGAACGAAGACCGAGGTCAGCACGAGCGCGATCGCAACGAGCGCCCCGCCGACCTCGCTCATAGCCTTCTCCGTGGCCTCCCTGGGATTCAGGCCCTCCTCGATGTGGTGCTCCACCGCTTCCACGACAACGATCGCGTCGTCCACCACCAGTCCGATCGCGAGCACGAGGCCGAACAGGGTCAGCGTGTTGATGGAAAAACCGAGGATGAGAAACGCCGCGAACGTTCCGATCAAGGAGACGGGAATTGCGAGCATCGGAACGAATGTCGCCCGGGCATTCCCGAGAAACAGGAACACGACCAAAATGACAAGCACGATCGCTTCGAACAGCGTTCGCACGACCTCACTCACCGACTGCGTGACGAACAGCGTGGAATCCATCGTCACCTGATATTTGACGCCGGGAGGAAATGAGTTCGAGAGCTGGTCCATGGCGGCCCTGACGTTTTCAGCAGTCGCGAGTGCGTTCGCGGTCGGCAGCTGATAGACGACCAGGGAAGTCGCGGGAACTCCGTTCAATCGCGAGAATGTGGTGTATTGCATGGCCCCGAGCTGCGTCCGGGCGATATCGCCCAGCCGCAGGATGGATCCGTCCGGCAGGTTACGAATGATGACGTCCTGGTACTGCTCCGGGCGCGTAAGCTGGCCTTGCGCCAATACCGAGTACTGAAATTGGGTGCCCTGCGGCGCAGGCATGGACCCGATCTGGCCGGCGGGAGCCTGAACGTTCTGCTGTCGGACCGCGTTGGCTACGTCGGTTGCGGTAACGCCGAGACCGGCCATCTTGTCCGGCTCCAGCCAGACCCGCATCGAGTATTCCTCGCCGAACTGCTGGATATCGCCTACCCCCTCGACGCGCGAGAGCGGATCCCGAACATAGATGGAGCCGTAATTGCCGAGAAAGAGCTGGTCGTAACTGCGGTCGGGCGAGTACAGAGTCACTATGAGCAGCATGCTCGGCGAGCGCTTGCGAACCGTCACTCCCGTAGTGATCACATTCGCGGGCAAGTCGCCTTGCGCCTGCTGAACCCTGTTCTGAACGTCCATCGCGGCGACGTTGACGTCCGTGCCGACCGCGAACGTGCATGTGAGCGAGTAGCTGCCGGCATTCGTGCTGCGCGAGGACATGTAAATCATGTTCTCGGCGCCGTTCACCCGCTGTTCAATCGGAATCGCTACGGATTGCTCCATGACGTCGGCGCTCGCACCCGCGTAATTCGCGGAAACCTGCACGGTAGGAGGAGTGATGTTCGGGTACTGTTCGATGGGGAGAGAAAACATCGACACCCCGCCGGCGAGCACGATCACAATTGACATCACCATCGCCAGTACCGGGCGCTCGATGAAAATCTTCGAGAAGTTCAAACGAACCTCCTACTTCGCCTGATCGGACATCGCCTGACCGGCGTTCGTTTGACCGGACTCCTGACCAGCGGCTGCGGCCTGGGGCTTGACCGTTATGCCCGGCCTGACCTTCTGCTGCCCTTGGACAATGACGCTCTCGCCGCCGTTGAGCCCCTGCGTCACAATGATCAGGTTCTGGTAGGTGTCCCCGGTGGTCACGGTGCGTTGCGCAACCTTATTGCCCGGGCCCACGATCATTACGCTGGTGGCGCCGAGAATTTCCTGGATTGCTGTTTGAGGCACCAGGACGGCATCCGGACGCTGTCCCGACGTGACACGGACTCGAACGAATTGCCCGGGCCGCAGCAGATTCTTCGGA
>DATMXS010000292.1:0-10156 GCA_035561355.1 Bryobacteraceae bacterium | reverse complement strand
GGTGAAGCAACTCCGATAATTGACCATGTACCCGCTGCGGAGAAACAGGCCGCCGGGGGTGCAATCCAGCCAGAGCGTGGGCGGAATTTAAACAGGCAAAACAGGAATGTCTGATCGCGTATATATCTTCGACACGACCTTGAGAGATGGCGAGCAATCGCCGGGCTGCAGCATGACGCCGCCGGAGAAGCTTCGGATGGCACGCAAACTCGTGGAGCTCGGCGCAGACATCCTCGAGGCGGGCTTTCCAATCGCCTCCGAAGGCGATTTCGAGTCGGTCGAAACGATCAGCCGGGAGTTCCCGTGGGTGCAGGTGGCGGCACTCGCCAGGTCCTGCACAATGGATGTCGAACGGGCCGCCCGCGCTCTGGATAAAGCACGCAGGCCGCGGATCCATACGTTCATCGCAACCAGCGATATTCACCTCAAGCACAAGCTGCGCAAGAACCGCCAGCAGGTGATTGAGGAGGCGGTCGCGGCCGTCGAACTCTCACGCCGCTACGTGGACGACGTGGAGTTTTCGGCGGAGGACGCCACGCGAACCGACGTGGGCTACCTCATCGAAGTATGCAAGGCCGTGATCGCGGCCGGCGCGCGGACGGTGAACCTGCCGGATACCGTCGGCTACTCGGTCCCGGAGGAGTTCGGGCGTTTCATCAAGCAGGTGGCGGACGCAATCGGCGATTCGGCCATCATCAGCGTTCACTGCCACAACGACCTCGGACTCGCGACGGCGAACTCGATCGCCGGCGTACAGGCGGGAGCGCGGCAGATCGAATGCACGATCAACGGTATCGGCGAACGCGCCGGAAACTGCGCGCTCGAGGAAGTAGCGATGGCGTTCCGGACGCGGCAGGATGTATTGCCGTTCTCGACCGGCCTCGTGACCGAGCATTTGTTCCCCGCCAGCCAGCTCCTCTCCGAACTGATCAGTTTTGGCCCGCAGCCCAACAAAGCGATCGTCGGGCGTAACGCGTTCGCGCATGAGGCGGGCATTCACCAGGACGGCTTCCTGAAGGAGCGCACCACCTACGAGATCATGGATCCCCTATCGGTAGGCGTGCCTGAGAGCCGGCTGGTGCTGGGCAAGCACAGTGGCCGCCACGCCCTCAATCAGCGCTGCAAGGACCTCGGGTACGAGAACCTCACCCGTGAGGAACTGGATTACGTATATCAGCGCTTCATCGCGATAGCGGACCGGAAGAAGGGCGTCCTCGACGAGGAGATTACGGCTATTATCGAGGACCGCAAGGCGCTCGCCGCCGCTGCGGATTAGCCCAGGGACCTGGCGTCCCGCCGTGGAGCCCGTCGCAATGCAACGCGGGCGTGTTACCGTCGAAGTTTCCCATGAATCTCAACATCCTCGCGCTACCCGGTGACGGGATCGGCGCAGAAGTCACCTGCCAGGCCGTCCGTGTCCTCGAGCACGTCGCGAAAAAGTACGGCCACGCCGTCCGCATTCAGGAAGCCCTGCTGGGCGGGATCGCTATCAAGAAGACGGGCTCGCCGTTCCCGGAAGAGACTCGCCGCCTTGCACTCGAAGCGGACGCCACGCTGATGGGCGCCGTGGGGCTGCCGGAGTTCGACTCGCTCCCGCCGTCACAACGGCCGGAAGCGGGCCTGCTCGGCATCCGCAAGACGCTCGGGGTGTATGCGAATCTTCGGCCGGTCCGGGCGTACAAAGCCCTGATCGACTCGTCGCCGCTCAAGAACGATCGCGTCGAGGGCACGGACATGATCATTGTCCGTGAGCTCACCGGCGGCATTTACTACGGCACTCCCCGCGGCATCACGGGCGAGGGCGCGGAGGAACGCGCGGTGAACTCGATGGTCTATACGCGTCCGGAGATCGAACGCGTATCGCGGATGGCCTTCGGGCTTGCGCGGGCGCGGCGGAAGAAGGTGACCAGCGTCGATAAATCGAACGTGCTCGAGAACTCGCAGTTGTGGCGGCGGGTGGTGGTCGAGATCGCGCGCGAGTTTCCGGATGTTGCGCTGGACCATCTGCTGGTGGACAACTGCGCGATGCAGCTTGTGCTCAACCCCAAGCGGTTCGACATCGTCCTGACGGAGAACATGTTCGGCGACATCCTGAGCGACGAAGGCGCGGTGCTGGCCGGTTCGATCGGCATGCTGCCTTCGGCGTCCATCGGCGATCGGACGGCCTCGGGAGCGCTGCGCGGGCTATACGAGCCTGTACACGGCTCGGCGCCGGACATCGCAGGGCAGAATAAAGCGAATCCGTTGGGCGCGATCGGGTCTGTGGCGGCGATGCTCGAGTACAGCTTCGGGCTGAAGCAGGAAGCGACCGCCGTGGAGAACGCCATGGAAGCCGTGCTGGACTCGGGGCGCGTCACGGCGGACCTGAAGCCCGCCGGAGCACCGGCGACCACGGCACAAGTGGGCGATGCCGTACTTGCGGCAATCGGATAAGAGAAGGGCAATGCAACCTCGCACCATCATCGAAAAGGTCTGGGACGCGCACGTAGTCAGCGAACGTCCCGGCGCTCCGACACTGATTTACATCGATCTGCACCTCGTGCATGAGGTGACCTCGCCGCAGGCGTTTCAGGGCTTGCGCGAGCGGGGGCTGAAGGTCCGGCGGCCGGACCTGACGTTCGCGACCGCGGACCACAGCGTCCCGACATATGACCGCTCGCTGCCGATCATGGATGAGATCGCGCGCAAGCAGGTGGAGCAGCTCGAGACGAACTGTCGCGAGTTCGGGATCCCCTGCCAGTCGATTGGCAGCAGCAAACAGGGCGTGGTGCACGTGATCGGCCCGGAGCAGGGGCTGACGCAGCCGGGCATGACGATTGTGTGCGGCGACAGCCACACCGCAACTCACGGGGCATTCGGAGCGCTCGCCTTCGGAATCGGGACGAGCCAAGTGGAGCACGTGCTCGCGACGCAGTGCCTGTTGCAGACCCGGCCGAAGACGTTCCGCGTGAGCATTGATGGAACGCTTGCCAGCGGCGTGACGGCGAAGGACATTATTCTCGCGCTGATCGCGAAAATCGGCGTGGGCGGCGGGACGGGGGCGGTGCTCGAGTACTCAGGGACAGCCGTCCGCCGGCTCTCGATGGAAGAGCGGATGACGGTGTGCAACATGTCGATCGAGGGCGGCGCCCGGGCGGGTTTGATTGCGCCGGACGACACGACTTTCGAGTACCTGTGCGGCCGGCCGTTCGCGCCGAAGGGCGCGGATTGGGAGCGTTCGCTGGCGCGCTGGAAGGCGCTGCCGACCGACGAGGGCGCCGGGTACGACCGCGAAATAGCGCTCGACGCAGCCGTGTTGGAGCCGATGATTACGTTCGGAACCAACCCGGGGATGGGCATCCCGGTGACGGCAGCGGTGCCGCAGCCCGGTTCCTATGCCGACCCGATCGAACGCGACTCGGTTGCGAAGGCTCTGAAGTACATGGCGATCGAAGCCGGTAAGCCGCTGCTGGGCCGATCGGTCGATGCGGTCTTCATCGGAAGCTGCACGAACGGGCGGATCAGCGACCTTCGCGAGGCCGCGCGCATCCTGAAGGGCCGAAAGGTGAGCCCGCGGGTGCGCACGATGATCGTTCCGGGGTCGGTCGAAGTCAAGAAGCAGGCCGAGGCGGAAGGACTGCACGAGGTGTTCCGCGCGGCCGGCGCGGACTGGCGCGAGCCCGGCTGCTCGATGTGCATCGCGATGAACGGCGACCAGCTTGCGCCTGGCGAGTACAGCGTCTCCACAAGCAACCGCAACTTCGAAGGCCGGCAGGGCAAGGGAGGGCGCACGTTCCTGGCCAGCCCGCTGACCGCCGCCGCCGCCGCCATAGAAGGCGCCGTAGCCGATCCGAGGAGGTACCTGTGAAGCCGTTCGAGAAGCTTGAAAGCCGGCTCCTGCCGCTCCCCATCGACAACGTCGATACGGACCAGATCATTCCGGCGCGATTTTTGAAGACGATCTCGAAAGAGGGGCTCGGGGACCAGCTTTTCTATGACTGGCGTTATGACGCGGAGGGCAGGCCGAAGCCGGACTTCATTCTGAATACGGAGCGCGCAAAGGGCATCGAGATCCTACTGGCAGGCGACAACTTCGGTTGCGGAAGCTCGCGCGAGCACGCGCCCTGGGCTTTGGTCCAATTCGGGTTCCGGGCGGTAGTTTCCACTTCGTTCGCGGACATTTTTCGCGGGAATGCACTTAAGAACTCCCTGGTCCCGGTGATCGTGCCGCGCGAAGCACACGCGAAGCTATTCGCCGATCCGGATCAGCGCGTCACGATCGACCTGGCATCGCAGACGCTCACGCTGGCCGACGGCACGGCAGTGGAGTTCCCGATCGACGGCTTTTCGAAGCACTGTTTGCTCAACGGAGTGGACGAACTGGGGTACATACTCGGTGAGGCCGAGGCGATCACGGCATACGAAAGCAAACGCGAAACCGTTCTGAATACAACAACGTAGCGGTTGGGGCATGCCCGGCCATTCGCCAGGCCGGGCATACCCGCGTGCGTCAAACCGCGTATTGCGGCGAATAGTCCGCCGGCATCAGAAACCACGCCACGATGTAAACGATGACGGCGAGGCCACCCGAGAAGATTGCCGCGGCCACCCAGAGAAGTCGCATAAGGGTGACGTCCACGCCGAAGTAGCGGGCGCACCCGGCGCAGACTCCGGCGATCTTCTTCCGCGCCAGCGGCCGGCTCAGGCCTGCGGGTGCCACATAGACCGGGGCTTCCGGTTCCGCGGGCGGCGCGCCAGGGGCTTCCTCGACGCGTGTCGCGGTGCCGCACCGTTCACAGTACCGTGCGGTGTCGAACAGTTTCTGTCCACATCGCGTGCAAAACATGTTTGTTCCGGGCCTGCAAGACGAACCCGGCCTCCACAACCGATTACGGCGTGGAGGCCGGTTTTGTTCCGTAATGTGAGAGAAGCGGCTGCTAGAAGCCGACGACGCTCAGCCGGGTGATTGCTTTCCCGTCCTTGCTTCTCGTAGGCGTGCTGACTGCGGCACCCTTAAGAGTTTGTTCCACACTGCTTGGCGAAGCGCTGGTATGGCCCGAGAGGTACAGCGCACCGCCGCCGCCCACGTGCGGACTGGCCATGGATGTGCCGGAGAGCGTCTTCGTGCCGGTCCCTTTGTAGGTTGAGAGGATACTGACGCCAGGCGCCCAAATGTCAACGCAGGAGCCGTAATTGCTCCAGGATGCCTCACGTTCGCTCGAATCGACAGCAGCCACCGTCATGATGCCGTTGTTGGTGCCGGCGCCCGCACGTGCCGGCGATTTCGTGCATGCGTCCGCGCCTTCGTTGCCGGCAGCCAGTGCGTAGAACACGCCGGAATCGGCGGAGTTCTGGACGGCCCGGTCGAGCGCGGTGGAGGCGCCCCCGCCGAGGCTCATGTTGGCGATGGCGGGCTTCCTCGCATTGGCGGTGACCCAATCGACGCCGGCGATGACACCTGAAGTCGAGCCGGACCCGCTGCATCCAAGCACTTTCACGCCGGTGATCGGAGCGCCGGGGGCGACTCCTACTACATACGTCGTGTTGTCGCGCGCTGCGATCGTGCCGGCCACATGGCTGCCGTGCCCGTTGCAGTCGTCGTTCGGGCCGCCGGCGAAGTTCTGGTGCTGCACGACGTTCAGATCCGGGTGCGTTACCGAAACCCCCGTGTCGATGACGTACACATTTACGTTCGCGACAGTCCCCGAACCGTTCCCCGCGAGCGTTGAGCTGACATCCGCGTCGATCTTGTCGATGCCCCACGGCAGGGCCTGGGCAATAGCTTTCATCTCGCCGTCCAACTCGATGTACTCGATGATCGAGCTATTGTTGAGGTCCTCGACCTGCCGGTTTGTCAGCCGAGCGGCGAAACCGCGGATCGCGTGGCTGTAGACATGATCGGCGGCGAATCCGTGCGCCTGTTCCAGGAACCTCACCGCGCCGACGACGCCCCGGTCCTGGGCTGCCAAACCCGGCGGAAGCGCGCCCGGCTGCGCGAACCCGCGGAGGTCCGCCCCCTCCTTCAGCACGACTATGTGCGAAACGGCTTCCTGGGCGATCGCCCCGGAAACGAAGACGCCGAGAGCGGCGGCGAGTAGTAGTGTTCGATGCATAGGCTCCTGTGTGACTGTCTTCCCGGCTCTGAACAGGCGGGGACGAGCTGGTTAGCACGAAAGTACACCAGAGTTGATGGATTGTCTAGTACGGATTTGGGTGGACGCGAGAAGTTAACGAGGCCTGAGCGGCTGGTCTGGAACGGACCGATATTCCCAAGCTCCTCGCCGGTGTCGATCACTCGTTGCGTAACCTCCGAGATCGTGACTAAACGGCGAACGCCCTTCTGACCTGATCGAGGAAGCGGGCAACCTTTATCTTTGGATCGCCTTCGCCGAGCGTCTCGATGGGCACGTAGCCCCGATAGCCGCCCTTTTCGATGATGGTCCTGATTTTGGCGAGGTCGGTTGGAGTCTCCTTTTCGCCGTACCAGACGTTTTCCTTGAGCTGCCAGGAAACGGCATAAGGTAGGAGCCGTTCGATTTCGGCGTATGGATCGCCTTGGCGCAGGCTGCCGATGTCGAGAATGACTCCGAACCACTCGGAGTTGACCGCCTCGACGACTCGGATGGTCTCGGCGGCGGTTCTCAGGAAGTCGTCGTGGTTCTGTAAGCCGACGATGACGCCGCGGCTCGCGCCGTAGGCTGCGCACTCCTTGAAGTCCGGGACCATCCACTCGAGTGCGCGGTCGAAGGCGCCAGCGTCCAGCGCTTTGCTGCCGGAGAAGACGCGGATAACGCTCGCGCCGAGTTTGCCGGCGACTTCGATCCAGTCCTTCACGAGTTGAACGTCGCGGCGGCGCGCTTCGGGGTCAGGCACGGCGAAGTTGTTGCGGACGCCGGTGCCGATGACCTTAACGCCGTTGACGAAAGCCTTCCGCTTCAGCCGGTAAATGTACTCGTCTGACGGGACCTTCGGGTAACCCGGGAAGTAGTAGCCGGTTGCGTCCAGGGCGTCAATGCCGTGCTGCGCGCAGTAATCGACGACGTCCTCGAGGGTCATCGCGCCGCTGCGGAGCGGCTGATTGAAGGAGTAGACGTTGAGCGCAAGCTGAATTCGGAAGCCGGGGTTCCGGGCCACCTTCTGTTGTCCGAGGGCAGGGTTGGACAACACCGCGAGCCCGGCCAAACCTTTCAATACGCTTCTGCGATCGTTCATGGCCGCTCCACTGGTATGATTTTGCCTAAAACGGCATGGTGGCGCGCACCGGTGGCGGTGGGGAGATTCGACGGCTTGCGGCGCCAGGTCTCACGGGCCAGGATGGCGAACGCGATCGCTTCTTTCGCGTCGATATCGATGCCGTAATCGGCCGACGTTGCGATGGCCGTTTCGGGCAGCAGAGCCGTGAGGTGGCCCATGATTTCCGGATTGTGTGCGCCGCCGCCGGAGACGATCAGCTCGTCCACACTCATCTTTGGGCGGACGAACTTCCCGATGGCCGCTGCGATGCTGGCCGCCGTGAGCGCCGTAGCTGTGGCGATCAGGTCCGGGAGAGGGAAGCTGCTCCTGAGGAGGCGATCAACGAACTCGATGCCGTATTGTTCGCGTCCGGCGGACTTCGGCGGCTTGCGCCGGTAATAGGGCGCGGACAGCAACTCGGCCAGGAGCGCCCTGTTTACGTGACCCGACCGGGCGATGCGGCCGTCCTTGTCGTAGCGAAGTTTGCCGTTGGTGTGACGAACCACGAGGGCGTCAATGACCATGTTGCCAGGGCCGGTGTCGAAGGCGAATACCTGCTCGGGCTTGGCAGCAGGCGGGATCGCGGTGAGGTTCGCAATTCCGCCGATGTTGAGTGCGACGCGGCCGTTGCGGGGCGAGCGGAGCAGGAGGTAGTCGACGAACGGCACCAGGGGCGCGCCGCTGCCGCCGGCCGCAATATCGCGGGGACGGAAATCGGCGACCACCGGGATGCCGAGCCGTTCGGCGATGACCGAGGGCTCGCCGATCTGGAGCGTGCTGGCGATCTTCGTGCCCAGGACATCCACGGGCGTCCCCTCGTGGAAAATGGTCTGGCCGTGGCAGCCGATCAGCTCGATGGATTCGAGCGGCACGCCTTTGCGGCGGCAGGTCTCGCGGACTGCGCGCGCGTAGAGTTCTCCCAACAGGAAGTGCAGACGGGCGATGGAGGCGGTGTGGGTGTCGGTGTTTGAGACGGCCAGCAGCGCCTCGCGCAGGGGGTCCGGGTAAGGAGTTGTGCGGAAGGCGACGGTACGGACGCGGGCCTGCCCGCTGATGTCCACGATAGCGACGTCAATTCCGTCGAGTGAGGTGCCGCTCATGATGCCGCAAACGCGCATGAATCATCCTATGCCGCAGCGCGGGCCTAAGTCCACGCCGGAAACTTACTTGCGCCTGAGCTCGCCCTGTAACTCGGCTAGCAGGCGCAGCGCCTCGATGGGGCGGGTGTTGTCGAGATCGAGGCGGCGGATGCGCTCGGCGATGTCGTAGTTGACGGGCTCGAACAGGGCGATCTGGACCGGCCGGGAGCCGGGCGTCAACTCCTCAGAAACCTCGTGCTCGGAGCGTTCGTGGAACGCAAGAATCTCGCGCGCTCGCTCGATGACGGCGGCGGGGAGCGCGGCGAGACGGGCGACCTCAATGCCGTAGCTGCGGTCGGCAGCGCCGGGTTCCACTTTGCGCAGAAAGATGATCTGGTCGCCTGACTCCTTGACGGAGACGCGCAGATTGCGGACTCCGGTCATCTGGCCGGCCAACTCCGTGAGCTCGTGGTAATGCGTAGCGAAGAGCGTTTTGGCGTGGATGCGCTCGTGGATATATTCGATCACCGCCCAGGCGAGAGCGAGGCCGTCGAACGTAGCGGTGCCGCGGCCAATCTCGTCGAGCACGATGAGAGAGCGAGCGGTGGCGGTGTTGAGAATCACCGCGGTCTCGGTCATCTCCACCATGAACGTAGAGCGGCCACGGGCGAGATTGTCACTCGCGCCGATGCGGGTGAACACGCGGTCCACAATGGGCAGAAGCGCGGATTCCGCAGGAACCCAGGACCCGGCTTGCGCGAGGATTGCGATGATTGCGGCCTGGCGCAGGTATGTGGACTTGCCGCCCATGTTCGGGCCGGTGATGACGGCGATGTACTCGGAGGAGTCGTTCAGGTAAAGGTCGTTCGCGATGAAACGTTGGGCGTCGCGCTCGGTGAGCTTCTCAATGACAGGATGGCGGCCGGCGACGATCTTCAATTCGCCGGAATCGGAGAAGCAGGGGCGCGCGTAGTGGCCCTGGGCGGCGACATCGGCGAGTGCGGCGGTGACGTCGAGTTCCGCGATGGCGGCGGCCGTGGCGCGGATGCGCGCCGCCTGGGACGCAGCATACAGGCGCACTTCAGCGAAGAGGGTCTTCTCGATCTCGAGAATCTTCTCCTCCGCGGCGAGGATCTTCGTCTCCAGTTCCTTCAGTTCCGGGGTGGTGAACCGCTCGGCATTGACGAGCGTCTGCTTGCGGTCGTAGTCGCTTGGGACGAGGTGCTGGTTGGCGTTCGAGACTTCGATGTAATAGCCGAAGACGTTGTTGAAGCGGACCTTCAGCGACCCGATGCCGGTGCGCGTTCGCTCGCGCGTTTCCACTTGCGCGACGTATTGTTTGGAGTTGCGGCTGATATCGCGAAGCTCGTCCAGCCCGTCGTGGAATCCGTCTCGAATTGTGCCGCCGTCCGTGAGGCTTACCGGAGGATTCTCGGAGATGGCGCCGAGAATACGTTCGCGCACGTCGGCCACTTCGTCGAGGCGCTCCTGAATGTCCAGAGCGCGAACTGAGGCGCGCTCGCCCAACGCCTGCTTCAACGATGGCACCGCAGCGAGCGAGCGCCCGAGCGAAAAGACCTCACGAGGACCCGCCGTGCCGAGAGTGATTTTGGCGAGCAGGCGCTCCATGTCGAGCACGCCGGCCAGTAGCTTGCGGACTTCGCCACGGAGAATTGTTTCGCGGTGGAACTCCGTCAGGGCGTCGAGGCGCGCTTCGATTTCGGCGCGCTCGAGCGAGGGCCGCGTCAGGCGGGCGCGGAGCAGGCGCGCGCCCATGCCGGTGAGGGTGCGGTCAAGCACGCCGATCAGGGTCCAATCCTTCTGGGCGGCGGCGTCGGTAAAGACAGGCTCGAACAGTTCCAGGT
>DATMXS010000291.1:0-9981 GCA_035561355.1 Bryobacteraceae bacterium | reverse complement strand
AGTGCGCTCATGGGATCACACGACGATGCAGGAGGAATCCAGGGGCGTGTAGGGCTTGCCGAGGGCCGTGATGACGCGGTCGCCGCGGCCCTCCGACGGCCCGAGGTTCACGAACAGCACCTGGTCCTCGTTCTGGTTGATAAGTTTCGCCAGCTCCGTCCTGCACCGCACCAAATCCATCGGAGTGAACTGGCATTCGAATACCGAGTACTGTAAGTGGCCCCCGAACCCCCGCATCGTCGTAAACACCTTGCGGAGCCGCTTGTCATCCGAGATGTCGTAACAGACGAGGTAAGAGGAGCGCATGGAGTGACCTTACCCTTTCGCAACGAACTGGCCCAGCCCGAAGTGGCATCCGTAGCCCAGGCTGAAAGGCATCATCACGGGCTCAGAGAAGGTCAGCCGAAATGCCCATCCGGGACGTGGCGGATCGTCTCTGCGATTGCGCCTGAACTCGACAGATTCGAACAGACTCCGGGCGGGTCGAGGAAGCATCTCGATTGCAGACGGTTCAGGGATCCCAAGGTTGCGGCACTCTCTCCTGACCTCATCGGTGAGGAACTTCTCGAGCTCGCGGCCCTTCCGCATATGCCGGACAGTAACGAACGGCGTCGCGCTGACCGCGCACGTTGCGTTTGACCGGATGACTGGATCGTCCAAGGAGCCTTGCCAGGAAATGACGCACCGAACAGGCTGCTCGTAGCTGAACCTCAGGTGATCGACTCCTCCGATTGCGTCCAACTCCTGACGAGTGAACGCCCTGCTTTTGCTCAATAGCAAGATCCGGTCGATTCTGCCGCGATCATTGGACAGCGGCAGGATGAAGATGTGCCCGTGGTCCAGGCGCTTCTTTCCGCCGATCTTGCCGCTGAATAGAGGCGAGACCCGGGAAGGGTCGTTGTCCATCCTTTTTCGGTGCGCGCCCATCAGTCTCACCCTGATCTGCTCGGCAACCTCGATCGTCGCGGTTGCGAGGGGAAGCACTGTGCAGCTCAGGGAAAGTAGCACCGCCCGCTCTGAGGGCTCTACTCTGACCCGATGAATCACTGGGTGGGTCACCAGCGCCCGCTCGGGCCGAACGTACCGAACGGTGCGCAGCAGCGGTGGAGCGCTCTCCTTTCGCTTCAGCATGTCGGTGGTTGAGACAGTCAGGGCATCGAACCACGGTTGCTTGGCGGCGTACTTCTCCGGCGGCACCACGCACGCCACCGGAACCGGAGCGCCGCCCCGGACGGGATCGGACAGCGGGTCGCACCAGTAATCCGGCTTCGGCGTTCCGTCGAACAGATCAGCCTCCACCCACGACTCGGACCGGCCCAGGTAGTTGAGGTTCTGGAGTAGCTGACCGAGAGTCTCGCGCTCTTCCGGAGATAAGGTCAGGTCGGGCCACACGATGAAGCAAGGTGCACAGCCACGGTTCAACGCCACGAATGCGTCGAAAATGAGGCTCTTGTCTGACGGATCCTCGCCGTTGCTGCTCAAATACGAGCGTGTGTGAGATGCGACAGCCGCCGGAAGTCCGAACCGTGGCTCTCGGGCGCCCAACAAAGCAAGTGCACTGCTTACGCGCTCTTCCGGGACATCCGGGCACTTCCTTCGCCACGTGTCGTACAAGGCCCTTAGGAGCCGGTACGGAGAGGGCGGCCACTCCGCGATTCCCTCGTTCACGTGCCGCCCCCAGGGATTCGCATGGTAGCGCGACGCTGGGAAACGAAGGCGGATGCACGTCATGATGCAGACGCCCCCGCGGCTTGGTCCTCTTTCTTCCGGACGATCTTCACGACGGTCTCTAATTCGGTCACTGGGGGCTTCGCAAAGAGCTCGCCGCAGCCGGCGATCCCCTTCTTGACGTCTTCGAGCAGAACGGATTCCTCGGAAAGAACGAATCCGATGGGGGCCTTGGACCGGACATCGGCCCTGAGGCGGAGGTCACAAGCAGTCCGGAGCCTCAGGTGCGCGCCAAGGAATCGCCTGACCTTCAACAGCGCCAGGGCCATCAGAAGATGCGTAGCGGTTTCGGGCAGGCCATAGCCCCGGATCAACGCGAGATCGAGGTTGAAATATGCGGTGATGCTGGAGGCAACATATTCCACGCGCGCGTACGGAACGTTGCTGTAGATGCCCTTCTCACCGGGATCCGAGTCGGCCACCTGCAACTCGCCCTTGGGATCGACAGGGCTGTTCTTTACGCCGCCCGAGACTACGGGTTGGACGTTCTCAGCCTCGATGAACCCGGTAAGTGCACGCGGCGTCCGAACCCTTCCGCCCTCCAACAGCGACAGGAACACGCCGTGAATCAGGCTGTTCGGATCGTAATGGAACAGAGTTTCATATATCTTCTTCCAGTCGAGCGGACGCTTCGCATTGTAGGCCATCCGATCGGCAACGGTAGACTTGAACTGCTTGTTCAAGAGGAAATACGGCGAGCCGATACGGTGCGCTTCGACGAGCGAACTCGTTCGTACCGTACCTTCCGGTCCTCTGAGAGTAGCTGCCACATAGGGCAGCCCGCTGAGGTCCGGAGCAATGTCAGGCCCGTCTCCGTCGAGGCAGGTCTTCTCCAGCCGGTTCGCAACCGACTGCGCGCTCTCTACGAGCAGCATCCGTTTCGAGCCGTCCGGCGTCGCGTATTCCGCGGCTCCCAGATCGGCGAAGCCGGTAGGCTGGAATCGTTGTCCAAGAGCGGGCTCAAGATCAGCCACGAGCAGAACACGAGGAGAATTTAGTAGGTTCTTCCAATCCATCATGAGCTCCTATGAGTACACTTCTTCCATGCTTTCGTTGAGAACTGGCCTCTGCAGATCTCCTGCCCGCACTGGGATCAGAAGCGATGCCGCCAAACGCAGCGGATCGACTCCGCCGCGGTAGTCGGCATTGAGAGGATTGAGTCCGGCCACGCGCAAACGGCGCAGAGCAACGTCCGTTGCCGCTTCCGCGTTGCGGCTACGGAGGTAGCTCAATATGCGCGCATCTGGGCGAATGTGCTTACGCTCCCCATTCACCTCGACCGCAGAGCCGAGGAAGAGGTGCTTGAGGACAGCATAGATCGGTAGCACCGAAGCGGGCGGCGCCACTCGGGGCGGGCGGAATTCGGTCCAATTCAGACAGACAAAGGCGAACAACAGATCTTCGATCAGCTCATCGTCCACAGAGCGTTCGATGAACAATGTCGCGTCACCCGGACAGAGTTCGTAAGACGCCCCGAACGGAGTTCGCCCGCGGTCGGTGAACAGGCCTTCGGCCGCCGTCTGTTCTGAACCTGAATCAGGCGCGCCCCAGGACCGAAGACGCTTTTCGATGACGGACATCAGACGTTCCGGGAAGCCGATACCGACCCATGCATACTCGTTCTCGTTTCGCATCAGGTTCGAGCGGATTGGCCCGGCAGCGCGATCGCGAATGGAAGCCAATGCAGCCGCAATGCGCACCTCCGGGACGTCCGGGCCGCAATCCTCGATCCACTGGGTCGCCGGAAGTTTGGTCGGAACGAACAGTTTGCCTCGGCTGCGGACGAGGGCTTGGACCATTCGGCCAAAGGCGGCAATGAGATCGCGGAGTCTGTCGGGGCCGCCGTGCAGCAGCGCTTCGTAAGCAGCCGCATCCACGCCGCGGCGGTCCTCCGCTGTAATTCTCATCAAATCGAGGACGGCTCGCAACTCCCGGACTCGGTCGCTGATGCCGCGGTATCCGACCGGGAAACTCCCGGCCGGCAGAGCTATGTAACTCTTGCCGCGCCGCATTAGGATGCTGTAGCGCACAAAGCGGTCAACCCCGCGATCGACGCCTAAGGAGGTCGCAGCCTCTGCGAAATCGAGACCGCTCTTCGCGGGTTTCTGCCCGAGGCTGGCGCGCCCTTCCCTCAGCAGGACCTTTATCTCGCTGTACAGCGAGGGTCGCGGCCATACGGGCACCCATATCTCGGCCCGTGCCTCTTCGTCCTTTGATGCCGATCCGAATCCTACTCTGTCGGCCCGCACCGTGAATGGGCTGCACAGAAGGGAGTCGTACGAGACGCCGTGCCGGCGGTACAACCCGCTGGCCCAGGCGACAGCACCTTCCAGGGTGAACACGAAATCCCACGGATTGATGGGAATGTCGGGCGTTTCGATCCCTTGTCCCTGGTTGAATCCTCCCGCCCGGCCCGGGTCGAACTGCCCCGTAGCAGCAGACTGGAATCCCGCCGTGTGCGTGCCGAAGAGCGCGTTCTCGAGGAGCGGCCTGACTGGCGTGTTCGAGTCAGGAGCAATCAACAGCTGCGCGAGCCGCTGCATGAAGTTGTTTGTGTAGTCCAAGCGGCCTTCGTTTCCACCCGTGCCGACGATCGGAGCGAAAGCGCGCTTACCCGTCGCTGAGACCCCGACGGCAGCATCTAACCACTCCACGGCCGAGTCCGGCAGCCAGTTGCGCGCGGCACGAAGAATTGCGGAGCGCCGCTCTTCCTCGTCTTGGGATTTACCGGCCCGGACTTCCGGCAGGTCCTTGAGAAATGCGATGGCAGCACGGTAATCCTCAAACCGCTGGGCAGTTGACGATTCGATTGCCGCGATTCCGTCCTGGCGGTCCTTTGGATAGAATCCGCTGCCGCCGTTCCAGGGGGCTAGGATCGGTGTCGGAACGTAGCGGTCGAGGAAGAAATCGATCAGGCCGTTTTCGTCCAGTTCGGAACGCAGGCGGAAGCGATCGCCGTCCCACCATCCGCGGGCAGCCGTGTCTGCCTGTTCGGAGACGAGCCGCAGGATCGCGAGTGCTTTAAGGAAGCTGCCGAGCGGACTCGTCGCGCACCCTTCCAGTGTCATTTCCTGCATGTTGCCCTCCTTGCCGCCTCTTCGCTGGCTCGCTCGTCAGCGATTCTGAGGAGCATCTCGAGGAACGCTAGACGAAACGGGCCGATTGCGTCTCTGAGGCGGACAACACGTTCGGTCCAGGACGGTATCCCGCCCGGTCCGGATCCAACCTGTGCGGTTTCAAGTCGGAGAGTCACCGCGGGAACCGCGATGCCCTGGCCGATCTCGGCTGCCGGCAACGTCTGACCGTCTTTGATGCCCCGAATGACTGCTGTGCCGCCCGCGTATCGCTCTCCAG
Source organism: Bryobacteraceae bacterium (assembly GCA_035561355.1). Lineage (GTDB taxonomy): Bacteria > Acidobacteriota > Terriglobia > Bryobacterales > Bryobacteraceae > DATMXS01. The sequence continues at coordinate 4,899 of DATMXS010000291.1, read as the reverse complement.
GCATCGAACGTACGGTCAGCCGGATGCGACCGTGGTGAGCGGCAGCAAGGTAAGCAGCGAGTTCCGCTTCGCCCGCCTCCAGCATGGCGAGCGCGCTTGCCAGTTCGTGCCTGAAGAATCGCTGACTATGACGAAACCGCGCCTTGCTGCGCTCCTGCTTCGCCAGGAGCGGACTCCACTTCTCGGGATCGTTGGAGTTATGGAGGGTCTCCTGCATCACCGGGTGCGCCTTGCCCCAATCGTGCTTTCCAGCCGCGGCCATCAGGGCCGCGGCATGCGCTTCCAAGCCCAATGCGGCAAGCGCGGTCAACAAAGTCCGTGTCTCCTGGATCACCATGTCCGTGTGGTCCTGAAGCGTCTGCGTGTAGGTCACGCGTGAGCCCGCGTCGCTATCGAAAGACTCCTCGGGATCATCGGCATTTTCCGGCTCGAGACTTGCGACGGCTGTCCTGTACGATGGCATCCAGCCCAGTTCGGGCGCGTAGCCCCCTCCGCTTGCCGGCGCGACCGCGATGATTCCCGGGTAGCATCGGTCGCGTGGGACGGGCCTCCATCGCCGCTCGAGGAAGTCCCATCCGAAGATGCTCGTCCGCTTGATGAAATCGCGTAGTTCACCGATGGGCGCCGGACACAACTCGCGATCCTCGATACGGGGCATGTCGGCCGGGGGCGCCTCGCCTTCCCATTCGCGCCACGCGACATAGCAATGCCGATCGTCTCCCGACCGGACGAAGCGGGACACGTCGATTTCGTTGCCGGAAAGATCCGGAGACGTATCGAAGAGATCCAGAAGGTCCGCGCGCCGGAGCACGTTATTCCATAGCGGCGCGGACTCAACCTTGGGCAGGTCGGCAGGGCTGGCGGACTTCAATTCAGACAGGATGTTTCGCGCTGCGTGAATCTCATCGGGCGTGTAAGGGGCAGTGAAATCTTTGTGCTCGGCAGGCGATGCGTTAGCAACATACCAGATGTCTGAGCCCGTCAGCTCTCCGTATCGGTTGACGCGGCCGAAACGCTGGACAAGGCTCGCCCATGGCGCGAGGTCCGTGATCATCCGGTGCGCGCTGATGTCAATTCCGGCCTCAATAACTTGGGTCGAGACGATGATTCGGCCTTCCGGCGGACGCTGCTTTAGCGCCGTGTACTGCTGCGTGCGCTCATGCTGCCGAAACTGAGAGTGAAGCACGAGCGGCGCCACGCCGTGCTTACCCATCGCCTGTGCGATCGCCCGAGCTCGAGAAACTGTGTTCGCTATGACCAGCGTCATCTCGCCTGCCCGGTGCTGGGCGATTGCAAACTCCGCGCACCCTTCGGGAGTAGCGCACGGCTGCGGTGCTGGGGATAGCTCCTTCGGAGCTTCCAGACGCGCTTGCACAACCCTGGTAGCAAGGTCGTCTGCATCCAGGCGAACCGTCCGAAGCCGACTGAGACAGGCAGCGAAATCCACGGTTCGCAACCAGCGCGGATCCACCGTAGCCGACATCCAGACGCACGGCACAGCGCCGAATGTGTTGAACTGCTCTCGGAAAGCCGCGAGCTGCGTCGATGTCGCAAGCGCGTCATCCATGATCTGCAGTTCGTCGAAGATCCAGAGGCAGTCGTTATTTAGAAGCGCGAAATCGAGCGGCCACCGAAACGGTCGGCGAGCGTAGCCGCGATTCAGGGCGCGGCTGATGAGAATGTCTTGCGTTCCTACGATAATTGTGGGTCTATCTGGGGCGGCAGTCCGCTTGTTATCGCTGCTGCCGCCCATTAACTCAAGAACCTCGACTTCGCGAGCAAGACCCGCCCGCTCTATCCGATCCCGCGCGATATCCGCAACCTGCTCGGTCAAGTTGCACCGGGGGAGAGTGAAGACCAGCCTCAACGGGGGGCGGACTATACCCGGATTAGCGACCGAGTACAACCATGGTATTAGTACTGTGTCGGTCTTTCCTAGCCCAGTTGGGACCGACAGTAGCGTTGATGTAAATGGCTCGGAGGCGTACCGAGCCTGGTAGGGTAAAATCGCCTTACCTGTGACCCGCTCGAAGAACTGCGGCAGAGTTTCTGGCATAGAGAACGCAGGGGGTAATCATATTACAAGCTAGGCTTGCGCGCTGACCGAAATGCGCGTTTTGCGAGAAACGTCGGCCAGCGCGGGTTGTTAGAGGACGGAAACGTCCCCTGAGACTTCAGCGATCAAGAGCGGCGACACGCCCGGAGCCAGTCTTGTCAGGTGGGAGCGCAGTTGATCGGCGGTGCCGGCCCACTGCACTCCCCAGGCGAACGGGCGGACGGCACCGCCCATTAGAGTCCTAAGCGAGGCTTCGGCTTTGCGGAGATTGTCCGGGTCCGAAACGATAAGGTAAGCAGTCATTGGCTGTTCCTCGTCGGATGCCGGTTATAATGCGGGTGTCAGGTGGCCAGCATCCGGCTGGTCAATTCGAGCCTGGGTGTTCGTAGACATCCAGGCTCGACTCATTTTAGGCAGGGTCGACGAGAACTACAAGACTCTACCGAAAAGATTCTTGGGCGTCCGGCTCAAGAGGATGGTAGTATTGGTTACGACCCTGTTGCGGCCTCATTGAAGCTCGGTCGAGTCCTGTGATGTGGAAGAAACCGGCCGAGTCCGCGAGGACACTTGCGGGCTATTCCGCGACAGGGCCGCCTCCTCAAGAGCCGTGTCAATGCACCCTCGGGAAGCCCGGTAACTTGAGCTGTCCTCGCCCTCAGTTGTTCCACTTCCCGCCCGCACGCCCCTGCGGTTCCCTCTTGACAGTCGCTCTGGCCACGCGGTGAGCAGGTAGCGTCAGCGCGAAAAGGCGTTACCTGGAGGCCTCGGAGGGAAGAACGTTTTTGTGGCCGGGCGCGACCGAGTGGGTCCCTCAACAAGCAGACGGACGAGCAGATCCTGTCACTGCTGGATCGAGCGCCAGCCCGGCTGGCGCGCAGGCCAATATCGGGGCACCGCCACGCAGAATGCCGACAGAGTCCCGGATCGAACGTTCTCGACGTGTACTCCGGCCGTTCTGCGCCGTCGTGCCGCTAGGCTTGAGCTTCTTTCTTCGCTCTCACCGCCGCCCATCGTTTCTTTGCAGCCTCGGCAATTGCTCGCCGCCCTGCAGCACTGAGCCTCCGTTTACGGATAGGCTCGGCCTGGCCGGACGTCTTGTGAAACGCCTGCCAGCGCTTTCGTTGGGCATCGGCAATTCGCTTCCGGGCCGAGGCACTCATCGTGCGCTTCCGCGGAGCGGCCTCGGCCGTCGCTGGAGCCTGGCCTGCTCCTCGCGTGGACCCTAACAGACGCCTGACCTCCGCGATCTGCTGATCCAGGCGTTGCCGCTGACTCTCCAATCCCTCCAGAGCGGCATTCAGTAGTTCCGGACTTAGTGCTGATGTGCGGGGCATCGTGAGGGCAAGCGTAGCATTTCACGATGCTGAATCACAACAGTCGTACTTGAATGTCCGCGGGAAAAAGACCGCCCGCAACGGGGATTTTATTGACAGCCGGATTAACCTGCGAAGTACGTTTCGAACCTCTCGCGAGTATTTATTGACAGGAGCGAAGAGCTCTAGCTCGCGCACTACGATTCGCTCCATCCACCAGCTTTGGAGATATCACATGCGGTTCCAGGATGAGCTCGCTAGAGATGCGTTCGCCGAGGTTGCAGCCCTGCTCGCATCCGCCTACCACCGACACACCGCCGTGCGGTGCGTGCCGACAAGTCCTCTGAAAGAACCCCGAGAACAGCTTGATAAGCCCGAGCCTTCGAGCGTTCATGAACAGTGTTGACGGACAGAGAAAACAGATGGCAAAATCCACAGACACGCATCCGCAGATCGACGTCGCCCGCCTCGCGATGACGGACGCCGGAGAGCTGCAGGCACTGCACCGCAACCTCTTCGGCGCCGAACACGCCGTCTCGAATGCTGGGCATCTTCGCCGCAAGATCGCCTGGCACTTGCAGGCATTCCGCGACGGCGGTCTGCCGCAGTCGGCCATTGAGTACGCCCAGGCGATCGCTCGAGACGCCCAGTTGCGCGTCCGCATCAGCGAGAACGCCGCGCGGCGGCGGAAAGCAATTCCGCTGGACCGGACGGCGACGACCGCGGTCATTCCCGAAGACGACGCGCGCATTCCCATGCCCGGGGCCCTTCTCGTGCGGGAGTTCAAGGACCGAACCGCCGTCGTGAAGGTCCTCGACGACGGCTTCGAATACGAAGGCCGGCGGTTCCGATCTCTCAGCGCGGTCGCGCACGCGATCACCGGAACAAAGTGGAACGGCCCGGTGTTTTTCGGCCTCACGAGGGAGAAGGCGCTTGCGAGCTGAGAGTGCACCCAGGAACTTGCGCCCAGCCTCATCGAGCCGCGCCGCCGTGCGCTGCGCCATCTACACCCGGAAATCGACGGACGAGGGCTTGGACCAGGCATTCAATACGCTCGATGCGCAGCGCGAGGCCGCCGAGGCCTTCGTCGCCAGCCAGCGGCATGAAGGCTGGACCGTCCTTCCGCAGCACTATGACGACGGCGGCTTCACGGGCGCCAACATGGACCGCCCGGCGCTGAAGCGGCTGCTGGCCGACATCGCCGCGGGGATTGTGACCTGCGTGGTCGTCTACAAGGTGGACCGGCTGACGCGGTCGCTCCTCGACTTCGCGCGCATTATGGAGGTGCTGGACAAGCACGGCGCCACGTTCGTCTCGGTTACACAGCAGTTCAACACCACGGCCTCGCTCGGCCGACTTACGCTCAACATCCTCCTCTCTTTCGCCCAGTTCGAGCGCGAGATGATCTCCGAGCGAACCCGGGACAAGATGCGCGCCGCCCGGCGGAAGGGGAAATGGATCGGCGGCAATCTCCCGCTCGGGTACGACACGACCGCCAAAGGCGGTGCGCTCCAGGTGAACGACGAAGAG
>DATMXS010000290.1:0-19627 GCA_035561355.1 Bryobacteraceae bacterium | reverse complement strand
GCACCGCGGCGATCAGGAGTGCTCGCCTCATCGGGCGGCTCCTGGTCTGCCCATGATCCTCGTGACCCGCTGGCGGAAATCGCCGAGCCGCAGCGTCATCGCAACATCCCGAACCGGCCGGCCCGCCCGATCCAGCATCAGGTCCGCGTTCGCGCCCCTGAATGCCTGAATCTCACCGTCATCGCCTCGCTTCACATCGAATACGCCTTGCGAGAGGCCGATGACGTGCGTGCGTCCGCTCGGACCGGTCCAGAGGAACAGGACGTATTCCTGCCCCGGAGCCAGCTGCGGTGCACCGGCGAAGGTCTGCCGGCGGCCGCCGGCTACTCCACCCGGGAGCACGACGTCGAGGCGCGCAGCCTCCGGACCCTTCCACCGGTCCAGTACCTGTAGTTCGTAGTGGGTGTAGATGACATCGCGGTTTAGGGCGGCGTATGAGCCGGCGACGCGCGCGCGGACGATGGCGGAGGACTTCCGCACCATATCCTCCAGGCTGAGCTGCTCGAGCGTAGCAGCCTGAAGGACGAGTCCGCAGAGTAGCGCCGAAGCTCCGATGAACAATGCTCTTTTCACGGGATTGATCCGGGGCGAAAGGAGCAATCCGGAGCCCAATCTAAGTTACTGAGTCTAAACGGCCGATTGCTGGCAGATTGTGGCCGTCTGACACATGTAGTGGGACAGCAGTGGGGCAGGGAGCCTGGTTCGGCTCAGCCGGGCTTTGCCTCCTTGCGGACGATGAGCAGCGGCATCTCCAGCGCGTGCCTCACGCCGTCAATCGTCTGACCAAACACCAGGTCCTGGATGCCCCGGTGGCCGTGGGCGCCCATGATGACGAGATCCGGCTGGATCTGCTTGGCGTACCGCACGATCTCCTGTTTCGGGTTCTGCGCGTGTACTACGGCGGGCTCGACTTCGATGCCTTCGGCTCGCAAAGTGCCGGCAATTCCTTCCAGGTAATCGACGCCCGCTTCCACCTCCGCCGTCGAGGAAAGGTCTCCGTATACGGCGCTGGTCACGTCTTCTTCCACATGCAAGAGATAGATGGTGGCCTTGTGGGCTTTCGCGAGCGAGGCGGCGTGCGCGAGAGCGTCACGGTCGCCGTCCGTATGATCCAACGGAACCAGGATACGGTGGTAGCGCGTTTCATCCAGCGCGAAGCTCGGAGCAGCGTGGGCAACCCCGGTAGCCGAGGCACGGCCGAGCATGGCTTTGGGCAGCCACGGGTGCAGCGTGATCCAGAGCAGCAGGAGACCTAAGGCTGCAAAGACCGGAATGGCAAGCCCGAGCACCAGCGGCCGATACACCCCCGAGGCGTCCAGCCATTCGCCGATGGTATTGCCCACTAACCAGATGTTCAGGATGACGATGATGCCCGCAGCCCCAAGTGCCAAAAGGCGAACCCAATTACGGTTTGCAAACAGCCCCATCCGCTTGCGGTCATTGGTGAAGTGAATCAACGGAATGACCGCGAACGGGAGCTGCATGCTGAGGATGACCTGGCTCAGGATCAGCAGCCTGTATGTACCGTGCTCCCCCGCGACCCAGATCGTGATAGCGGCGGGAACCACCGCCACCATGCGGGTGATCAGCCGGCGCAGCCACGGGCGCATGCGGAAGTTCAGGAACCCCTCCATGACAATCTGGCCTGCCATGGTTCCGGTCATCGTGGAGGATTGCCCGGCGCAGAGCAGGGCGATTCCGAATAGGATCGGCGCCCAACCGGAACCCACGAGCGGCTCGAGCAACCGGTGCGCTTGCTGAATCTCCGTGACCACGATTCCACGCTGAAAGAAAAGAGTCCCGGCGAGGATTAAGATGGCGGCGTTCACGATCAGTGCGCCGTTGAGCGCGACGACGGAATCCACCAGGTTATAGCGGCACGCAGTCAGCTTCTCCCCGACAGTGTTGCCGATCCGGCGTGTCTGCACCAGCGCCGAGTGCAGATACAGGTTGTGCGGCATCACTGTGGCGCCCAGGATTCCGATCGCCACGTAGAGGCTCTCGCCGCTGATCCGCGGAACGAGGCCCGAGGCCAGGTCCGAAAGGACGGGCCGCGCCAGGACAAGCTCGAAAATCAAACACCCGCCCACGATCGCGACCAGGCTCAGAATGAACCCCTCAATGACCCGTATGCCGAAACGCGTAAACCATAGCAGCAGAAGCGTATCGGCCGCCGTGAGCAGCACGCCGATAAGCAGCGGCATGCCGAATAGAAGGTTCAGGCCGATTGCCGCACCCAGCACTTCAGCAAGATCGCAGGCGGCGATCGCGATCTCGCAGAGAAACCAGAGGACGTGAGTCACGGCACGGGGGTATGACTCGCGGCATGCTTGCGCCAGGTCGCGCCGGGACACGATCCCCAGCCGGGCGGAGAGCGTCTGGAGCAGAATCGCCATTAGGTTCGACATCACCAGCACCCACAGGAGCTGGTAGCCGAACCTCGCGCCGCCTTCCAAGTCGGTGGCCCAGTTGCCGGGATCCATATATCCCACGCTGACAAGGTAGGCTGGGCCGGCGAACGCGAACATCCTCCGCCAGATCGATGGCGATTTGGTGACAACGCTCCCATGCACTTCGGGCAGGGAAGGCCGGAAGCCGGCTTTGGCGCTCATCAGAATAGAAACCTTAAAAAGAGTTTACCTCGTGGAGTGGCCCGATCAGGTAAATACAATGCTCCGGGAAGGCGCGGTGAGCCGGTGTCAGAGGTCTTACACACCTAAACGTGTCTCAGGTTGTGGAGCTTAGGCTGTTGTATATAATGTGCAAGTTCAGCGAAACTCGCTCAAGTGGCTGATGGTAGAACATTAATTGCAGAACATCTTATATGCCGATCGGAGCAGGGAAGCCCCCGGTCCGGCCTCCACTGCTTTGGCCGGGAATCAGCACCCTTGGTGGTTTTCGGCCAGCTTGAGAACGGTATTCGTGGGTGCTTACACATAAGGAATCAAGCACTTGACGCTTTGGTCGATGAACTGCATAAAGAAGTCGTTCCGAGGAGGCCAGCCATGAGACGGACGTACTTGACGGCATTGGCAGTTGGATTCCTCTTGACGGTGCCCGGTTGGGCGCAGGAAGCACCAGAAGAGGAAGACGGCCCCGGTCGCGGTGTCGCGCGACTGAGCCTGATCAATGGAGACGTCTCGGTCCGCCGCGGTGATTCCGGAGACTGGATTGCGGCCGCCGCGAACGCACCGCTAGTTGTAGAGGACCACGTACTGACAGGCGTGAACTCCCGGGCTGAGGTGCAGTTCGACTGGGCGAACCTGCTGCGTTTGGCTGCTGATACCGACGTTCGTCTGGCGGAGTTGGAGAACCGGCGCTATCAGGCCCAGGTGGCCCGGGGTACCGTGACGATGAGCGTGCTTCGCGACTCAGATGCGGATGTCTCCATCGATACTCCGAACGTTTCCGTACGGCCCATCAAGAAGGGTACATACCGGGTCGCAGTGCTTGAGGGCGGCGAGACCGAGGTGACGGTTCGTTCCGGCGAAGTGGAAATCTACACGCCGCGCGGAGTCGAGCGGCTGAAATCCGGCCGCACCATGATCGTCCGCGGGACTCAGAGTGATCCCGAGTTTCAGATGTTGGAAGCGCGGAACCGTGACGAATGGGACCGTTGGAATGAAGAGCGCGACCGGCGTCTGGAACGCTCCAAGGCGTACGCATATGTGAGCCGTGACATCTACGGCGCCGAGGAACTGGACGACTATGGCGTCTGGGTCGACGTCGCCCCATACGGGCGCGTGTGGCGGCCGTACTACCGTGATGCCGGCTGGGCGCCGTATCAGCATGGGCGCTGGGTATGGGTGGATTGGTACGGGTGGACCTGGGTCAGCTACGACCCGTGGGGCTGGGCGCCGTATCACTACGGCCGCTGGTTCCATGACGGGCCGTCCGGCTGGTGCTGGTATCCCGGACCTGTACACGGCAGGCATTTCTGGAGGCCCGCGCTGGTGGCATTCGTCGGCTTCAATGCAGGCCCGGTGAATGTGGGCGTCGGGTTCGGCCGGATCGGCTGGGTGCCGCTCGCGCCGTACGAACGGTACCGTCCGTGGTACGGGCGCAACATTTATCACGGTTACCGTGGCGGCGGGCACGGGGATAATGTGCGCATAGTGAACAACATCAACATCACGAACGTCTACCGTAACTCCCGTGTGCGGAACGGCGTGAGCGGGATGGATTATAACGACTTCGGGCGCGGAGGGCGTGCCCGGGCGTTCACGAATGAGGAGATCAGGGTACAGCGTGCCAGCGTGGTGCACGGTGCGCTACCGGTAGCCCCTGGGCGGGAGAGCCTCCGGCTCGCGGATCGCGAAGTCCGGACGCCGATGGCTCGCGGCAACACACCGGAGCGGTTCTATACGCGGCGGCAGCCGGCGAAGGTCGAGCGCGTATCCTTCGCGGACCAGCAGCGCGGGATGCAGAACCTGACTCGCCGCACGTTCGGCGAAGAGCTTGGCAGGAATGCGGTGGCGGGGACCGGCGGTGACCAGCGGCGCGAAGCTGCCGGCACGCCGGGCCGCACGGGCCAGCAAGGGGCCAACGCGGGCGGTTGGCGTAGGGTCGGCGGTGACAACTCCGCGCAGTCTGGCGGCCGTGTCGAACGGAACGCCGGGCGCACAGCCGAGCAGCCGGGTGGCTGGCGCGGCAACCAGGCCCGCACTGAAGGGCAGACCGGGCAGCCGGCTGCCCGCGACCGTCAGGAAAATAACTGGCGGCGGTTCGGCGGCCGCCCCGGCGCGGAGGCTCGCACGGAAGGGACTGGGGGCCGCAGCGAGACCGAACGCCCGGAAGCCGGGCAAGCCACACGGACCCGGGATGAGGGCCGAGTCGAGAACGAAGGCGGCCGTCAGGTGAGGAACGAAGCTACGCGTCAGGAAGGCAACAATGACGGCTGGCGGCGGTTCGGCGGCCGCACTGAAGGCGGCAGCCGCTCTGAGGACCGCGTGAGACCCGATACCGGGCGGCGCGAGACCGATTCCGACCGCGGCTGGCGCGGTAATGGCGGTGCGCAGCGCCAGGAGTCCGGTGGCGGCGAGCGGTCTGAGCCGCGCCGCGTGGAGTCTCCGCGCTCTGAGCCGCGCGAGGTTCCGCAGAGTTCGCCGAGGATGTCCGCGCCGGAAGGCGGCGGGAGCCGTAACTGGAGCCGTCCGGAGCGCAGCGAGCCGGTCCGTATCAACCCGCCGATCGTGCGGGAACGAAGCGGCGGAGACGGTGGCAGCAACTGGCGCGGCAATGGCGGCGGTGGTGGCGGCGCGGAACGCAGCAGTGGCGGCGGTGGCGGCTGGCGCGGCAACAGTGGTGGAGGCGGAGGCCAGCGAAGCTCTGGCGGCGGTAGCCAGCGCAGCGAAGGCGGCGGCGGTGGCCGTGTTCGCGGAGGCGGCCGCGACCGCTAAGCGGTCCTCGGGATTTCTGAACGTCAATCGCAAGACCGGGAGCAACCTCCGGCGAGAGACTGACGAGCTCGACCGATCTTTGAACGTGTACTCTCCCTCAAACAGGGCCCGCAATGCCAGCCCAGGCACAGCGGGCCCTATTTTTTGATCGGCACGGCACGGGTCGATGCGACAGTTGACATAATATCTGTTATCAGTAATTGCAAAGGCCCTCCTTCGGATGCAAAGTGTCGACGTCCGACACGAACCGCAGCGGCCCCTAGTTGATCAATTCGTTGGCTGGCGATATTTCTCGCATGCTGCTGTTGACAAAGAGATAACTCATTGTGAGTGGTTCAAACTCTTTCACAGACCCAATCACCGCCGCCGAGACGATTGCGGCCAACGAGGAACGGGCTACCTCCCCCTCCAGCACTGGATCGACTTGGTCATCGACGCGCTCCCCGATGTGGTCGGTGCCGTTGCCAAGCGTGCTGTCCTCGCGGACCGACTTGACAAGCAGAAGTTACTCACTGAGGTTGTTGTGAACGAGTTGCAGTACCATGCCCGCCGCATCGAACATTTCTGTGCTGAATCGTCCGAGTTCCGTCGGTACGTCGCCGAGAACTTCCGCGCCCTCACGATCGACGCCCTGAAGAAGGCTGAGCAGACCCGCTCGAACGATCGCATCCGACGGATCGGTCAGATCCTGGTGAACTCGGTGACTGTGAATCCGCCTGCAACGGCGGATGTCACAGAAGAACTGATGCGAACGGCAATGCAGCTCAGCGACAGAGACGCACTGTTTCTCGGCGAGATATACAACGCGCAGTTTCGGTTTTTCGACAATGCTCGAGGCATCGCCGCCGTGGTACACGAGTTCGAGGGGGGAGTCCGTCAGCTACGGCCAGATTCCTGGCCGCTCGAACGCCTTAGAAATGCGGGCTTCGATCACGCGGATCTCATGGCAATCCCGGCCAAGCTGGTAAGCCTCGGACTGGTCCAGCCGTTCGAGTGGCTTGACGGCCCGCCCTACCCGCACTTCCTGCTCAGGAATGGCCTTCTTTTCGTCCGGTATGCACGCTCCCACTCCGAGAAGTTCGCCGAATGAGCAGGTTCTCAGTGATACCTTACGGCTCCGCAGGGTTTCACCCCACGAGCTCCACCGTCAGCTGCACTTCGACCGGTCCCGGACCAACGACTAGGTGTCCAACGACTACACCACCTCGATTCGCAAACGGCTTAGACTGGCTACTGATCCGAATTGGCACCAACGCCCATGCATCTCCTTAAATTGGTTTTTGCCCTATCGCTTCTTGGCCCGGCTGCGTTCGCAGGCGAGCTCTTTCGCGACGACTTCTCCCAATTGCCCGCGGGCTGGCTTTCCTCACCCGTCGGCGAACTGAACGCCGCCATCCAGGAGTATCACTACATCAGCCGCGGGCCCGGCACCGCGCCCTGGGCCAACGCCATCTCACACCTGGACTCCTGGATCGTCAGCGATGAGGACGGCACGCCTTATATCGAGCAGCAGCACGTGAACGATCAGGCCCGAATCATGAGCCCGATCTTCGTTACGGGCGATCCGGAGTGGTCCGATTACACGGTCGAGGTCAAGGTCAAGCCGTTATCTCTGGCCGAGATGGCCGGCTTGGTCTTTCGCTACCACACCAACCGGCACCACTACGTGTTCGCCCTCACTGGCGGAACGACGGCACGGCTGGCACTGCGGCTTCCGCTCGATAAGAGCTTCCGGGTAGCCGAGTGGCGGGAGATCGGGAGCGCTGCTTTCGCTTATGACGCCAGGCGCTATTACACCCTGAGGGTCGAGAACCAAGGGCCGCGAATCCGCGCCTACGTAGACGGCAAGCTGCTGGTCGAGGCGTCGGACAACGAGATCCTGAAGGGCAAGGCGGGCCTGACGGCAAACATCCCTGCCCGGTTCCAATCCTTCCGCGTTGCCGCTTCCGACTCCGCCGAGGCCGGCATCCGCACACGCATCGCCAAGCGTGAGACCGAACTCGGAAGCCTGCGCGATTCAAACCCGAAGCCGAGACTCTGGAAGAAGTTCGAGACACCCAACTTCGGCGCGGGCCGCAACGTGCGGTTCGGCGACCTGGACGGCGATGGCGCAACCGACATGCTGATCGCCCAGAACATCCCGCGCGTGAGCGGCGATGCCTTCGACCACATCAGTTGTCTCACCGCGGTCAACCTCGATGGCAAAGTGCTGTGGCAGCAAGGCAAGCCGGACCCGCGCAATGCGCTGCTGACCAACGACACGCCATTCGAGATCCATGATCTCGACGGCGATGGCTCTCATGAGGTCGTGCTGGTGCGGGACTTCAAACTCCAGGTTCTGGACGGCAAGACCGGCAAGCTGCGGCAGTGGGCGTGGATGCCGGAGGCCGCGCCCGATAATAAGGAACGCCCGTACGAGATGAACAGCGGCGACTCGATCGCATTCGTCAATCTCTCCGGCAGGAAGCACGCCGGCGAAATCATCCTCAAGGACCGCTACCGCTACTTCTGGGTCTTCGACGACAAGCTCAAGCTGCTCTGGACCGGCGAGGGTCAGGTCGGGCACTACCCTTATGCGCTGGACATGGACGGAGACGGCCGTGAAGAGTTCGTGATGGGCTACGCGATGTGGGACCACGACGGCCGCCAGCTCTGGACCCGGGACAAGGAGCTTCGCGACCATGCCGATGGTATTGTGATGGGCAATTTCAGCGGCGACCCGAAGGGCGAGGTCCGCGTATACGCATGCGGCAGCGATGAGGGCTACCTGATGTTCGACAAGAACGGACAGATGCTGAAGCACGTCCGCATCGGCCACGCGCAGAGCCCTTCCATCGCCAGGTATCGCCCGGACTTGCCCGGCCTTCAGCTCATGACGGTGAACTTCTGGAAGAACCCCGGCATCGTGACACTATTCGATCACGACGGCAACATGCTTGCGCAGGACGAGCCGATTCACACGGGGAGCCCGCTGCTGCCAGTGAACTGGCGCGGCGACGGACAGGAGTTCGCCATGCTCTCGGGCAACGTGCGGGAGGGGGGTCTTATCGACGGCCATCTGCGCCGCGTTGTGATGTTCCCCGACGACGGCCACCCGGACCTCGCGTTCAACGTCATGAACCTGACCGGCGACCCGCGCGACGAAATCGTCCTCTGGGATACCGGGCGGGTCTGGATCTACACGCAGGACCGTCCGTTCGACGGCGAGCGCATTTATGCGCCCATCCGCAACCCCGATTACAACGAATCGAACTACCGCACCACGGTTTCGCTGCCGGGGTGGAAGCACCGGAATGGTTCGTCGCTGCCGGCAAACGGGGCAGCTTCACGAGTCGCTGGGAGCCAGAGCAGCGCGGGGCTGCCCTGCTCGCTTTCGGGTAGATCGGAGGGGTTGTAGGACTGTCGCGGTTCAGCACTTCGATGCGGTTCAGGAAGAGCGTGGCGGTCCGTGCTGATGATATGCTTCAACAGGTCGGCGACGGACCCCGATCCACGATTGCAAATGGGAGACGGCACACTCGAACGACCCTGTAAATCCTTTGTGGCTCGGGCGCTGCTGCCGGCGTCGATCTTTGTCGTTTACTTCGTCCTTCTCGTCGTCCTGCAGGCATCGACCGGCGCATGGAACGCGCCGTTCAACGCTTATCCCGACGAACCCTCCCATTTCATCGGCTCGGTGATGGTCCGCGACTATCTGGCGTCCGGTAAATTGATCAGCCCGATTGATTTCGCACGGCACTACTACGAGCACTACCCATACTTCGCGGTCGGTTACTGGCCGCCTCTGTTTTACCTGATCACCGGGTTCTGGTTCTTGATAGCCGGCGTGGGCCGGATGCAAGCGCTTATGATATCCGCCTTAGCAGCGGCCGGTTCGGCGTGGCTGGTTTTTACGCTAGTACGAAAAAGGGCCGGCGCGGCAGCGGGTTTCTGCGCGGGATTTATGTTGCTGTGCCTGCCCGAGGTGCAACGCTGGGCCTCCGCCGTCATGGTCGATGAAATGGTGCTGTTCTTCAGCCTGGGCGCGGCCGCACTGACTGTCTGCTGGCTCGAACGGCCAACGGTCTGGAATGGGGCCCTGTGCGGTTTGTGCTGCTGCTGCGCGATCATGACGAAATACAGCGGCCTCTATGTCGCCGTGGTCCCGTTGGCTGCACTGCTCGCTTATAGGCGATTCCACCTGCTGCGGAAGCCCGGATGCCTGATTCAACCGGGGGTGCTGACGCTCGGTGTCGGCATCTGGGCGATCTGGACATGGGAACTTGCGTGGAAAGGGCTTCCGGAAAGCCGGGAGGGCTCTTTGCTCATGCGACTTGCGCAAGCGCCCGGAGCGGTGTTCCATCTTTTCCCTGCGGTCCTCGGCGTTACGGTTGCTGCCGGGTTGCTCGGGCTCATTCTGAAGCGAAGGGCTTGGGGCCCGGATCTCACGGTGATCTGCCTGCTCTCGCTCGGCGCCATAGGGTTCATCGTTGTATCGCCGGTGGGGCTCGATGAGCCCAGGTATCTGCTGCCCGTGGCCGCATCGCTGATCGTGCTCGGCTTTGCCGGCTGGGCTTCGTGGCTGGCCCCCCTCTCCCGGCAAACACGGCGCCGCGCGCTGTCTGCGCTTGGAGCGGTGCTAGCCGCTGCTGCTGCCACGCACCTCGGTGACTTTCGAAGGCCCGCCAGCGAACCCATCAGTGCGGTCGTCCAGGCCATCGCCGGAAATCCCGCCTGGGCCGGCAAACGCATTATGGTAGCCCCGGACTTCGAAGGGCCTTTGATCGCGGAGTTTGCGGCGCAGGCGCACCACCGTCCCGCACATGAGTTACTGCGCCCGAGCAAAGTACTGGCGCGCTCAGATTGGTTCGGCAACGATTACCGGTGCTGGTTCCGGACGCCCGGAGAGGTTCGGGATTCCTTGAGCCGAATCGGGACGGCGGTAGTTGTCTGGCACGCGCCACGGAACGGCGAACGACAACAGCATGCGCGGCTCCTCGAAGAGATGCTCGCAAACAACCCGCACGTCTGGAAACAGTCAGCCTCATTTGAACAAGAAGCCGGCAGGCGCTCGTGGTTCATTTACGCGTACGAGCCGAAGGCTCCCGCACGATAGGCTGCGGGCGCTTCTGAATTCAGCTACGCGTTAGCTAGGCGCTTGCCTGTAATTCGTCACAAAGTGCCAGGAGAGTTCGTGTGGCTCACGCCCTGGCCCGAGCCACCGCCGCCTTCCAGCCTGCAAACAACTCTTCGCGGCGGGATTCGGGTAACTGGGGTTCGAAAACGCGTTCCGCACGCCAGAAGCTCTCGACCTCCGCAGAGCTCTTCCAGAAACCTGTCGCCAAGCCCGCCAGGTACGCGGCTCCGAGGGCTGTTGTCTCCACATCCGCCGGCCGAACGATGCGACAGCCCAGGATATCGGCCTGAAACTGCATCAGGAAATTGTTTGCGGCGGCCCCGCCGTCCACGCGCAGTTCTTCCAGCTTCTCGCCCGAATCCTGCTGCATGGCGTTGGTGAGTTCTCGGGTCTGGTAGGCAATGGATTCGAGGGTCGCGCGCACGATGTGGGCTCGCCCGGCGGCGCGCGTCAGGCCGGAGATTGTTCCGCGGGCCGATGAGTCCCAGTGCGGCGCGCCGAGGCCGACGAACGCGGGCACGAAGTAAACGCCGGCCGTATCTGGAGTCGATGCCGCCAACGCTTCCGTCTCCGCGGCGGCGGTGATGATCCCGAGTTGGTCACGCAGCCACTGGACGGCGGCCCCGGCGACGAAGACGCTTCCCTCGACGGCGAACTGCGCGTCGTGTGATGCCGAGGCTGCCCGGGTTCCGATGAGGCGGTTTCGCGAAACCGGAACGTGGCTGCCCGTATGGAGCAGCGCGAAGCAGCCCGTACCATAGGTGTTCTTCGAAAGCCCGGGACGGAAGCACGCCTGGCCGAATAGTGCGGCCTGCTGGTCGCCCGCGATGCCCGCGATCGGCACCGGCACGCCGAAGTGATTGGCCTCCGTTTCCGCCACAACGCCGGAAGAAGGCACGATGCGCGGCAGCATGGCGGGCGGGACGTCGAAGATGCGGAGCATGTCCGGATCCCATTCGCCCGTTTCCAGGTTCATCAGCATCGTTCGCGACGCGTTTGAGAAGTCGGTCGCATGCACCTTACCGCCGGTCAGTTTCCAGATGAGCCAGGTGTCCACATTTCCGAAGAGCAGTTCCCCGCCCTCCGCGCGCTCCTGCGCGCCGGGAACGTGGTCGAGGATCCATCGAATCTTGCTCGCCGAGAAATAGGCATCGATCACCAGGCCCGTTGCCCGTGTGATCGTGCGTGCCACGGGAGATTCGGCCAGGCGCGTACACGCGTCCGCCGTACGGCGGCACTGCCACACGATCGCGGGCGCGATCGCGTTGCCGGTCGCGCGGTCCCATACGACCACGGTCTCGCGCTGGTTGGTGATGCCGATGCCCTGGAGTTCTTCGGGCTTGACCCGCGCTGCCGCGAGGGTAGCGCGTGCGGCCTCAATCTGCGCCGCCCAAAGCTCCTCCGGCCCCTGTTCCACCCATCCAGGCTGCGGAAAGGTACAGTTGACAGGCCGCGATTCCATCGCCACGCGGCGCCCCTGCTGATCGTAGAGCGCAGCCCGCGCGCTGGTAGTCCCTTCATCGAGAGCGAGGATATATGGCACGTTGTGCATTATGCCAATTGCGGTACGGCCCACGCTTGCGGAAGACCGGCCGAGTCGCACACGCGTGATATCATCGAAACACTTGCGGACGTGGCGAAATTGGCAGACGCGCAGGATTTAGGTTCCTGTTCCCGAAAGGGAGTGTGGGTTCAAGTCCCACCGTCCGCACCAGCCGAGATTCGGCTGTGAGGGATGCATGCCTTCGCGTTCGACTTCATCCGCCGCCGCACTGATTCCCGCGAACGCTGATTGGGAGTCACTGTGTACCTCTGCTGCCGGATGCAAAGCGTGTCCCCTGTGGGAACGCGGCACCCAGACCGTATTTGGCGAAGGCGGTCCGCATCCGCGCCTCGTGCTGGTGGGTGAGCAACCGGGTAATGATGAGGACCTCGCGGGCCGGCCATTCGTGGGACCGGCGGGCCGCCTTCTCGACCGCGCACTCGAAGAGGCGGGAATCGACCGCGGGGAGGCCTACGTTACGAACGTCGTGAAGCACTTTAAGTGGGAGCCCAGGGGAAAGCGCCGCATACACGCCAAGCCGAACGCCGCCGAGATCGCCGCGTGCCGGCCGTGGCTCGATGCCGAACTTGCCTTGATCAAGCCGCACGCCCTGGTCTGCCTGGGAGCGACCGCCGCACAGGCACTGCTCGGCCGCACTTTCCGCGTCACGCAGCACCGCGGCGAGCTCATCCCGTCGCCCTTCGCGCCCGTGGTGATCGCGACGGTGCACCCGTCGTCCATTCTCCGCGCGCCGGACGAGGAGACGCGCCGGACCGAGCGCGAGCGCTTTGTGGAGGACCTCCGTAAGGTCGCCGCCGCGCTGGGCTGAGTGTGGTTGAGCTACTCGATCCCGATCGTAACTCCGCTTTGCGCCGCAACGCCGCCGACGCTCAGCTCTACAGGGATCGCCGGACCCGAGACCGTCAGGCTCGCCGGAATGCACGCGTTGATCTGGGTGACTCCGGCGTACACGAGCCCCGCCCAGTTGTGCTCGCAGTTGCTCTCGATCCCGCCGAACTTCACCACCACGGGCTGCATCGGCTGCGGGTGCGGCGCCACAGGTGCTTTGCCGTCCACAGGCGCCGGATTCACCGCGCCCTCGCCCGTGATGTAGAGAGAAACATACGCCGCACGCCTGGCGCGAATGCCGTCACGCAGGCGCACCCACGTGTTGTCCGGCTGGAGTACCGCCGCCGCGACCGGGCCGGCGCCATTCTGGCTTTCGGTGAAGATGCCGGGAGCTGCCGCTGCGACAGGCACATCCACGGCAGCGGTGACCGTGCCCTGAAATTCAACCTGTACGCGCGTGATGCCCGAGACGCCGTACGGAACAATGGCTGCGACGCGCTGTCCGGCCGCGTCGTTCACGGTGTGAATGAGCGGAGCGGGCTTGCCGTCGAACAGCACACGGACATCGGAGTCCAGGCGTTGCCAGCCGTCGTCATACGCAGCGAAGTGAAGGCCCGGCAGGCCGAACCCCGTACCCCAGATCTCGACCATTTCCCCCGGTGCGACTGGTCCGCCCTTGTAGCTGGCCACGTTCACAATCCCGTTCGGCGCCACCGCGCCTGCCGGCTGCTTCCCGATCTGAACGTAATTGGGCTTGCCCGCCTCTACTCTGAGGGGGTACACCGTCCCGTTCACCTCCACCTCGTAATCGCCCAGAAAGCCTCGCGTACGGTAGACGCCGTCCGTCCCGGTGCGGCCCTCCACGTCGGTCCACCACTGGCCGTAGACAAGTTCCCGCCAGACGCGGTAGTTCGGTCTCTCGGTCCAGTCGAGGTCGAACATCGCTCCGCGTGGCAACCAGTGCGCACCGGCCCAGAAGCCCCACATGAGGAAGCTCTTGATCGAGGGGTGGCTGTAGACGGCGGTCAGCAGATCGCGCGTGTACGCGGCCTGGACCTCAGCGTCATCAATGTCGAGGTCGAACTCGGTGACCTCATGATCCTTGCCGAGCGTGGCAAACCGGTCGAGCACCTCGAGGATACGCTCAGGCGCTGTCACATTGGAGCTGAAGTGCCCCTGAAACCCGATCCCGTCGATCGGGCCACCCTTCGCGACGACGTCTTTAATGATGTTGAAAAATCCGTTCTGGTGCGGCAGGTTCCAGCCGCCGGCCGCGATGATGTCGTAGTCATTGATGTACAACTTCACCGACGGATCGAGCTCGCGCGCTCGCCTGTACCACGCCGCGACCTCGTTGTTTCCATCGAGCAAATCCTGTACGACGTGGTTGGCGTAGGGCTCATTGACGATATCCCACTCGGTGACCTTACCCTTCGTGTACCCCATGACATCTACGAAGCGGGCCTCAATGCGGCGGCGGAGCTCGTCTCCATTAGCCTGCCGTATGAGGGTCTGAACGTCCGAGGGGAGGAACGACAGCCCCGGCCAGATGACGTTATGGCCGCGAATGTCCGTGATCCCGCCTTCGCGAAGGATGCGAAACGCTTCGTCCAGCCGCGAACGCGGCCAGCTCTCGAACGGACCCCACTTCAGGTCGTTCTCGAACACGACCTTGTTGAAGTTCTCGAACAGTTCCTGCCTGTACTTTTGGTTACTGACCAGCTTCTCCGCCGCGACGGCGGTGCCCCATCCGAACGCGTGCCGCTTCATCCGGACCCTGACGGCCGCATTGGGGACGGGCGCACCGGCGTCATCCTTCACGACGACGAGCACGTCGGCTTTTCGGATGCGCTCGATGCGCTCGGCTGCGGCCTTACGCCACGGCGCGTCCGCTTCCCGTCCCTCCCACGTGAACCCCATTTCACCGAGCGTCTTTCCAGGCCCGTGGTTCTCCACCGAGATGCCGCCTATCTCGATCTCCTGGCCCTCGAAGCTCACCCAGAAGCTCACGTCATACTTGTAGCCCTGCGGGTTCGGGTAGTCGGAGGGAAACGTAAACGGCACCTGCACGCGCTTCCAACCGCCGCCGGCGGGTGCCGCGGTGGTCCAACTGGCGTGCTTCGGGTAATTGGCGGCGGGCTCATTGCGCTCGACGACGAATGTCGCCAGCCCGGCGCCGCTCGGGGCACTCAGCGTCCGCATGTAGAACGTCGCGAGCGCCATGTCGCCGGCTCTTACGGGAGCGACGGAACCGCACCGAATCCGCAGATCCCAGGCGTTCGCCGCGGCAGCGGACTTCAATCGCCAGGCGCGCGTGAAGCCCGGCCCTTCCACCGTCACCTGTGAACCGGTGAGCTGCGGCGCACCGGAGACGGTGAAGCAGTTCAGCGGATCTCCCGTTAGGATCGACGTCTGTGCCAGCGCGGCGGCGGCACAGAGTAGTGCGGCTGCGACGAATCGGATTCGCATGTCGGAAACCGGGCGAAGATAGTATACTTCGGGACATGGCGCGCGGCATCGTATTTGTGTTGGTTGCGTGCGTCCTGCTGGGGCTGGTCCTCGGGAATGGCGCCGGCGCGGCCTACGCACTCCTGCCGTTCGTTTGCCTCATCCTCCCGGCGCTCGTCAGCTGCCAAACGCTCGCTCCCGCCCCTGTACTGCGGCGGGTTCGAAATCCATGCACGGGTCCTTCTCCTTTCCGCGGCCCTCCGGTCTAGCCCTTCCGCTCGGGTTGTACCGATCGAACCAAAGTAAGGAGCCAAGCAATGATAGAGTTCATCAGCGCCCTGGGTCTGCTTGCTCAGATCCTGGGGCCGGTGGCCGCGGGGATTTTGCTCGCGGTGTTCTTCCTCAAGCGCTTCCTGGGGTGGGCCGACCGCCGGGGCTGGATCATGTATACCGGCAACGTGCCCACGTGGGGCACCCTCGGCAACGCCTTCCTTGAAGTTCAGGCCTGCCTGGAGCCTGCCAAGGCACATATCATCGAGGTGAAGAACCAGGAGGAAGATAAGAAGGAACAGGAGGACTCCGGCGACCCGGAGCACCCTGACGACGGCGTGCCGCCCGAAGGGAGCACAAGCGCATGACGTTCATAGCCCTGCTATCGGTGGTTCTGCTCGTGATCTTTAGCATCATCTTGTACGACCGGTGGCGCTGGAAGCGCGAGACCGGCAAAGTGCCGAAATTCGGCTCCGTCGGGAACGCGTTCCTCGAAGTGCAGGCGCTGTTTGAGGCCGATAAGCAGCACGTCCTCGAGATGAAGCAGGAACAGGAAGAGAAGAAGGACCAGGAAGAGGCAGGCGGTCCGGACGAGCCCGGGCGCGGCTAAGAAAAACGGATCGCGGCTGCGGCGTTTTGCGGTCGCGATCCGCTATGATTGTAGGGTACTCCCTGCAGGCAGACCGCGTAGCTCAATTGGTAGAGCATCGCCCTTTTAAGGCGGGGGTTCTGGGTTCGAGCCCCAGCGCGGTCACCAACCACAGTTCTACCCCCCATACTGCTTTATCGCCGATATCGAAAGCAGGCCACGCCTTGCCTAAATCCTCGGGCGTCATCACG
This sequence comes from Bryobacteraceae bacterium, assembly GCA_035561355.1. Lineage (GTDB taxonomy): Bacteria > Acidobacteriota > Terriglobia > Bryobacterales > Bryobacteraceae > DATMXS01. The sequence goes on along the minus strand of DATMXS010000290.1, from coordinate 3,162 downwards.
TGCTTGCGTTCGATCGTGGCGTCCAGGCTCGGGAACCACGGTTCGCCGGCGGGCGCACACGCTATCTCATTTACGGCTGCGATGGACGTATGTTCGGTAGCCGCTCTGATCTGACGGGCCGTAGCCGGAGCCGGTCTATACTTGAATCTTCGCCTCCATGTACACTTTGCGGCTGGTTCTCTTGGCCCTTGCGGCTTGGCCTGTTCTGGGCGCCGACATCACCGTTACAGTGCTCGCCACGAGCGATTTGCACGGGAATGTCTATCCTACCGATTACTTTACGGGCAAGCCCGCGGAGCGGGGGCTCGCGAAACTGGCCACGCGCATCGCTGAGGTTCGTAAGGAAAACCCGAATACGGTGTTGATTGACGTAGGCGATACCATCCAGGGTTCGGCGATGGAATCGGTCTGGCAGTACTGGGCGGCGAACCGCAAACTTCCGGTCGGTCTCAAATGGTCCGGACGTGCGCCCACGGCGGACCCGATGATGCTCGCGATGAACCACTTGGGATTCAAGGGCATGGTACTCGGGAACCACGAGTTCAACTTCGGGCTCAAGAACCTGAACGCGGCGCGCTCGTCCGCCAAGTTTCCGTGGCTGTCCGCGAACACGCTCACGGAGCCCGGCGAGAACGCCCGACCCTTTGCGCCGTACATCGTTCAGACGGTAGGCGGAGTGAAGGTGGCGGTGATCGGACTCACGACTCCTTCGATTCCGCGCTGGGAGCGTCCGGAGGGTTACAAGGGCTATCGCTGGATCGGGCTGAAGGAGGCAACGTCCGCAGCGGTTGCGGAACTCAGGAAGAAGCACCGGCCGGACGTGATCATCGCAGCGATTCACTCCGGGCTGAGCCGCTCCGCAGCGGACCGCGGGGAGAACTCGGTGGACGTGATTGCGCGTGAGGTGCCGGGGATCGATGGCATTTTCTTCGGCCACACGCACAACGAGGTGAAAGGCCAGGAGATGAACGGCGTGGTGCTGGTGCAGCCGAAGAACTGGGGCATCAGCCTGGGTCGGATTGACATCACGCTCGAAAAGGAAGGCGCGCGCTGGCGCGTCGTGAAGCGCAGCGGGACAACGATCCCGGCGGCGGGCGCCGCTGCCGACGAGAAGCTCCTGGCGCTCCTCCGGCCGTATCACGAGATGACGGAGCGTTATCTTTCAACGCCGGTCGCGGAGTGCGCGGTTGAACTCGACGGCCGCCTGGGCCGGGTGCGCGACACGGCGCTTGTGGACGCGATCAACACCGTGCAAATGCACTATGCCAAGGCGGACGTTTCGTTCACGTCGCTGTTCAATCCGCGCGTGCATGTGCGGAAGGGTGCGGTGACGGTTCGGGAGATCGCGGCGCTGTACCTGTACGATAACGAGCTGTTTGCGATCGAGGGCACCGGCAGGATGGTAAAGGATGCGCTCGAGAACTCGGCGCGGTTCTTCCAAACCTGCCCGGATGCGGGGTGCTCGCAAGGGCCGCTGATCAACCGCGCCGTGATCGGATACCAGTACGACATGGCGCAGGGCGTCGACTATGAGATTGACCTGACGCGCGCTGCGGGCGACCGTATTGTGAACCTGCGGCGGAACGGCAAGCCGCTCAACCTTGATACGAAGCTGCGCATCGCCCTCAACAATTACCGCTACGGCGGGAGCGGCGGATACTCGATGTTCCGCGGCGCGAAGATCGTGTGGCAATCGAGCCAGGACATTCGCAACCTGATCATCGAGTACTTCACCGAGCACGGCAGGTTGCCTGAGCGGCCGGACGGGAACTGGACCGTGGTGCCCGCGGCGGCAGCGGCCGTGCTCGCAACGGAAGCAGGCGAACCGGCGGATGTGCAGAAGTAGAGCCTAGGGCGTGAAGTCCTCGTCGGCCTGAAGGGACACGGCGAACGCGGCGAGCAAGTCCGCGGCGTGGTCGAGGTCGTCGAGTGAAACCATCTCAACCGGAGTGTGCATATAGCGGTTCGGGATACCGATGAGCCCGGCCGCGACGCCGGCGCGTGAGATCTGGATGGTGTTGGCGTCGGTGCCGGTAGCGCCGCCGTACGCGCCCAACTGATACGGGATCTTCCGCTCTTCGGCAGCGCCGACGAGGAGATCCGCCACGCGCGGATTCATGTTGGGGCCGCGGAAAATGACCGGGCCGCGGCCGAGCGCGACCTCGCCTTCCTGCTTCTTATCCACCGTCGGCGTGTCTGTGGCGTGGCAGACGTCGATGGCGATGCCGACGTGCGGATCGATGCGGTACGCGCTGGTCCGGGATCCGCGGAGGCCAATCTCCTCCTGTACCGTGGACACTGCGAATAGCGCGCACTGGAGCGTCTGCGACTGCGCGCGGCGCAAGGCTTCGATCGCGACCCAAAGCCCGGTCTTGTCGTCCATGGCGGGCGAGCAGGCGCGACCGTTCAGCATTTCGCGAAACCCGAGTTCGAGCGTGACCGGATCGCCAATGCGCACACGGGAACAGGCGTCGGCGTGGTCGTTCGCACCGATATCGACCCAGATGTCTTTCAGCTTCACGACCTGCTTGCGTTCCTCTTCGGTCAGAAGGTGAATCGCTTTGCGCGCGATGGCTCCGAAGACGGGTCCTTCCCTGGTCCATACCGCCATTTTCTGACCCACCACGATTTGCGGATCCCAACCGCCAATGGCCTGAACGTATAAGAACCCCTCGGAATCGATATAGCGGACCAGGAATCCGATCTGGTCGGCGTGCCCGGCGAGCATGACGCGAAGAGGGCCGACGGGGTTGCGGGAAGCAATTACGTTGCCATGCACGTCGGTGGAGACATCGTCGGAGAACAACGAGGCGTAGCGGCGAACGATCTCCTGCACCGGGCGCTCATAACCGGAGGGACTGGGAGTTTCGAGGATGTCGCGAAGGAACGCGAGCGGTTGCGCTTCCATGATTCATGATGAAGCATTTCCACTCGTGTTCGAGAGCGGATACGTTGAACGCATTTATGGGACCGAAATCTCTGCGCACCAGAAGGCGCGGTTGTTCGTCTCTGTCATTGACGGAGGTCCAATGAACGAGTTGCTCATCTGGGTGCTGTTCCTCGGTCCGCTGTGCGCCTGGTACTGGACCGGAACGGGAGCAACGGGACCGCACCCCAAACGCTAGGGAACTCCCACCGTGTATTGGCCGTACCTACGGGCAT
>DATMXS010000289.1:0-15069 GCA_035561355.1 Bryobacteraceae bacterium | reverse complement strand
CCAAGGGCCGCGCGGGGTGGTACGTCAACCTGTTGCGCAAGCAAGGCGACGGTTGGCGCGACCTCTTTTTCGGCCTGAACGATGTGATGGCGAAGCTCAATGTGACATTGAACGATCACCACCGCCTCGCCTGGAAGTTCGGGGGGTACGACGAGCGTTCGAACTCTACGTATCTCGGCCTGACCGAGTCGCAGTTCCGCCGCGATCCGGGTTTCAATGCCGTACCCGACGACTTTCTCCGGATACGCCGCTACGCGGGCTCGCTCGCGCACACCTTCACTCTCTCCCCATCCGCCGTTCTGAACACAACCGCTTTCGGCTATTCCACCACGCGAAACTGGCGCCGCCAGGATTTCGACCGCGCGCGCGCCGCCGGGGTTGAATACCTGAACATTGTGGGCAATCCCGCCATCCGCGGAGATGCAATTTACTTGCGGAACAGCACCGGCAACAACAACCGCGAGTTCGACGTGATCGGAGGCGAGTCCCGGCTCGGCATCGAGCTCTCACGCCAGCGGATCGAAACGGGCTTCCGCTACCTCTACGAAGAGCACCGCGACCGGCGGGTGGACGGCACTTCGTATATAGCCTCCACCGGCATGACACGCGAATACGAGGTTCGCAACGGGCATGCCGCGTCAGCCTACATACAGGACCGCATTTTCCTCACGCCGCGTCTGACGCTGACGCCGGGACTGCGGTTCGAGCGCTATCGCTATGTCCGCGACATACGCCGCCAGCCGGTGGCCGGCGTTCCTACGGACGTGAGCATTCAACGCGGAGACAGCGTGATGAAGCCGATTCCGGGCCTGGGCATTGCGTACCAGGCAGCGGGTCCCCTGACCCTGTTCGCCGGGGTCCACCGCGGTTTCGCTCCGCCGCGCATCAAAGACGCGATCACCCGCAGCGGCGTGTCTCTGGAACTCGATGCCGAGCTGAGCTGGAACTACGAAGCGGGCGCACGCCTTGCACTCGCGCGCGGACTGCGCGCCGAGGCGACCGTATTTGAGACCGACTTCAGCAACCAGATCATCCCGGCAGCCGTTTCGGGCGGCGCCACAACTTCACTCGTGAATGCGGGCCGCACGCTCCACCGCGGCGCAGAGTTCTCGCTGGCAGCGGATTGGGCTCGCCTCACGCGCACGGGCCTGTTCACCGAAGTACGCTACACATGGCTCCCCGTGGCACGCTTTGAATCCGCCGAATACGCCGGCAACCGTTTGCCCTACGCACCCAAAGCGACGGTTTCCCTGGAAGCCGGATGGCGGCACCGCAGCGGCTTCCAGATAGGCGTTGACGGCACGCGGGCGGGCAGCCAGTTCGCTGACAACCGCGAGACGCGGCAGCCTTCCGCCGACGGCACCACAGGCCTGATTCCCGCCTACTGGGTCTGGAACGCAAGCGCAGGCAAAGAGTTCGCCCGCGAACAGTACAGCGTCCGTCCGTACATCACGGTGAAGAACATGGCGGACGCCCTATACATCTCCTCGCGCGCCCCGCTAGGCATCCAACCCGGCATGGCCAGGCAGGTGAACGGAGGTATCCGGCTGCGTTTCTGACCAGCGACGAGCGCTCGCGCCGTTCAGTCCGCGAGAGGAGGTTGAAGTTCCCCGAGCAACGTCGGGATGAGTTCCGAGACGGTCGGGTGAATGTGCATCGCCCGCTGGATAACCGTATACGGCGCCTTAGCGTACATCACGTCAAGGATCGAATGGATGACCTCGTCGCCGCCGGCGCCGAGGATAGCTGCCCCCAGGATTTCGCGTGTTTGCGCATCGACGACGATCTTCATGAAGCCCTGGGTCTCGCCCTTTTCGACCGCACGTCCGACTTTTGTCATGGGGCGCTTGGCGGCGAGCGAGCGCCGGCCGCTTTTCCGAACTTCCGCTTCAGTCAGGCCCGCGCGTCCGAGGGGCGGGTCGATGTACAGCGCGTATGCAGGGATGCGATCGCTGACCTTGCGGGGGTCGTTGTCGAGAAGATTGGCTGCGACGATCTCCGCATCGTTAAAGGATGTGTGTGTAAAGGCGCCTTTGCCATTGCAATCGCCCATGGCCCAGATCCCGGGGACACTCGTCCGCAGTTGATCGTCAACGACGATGTACCCCCGTTCGTCCAGCGCGACGCCGGCGTTAGCGAGGCCGAGGTCGTCGGTGTTCGGGCGGCGGCCCACTGCCAGCAGCAGGTGCGTTCCGCTCACCTCGGGAGCGCCCGTCGCACAATCTACATGGGCGATAACCTGTTCACCCTGCCTGGAGAGTCTGATACATTTTGCGTTCAGGCGGACTTCGATCCCTTCGCACTCCAGGATTTCCTGAATGGCCGCAGATACGTCTTCGTCTTCACGCTGAATCACCCGCGGCCCCATCTCGATGATCGTGACTTCGCTTCCGAATCGCCGGAACATCTGCCCGAACTCTAGCCCGACATAGCTGCCGCCCACAATGATCAAGTGCGGGGGAAGGAAATCAACCTCCATCATCGAGCTGTTGGTGAGAAATTCGACCTCTTCGAGTCCTGGCATCTGCGGCACCGACGCGTGTCCACCGACGTTGATGAAGATCCGATTGGCAGTGAGCCTGTGCGGGCCTACGGTCACCTCCCGGGGAGACTCGAGACGGGCGTGTCCCTCGTACACAGTGCAGTTTTCGGTGTGCTTCAACGAAGTCTCGAGCCCAATCCTCGACTGTGCCGATATGGCGTCCTTCCTTGCCTTGACGCGCCGCATGTCTACGTTCACGCTGCCATCGATCGCTACGCCGAAGTCCGCGGCGCGGCGTGCCATGTGCGCGGCGTAGGCGCTCGCCACCATAGCCTTGGTAGGTATGCAGCCGGTGTTCACACACGTGCCGCCGAACAGCTTGCGTTCGATGACCGCGACCTTCATGCCTGTTCCGGCCAGGCGCCGGGCGACGAACGGCCCTGCCTGGCCCGTGCCGATGATGATTGCGTCGAAAGTGGTTGTCATGGCAATCGAGCGACGATCAAAACCGCGCCGCAGATCGCGATTGCGTCCTCTAGAACCGCGATTGGAAGATCCTTCCCTCCAGTCGTTCTTACGAGCCTCGGCTCGGCGCCCATGCCGGACCACTCCTCACAACCACGAGGGTATCGCATCCGTTGTCGGCCCAGTCCGTCGTCGGGACGCCGACGAACAGGGGGCAGAAATCCGGCAATACGGGCGCGCGTACTGCATCCACCACTTCGATCGGAGCGGATAGGCACGTCTCAGAAAGACTACGGCGCTCATTGGAGCGCAGCAGTTATTTGCTCTCCCCGCAGGAGGGCGTCGCTTGGCGTCTCAGAGCTGCAGTTCCATCACGACGGTGGACTCTCGTGGGTCTTCGTAGTAGTCGAGTGTGGTTCGCAGAACCTTGAAGCCGAAGCGCTTGTTCAGCCCGATCATCGGTCTGTTGCCCTTACGGGTATTTGTGACCACCCGAGTAAATCCATGCCGGCGAGCATACGAGAGTTGCCAGCTTTTTAGCAGCACGCCGAAGCCCAGGCCTTGAAAGCTCGGCAAAATGCCCGTCGTGACGATATACAGTGAGCCGCGAAGTTGACGATTCTTCCGGTCTTCACGAACGTCCTCCTGGAAATCCACATGGTGTTCAAACGCACAACAGCCGACTTTCCTGTTCTCGATGATCATCCACCATGGGTCGCAAGCCTGCCAGTACTCCCGGTCGAACCAGTCTGCCGGGTGCTCATGAAAGGCCTTGCGGTCGAAAAGCATCAGGCTCCGAATCTCCTTAGGCAGCACGGCTCTTCGGAACACTGTGTTCATGATTTTCCTGTGCGGGGTTGTCCCATCGTCGTGAGTCACTGTATAGCACACCGGTTGTCCTGCGAGCGGATCGCTCACCTATGGCATCCGCAAAGGAGTTGTGCTACGCTGCTCCTGTGGGCATGACAAAGGACCGCTCCGAAGTGCTGCAAGGCACGCTGGACCTCATGGTACTGAAGACCCTTGATGCGCTGGGGCCGCTGCATGGGTACGGAGTCGCGCGGCGGATCGAGCAACTCAGCGAGGAGATGCTTCGGCTGAATGAGGGCACGGTGTATGCCTCGCTGCTGCGGCTCGCGCAGAGGGGCTGGATCCGTTCGGAGTGGGGCGCCTCGGAGAACAACCGTAAGGCGAGGTTCTATTCGATCACCAAGGCCGGGCGCAAACAACTGGCTCGTGAAACCGAGGACTGGGAACGTATTTCCAGCGTGATCGGGCGAGTGTTGCGGCTCGAAACTCAACGCTAGACATATGCTGCGTGAAGCACTCTCGCGAATTCGGGGGACGTTCCGCCGACGGCGGCTGGACGATGAGTTCGACGACGAAGTCCGGGCTCACCTGGATATGTTGACGGACCGCTTCATTGCCCGCGGTATGGACCCGGAAGAGGCGTTCTACGCGGCGCGGCGGCAGTTCGGAGGGGTGACTCAAGTGAGACAGCATCAACACGACCGGCGCGCCCTGCCGTTCGACGTGCTGGCCCAGGATGTCCGGCACGCGTTTCGCCAGCTTGGGAACGCGAAGGGATTCACGGCTTCGGCAGCACTGACGTTGGCGCTGGGCATCGGCGCCAGCACTGCAGTGTTCGCCGTGCTCGATGCAGTTGTTCTGCGGCCCCTTCCGTACGCCGAGTCGGACAGGCTGATGTCATTTCGCTCCCTCGACCGGAGGGTCGCGCCGCGACCGACCCCGCTTTCCTATCCCAACTTCTTCGATTTTCGAAAGCAGAACCGCGTGTTCGAGCAGTTGGTCTGCTTCCGCGACGAGCGATTCACGCTTACTGAATCTCTGCCTTCGCTCCAGGTGCCCGGCCAGATCGTATCGTGGGACCTCTTCCCAATGTTGGGAGTGCAGCCTGAACTAGGGCGCGGGTTCCTCCCGGAAGAGGAAAAGCCTGGGGCGCGCGTCGCGGTGCTCAGCCATGGGTTGTGGAAGAGCCGCTTCGGCGGCGAGCGCGGAATCCTGGGCCGGAGTATCCGAATCAATGGCCGGCCATTCACGGTGGTTGGGGTTGCCCCGAACGGTTTCCAGTTCCCGGTGAACAATCCCGACGTTCAGTTGTGGACGACGCTTTCCGAGGACGCGACCGTTACGGAGTTTACCCCGATAACGGAGCAGCGCGGCGCACGGGTGCTGGACGTGATCGGACGCTTGAAGCCGGGTGTCAGCGCTGACCAGGCCCAGGCGCAGATGGACTTGGTGGCGGGCGCACTGGCACGGCAGTATTCCGACGACAACAAGAACATCTCCAGCACCTGGGTCCGGCCGGAATTGGAGCGGTTGGCCGGGAGGAGCAGTAAGCCGCTGTGGATCCTGCTCGGGGCGGTCATGCTGGTGCTCCTGATCGCGTGCGCAAACGTGGCGAACCTGCTGCTGGCTCGCAGCACCCAGCGGGTTCGCGAGTTCGCATTACGGACGGCGCTCGGGGCGTCCCGGCTGGCGATCATGCGGCAAACGCTGATCGAGAGCCTCGCGCTGGGGTTGCTCGGGGCCACGGGCGGAGTGGTGCTGGCGGTGGGTGCGCTGAAACTCGCCTTGCCGCTGGCCGGCGAGAGCATCCCTCGTATTTCCCAAGCGGGTATCGACGGGCGGGTGCTGGCGTTCACGATTTCGCGGCGGTGCTGACGAGCGTTCTGTTCAGCCTCGCCCCGGCGCTCCAGGCGGCAGGAGCGGATCCGGCTGGAGGCCTGAAAGAGGGCGCGCGGAACATGTCCCCGGGCCATGCCCGGTTTCGGAGTGCGCTCGTGGTCGGGCAGATCACCCTCGGTCTGGTGCTGCTGGTTGGAGCGGAACTGCTGATGGCCAGCTTTCTGCATCTGACGTATAGGGACCCGGGCTTCCGGACCGACCATCTGTTGACTTTCGATATCGCCCTGTCCGAAGTCCAGTACAACGGCGCTGGTCGAGTTGCATTCTGTGACCGGCTGCTGGAGCGCCTGAGAGCGATTCCGGGAGTGGAGGCGGCGGCGACGGGCACTCCACTACCCCTTCAGGGTCGGCAGATGTCCGTGGCATTCAACATCGAGGACCGGCCGGCCGCTGTTCCCGACCGCCCGGTCTCCAACATTGCGATAGTGACTCCCGGTTACTTCGGCGCGATGGGCATTCCGATCTTCAAAGGGCGCGAATTCACCGAGCGGGACAAAGCGGAGGGCCCACCGGTGCTGATCGTCAATGAGGCGTTCGCCCGCAAATACTTCCCTGGCCAAGATGTGATCGGCAAGCGCATTCAACCTGGGGCGCACGACGGACAAGGTCCCAGAATGCGTGAGATTGTCGGCGTGGTGGGAAACGCAAAGCAGGTTGCACTGAGTGCGGACCCCGACCCGATCTATTACTTCCCACACAAGCAACTATCCTGGGGCATTGGCACGATTGTGCTGCGGACCGCGGTACCGCCGCTGGACGTTGAATCGGCAGCGCGGACGGCGTTAGCGAGCTTGGACCGGCAGGCGCCGATGTACCAGGTCCGGACAGGGGAAGAACTGTCGGCCTCAGGCATTGCCCCGTCGCGTTTTCTGATGATGCTGATGGGGAGCTTTGCAGCGATCGCGCTGATGCTGACAGTCGTCGGGCTCTACGGTGTGCTGTCGTACACGGTGGCGAGGCGACGCCGCGAGATCGGAGTGCGAATCGCGCTCGGCGCGGGCCGCAAGCAAGTGCTCGGCCTGGTTTTCCGGCAGGCCGCGCAGTTAGTCGCGGCAGGCCTAATATTGGGGTTGGCTGGCGCTGTAGCCGCTGGGCGCCTGCTGGAGACGACCGTATTTGGGCTTCGGCCAGGAGACCCGTTGATGCTGTTAGGTGCGTGCTGCGCGCTGATCGTCGCCAGCATCGCGGCGGCGTACATACCGGCAGCGCGGGCGGCATCAGTGGAACCGATGCAGGCTTTACGCAGCGAGTAATAGCGTCGAGCCTGCAATCGACGTGTGTGCGTTGCAGAACCCAGATCCAACGTTAGCGTCGAACGACATGCCGGCGTCGCTCCGCGCTAAACAAATTGGGTGATTCCGCCGATCTCTTCCATGACATGCGGCAGGCAGCAAACAAACGCGTGGACGCTCAGGCTGAGGTCCACAGGCTCAAGACCGAATTCCTCGCGAGCCTGAATCACGAGATTCGTACGCCGTTGAGCGGCATCGTGGGGATGATGGATCTGCTCGACGAGACGCGGCTCGGCACGGAGCAGCGGGAGTACGTGGCGTGGGCGCGGATGTGCGCAGAGGACCTCTTGTGCAGTCTCAGTGTGGCCATCGAGTACGCCGCGCTCGCTGCCGGGCAACTCACGTTGGAGGAGATGCACTTCAACGTCGCGGAGTGCCTACAAAGCGCCGTGGACGTGTATCTGCCTAAAGCCGCCGCAAAGAATGTGGCTTTGTCTCTCTCTGTAAAAGGCGACTTGCCCGGACTCGCGGTGGGTGATGCATCGCGCTTGCGCGAGGTGCTGATGCACCTGGTCGATAACGGCCTGAAGTTCACGCAGGAAGGTTCGGTGACTGTGCGCGCCTCAGCTCAAAAGATTCTCGGCGATCGTTTCACCCTGGCCGTTGACGTCCGGGACACGGGAGTTGGCGTGCCGGCGGATTGGGCGGTCAGGATATTCGAATCGTTCCAGCAGGGCGAAACCGGACTCGACCGAAGTTACGCTGGCATGGGCATGGGCCTGGCGCTGGCGCGCCGGCTCGTCGCGATGATGAAGGGGACTATCGAATTGAAGAGCGCGCAGCGACAGGGAAGCACGTTTCGCGTCCGTATCCCCTTCCGGCTGCCGGAGGAATCCGCCCCGCCCATCGCGGGCGCATCACACGGCAGGTGCGTCCTGATCGTGGAAGATAACGCCTTGGCGCTCCGCGTGGCCGAGCACGTTCTGCGGCGGGCCGGCTACTCAGTGGACACCGCAACCAGCGGAGAGGCCGCAATCGAGGCCGCGTCGTCAAAACAATACGGCTTGATTCTGATGGATTTGGAGATGCCGGGGATGGGCGGTTTCGCGGCCGCCCGCTGCATCCGCAAACTGCACGACGCCGAGATCGTGCCGATGCTGGCCCTAACGGCTCACACGGGAAGCGACTACCGGAGGCGCTGCGCTGCGGAGGGTATGCAGGGATTCCTTTCGAAACCGGTGCGCGCAGCCGAACTGCTATCGGTGGTGCGGCAAACCGTGCGGCGGTGAGCGGCGTTTGAGCGATTGGCTCAGCGGCGAAGCTTCTCCTCCAGACGGCCGATTGCGAGCAGGATGCCGTGAATCAAGGCCTGTGGACGAGGCGGACAGCCCGGTATGTAGACGTCTACGGGCACAACGCGATCCACGGCGCCGGTGGTGGCGTAGTTCGTGCCGAAGATGCCTCCGCTGATGCCGCATGCGCCCACCGCGGCGACAACTTTCGGATCCGGTGTGGCCGCGTATGTCTTGCGCAGCGCTTGTTCCATGTTGCGGGTGACGGGCCCGGTCACAAGGAGCATGTCCGCGTGGCGAGGTGAGGCGACAAAGTGAATTCCGAACCTCTCGATGTCGTGTACCGCGTTGTTCAGCGCGCCGATCTCGAGTTCGCATCCGTTGCAGGACCCGGCGTCCACCTGCCGGATTGAGAGCGAGCGGCCGAGCAGCTTGTGCACACCCTTCTTCAACTCCTCCCCAGCCTGGTCGCTGCCGTCCTCGATACGGACGAGCTGGGCTTGTGTGCCATTCGGTTTCAGCGCGTAGTCGGCGGTCTGGACGAGAGCCTGTCTCGAGCGTGCGGCCAGTTCGAAATCCTGTGTTACCGTAACGGCGGCCCCGGCGCAAAGCCCGCAGAAATTGCAGCGGCCGTAATCGACTATGACGCGCCTGGACGTGGCAGCTTCTTCGATGGCGATGGCTCCGGTGGGGCAGGCCGCCGCTGCAGGGCGGGCGTCATTCCACCGCTCGAAATCGAAGTGGGGCCGGCCGCGGAAGTGTTCCGAAACGGCGGCTGGGCGCTGGGGATACGCAGCCGTGACGGTGCCCGTTCGGAATGTGGACTTCAGAATCTTGAACATGGCTAGCGGTCCGTCCCAGAGTAAGAAAGGTTGAAGCTCTTATTGACCACTGGAAAATCCGCAATGATGTTGCCCTGAACGGCCTCCACCAGGGCGGGCCAGTTGTTCACCGAAGGATCCTTGATCTTGCAGCGTTCGATGGAGCCGCCTGGGCCGGTGCGGATCCAGTGGATGATCTCGCCGCGCCAGCCTTCAACGGCGCCGATCGCGCATCTTCCTTCGGGAATCGCCGCGGGCGAAGCGCAACACGCGCCATGCGGAAGGGCGGCAAGTGCTTCGAGGATCAGCCGGATGGATTCGTACACTTCGTCGATGCGGACCTGCATGCGATGCCAGACGTCGCCGGCATCGTAGAGCGGCACGTGAAACGGCATGCCGGCATAGGCCGCGTAGGGGTGATCGCGCCGGACGTCGAGATCGATGCCGGAGGCCCGGCCCGCCACGCCAACGATTCCGAGGGCGCGCGCCTGTTCGGGGTGGAGAATCCCGGTGCGCTCCAACCGGTCGCGGGTGGAATCGGAAGATGTGATGAGGGTGATGAGGCTCTCGAAGCCGCACCGGAACGCCTCAACGGAATTGTGGGCGAAATCGACCTGCTCACCGCTCCAGTTGCGCCGCACTCCGCCAATGGCGGCCATGCCGCGCAGAAGGCGGCTGCCGGACAGTTCCTCGTTGACAGCGAGAAGCCCTTCACGGAGGCGGCCGGCGTGCATGTTTGCGATTACGAACCCGACGTCGGTCGCGATCGCCCCGATGTCGCCGGTATGGTTGTACAGACGCTCCAGTTCGAGCAGCACCGTTCGCATGACGTTTGCGCGGGGAGGCGGTTCGATGCCGGCGGCGCGTTCCACCGCGAGGCAGAATGCGGTGGCGTGTGAAAAGCTCGAATCTCCGGAAATGCTTTCGGCCAGGAAGACGGCCGGCGCCACAGGCACGTGTTCGAAGCACTTCTCCGTGCCCTTGTGCGTGTAGAACATGCGGAGTTGGAGGTAAAGGATCGGCTCGCCTGCAACGGCGAAGTTGAAGTGCCCGGGCTCGATGATGCCTGCGTGGACGGGACCTACAGGCACCTGGAAGACACCTTCGCCCAGCGTCGGGCGGTAGATGTGCTGCTCACCCTCAAACCGCGGCAGAACCGTATCGATGGGGAAGTCCTTGCGTAGAGGATGCACGTCCGGCCAGTGATCGTGCAGGGCGACGCGCCTCGGGTTGGGATGGCCGACAGCCTCCAGTCCAAACCAATCCTGAATCTCGCGCTCCTGCCAGTTGACGGCAGGCAATACGCCCGAAAGGGAAGCGAAGCGCGGGTCGCCGGCGGGGATGGGTGCCTGTACGGTGCAATAGGAAGCTTCCGGGCGCCGCTCGAACAGGTAGTAGTTGTAAAAGAGGCCTTCGGGCAACGTGCGGTCTTCGGCAAATACCGTGACCAGCCGGGCTCCGCATTCGCGCAGGAACCCAGCCACTTGGGGAACACTGTCCTGGCTTTGCAGACGGCAAACGTCGGAATCGCCGGGCGCGGCCGTTATGAGCTCGACGAACTTTTCACGCAGTTGTTGCGACAGCCGCGTCATGGCTATTGACCTCCCACCACTCGCGCGGCGCCGCGGATCAGGTCCAACACCGGTGACGGTGTCCAAAATGCGATTGTGGCGAGGATCAGGCCCAATGCGAGCACAGGCGCGTCCTGCCAGGCATTCGAGGAACGGCGGATGCCCGGGCCGGCTGGACCCAGGACAAGTTTGCCTACATGCACCATCGCACCTGCGAAGATAGCGGTGGCAAAGAGAATGAAGAGCACACTTGCAAGAATGCGGCCGCTCCAAAACCCAGCTTGCATGATGATGAACTCGCTTTGGAAAAGGCTGAACGGCGGCGCGCCGACAATCGCCAGCGTGGACATCAGCAGCACGGGGCCAGTTAGTGGCATCGAGTGGATGATGCCCTCTTTGATGCCTTGGAAGTGGTCCGTCTTGTAATGCTGATAAACATTGCCGGCGCACAGGAACAGCAGCGACTTGGCCACGGTGTGATAAGCCATATGCAGCACAAGGCCGAGCGATCCCAGCGCGCCGCCAAGTCCCAGCGCGACGACCATGATGCCGGCGTGTTCGATGCTTGAGTACGCCAGCAGCCGCCTGAGTCCCCTTTGGATCAATACGAATGGCACTGCGATGCCCATCGAGAGAACGCCGAAGAGAATCAGCAACTGCGACGTGAAGCCATCGCCGAGGCAGCGGTGCGCGAGCGTGTAGTGCCGGATGAGGCCGTACAGGGCGCAGTTCAGCATGGCCGTCGAGAGCATCGCCGCAGTGGGTACCGGGGCCTCGCTGTAGGCGTCCGGCTTCCACGTGTGCATCGGCGCGATGCCGGCCTTGGTGCCGTAGCCGAGCAGGATGAGGATGAACGCGAGCCGCATGGCCGCTTTGTCGAAGCCGGCCGCTCCGTTGGCCAGGGCCGTCCAACTCAAGCCGGCGAGAGTATGCGTCTCCAGCGCGCCCCGGGCGGCGTAGAAAGTGACGACCGTGCCGAACAGCGCCATCGAGAGCCCGACGCCGCCGATCACCATGTACTTCCACCCGGCCTCGAGCGATGTCACCTTGCCATAAAACGTCACGAGGAATACCGACGCGAGGGTGGTCGCTTCGATAGCGACCCACATTACACCGAGGTTATTTGCCAGCACCACCAGCATCATCGATGCTACGAAGACCGGCGTAAGTGCATAGTAGCGACGGATGCGCGTTTCGGCGTTTTCGAACGCAGCGGAGTTCTGCTCGTGCCTTAAATATCCTACCGAGTAGATGGTGCTGACGAGCACCACCAGCGACGTGAGCGCGGCAACCAGCGCGCTCAGCGAATCAGCAAACAGGAAGCCGCCGAGGCCGGTGACCGAGCCGTATCGGAGAACCTGGGCTGCCAGACCGGCTGATAGGAGGAGCAGGAGCGCTGCGGAGGTGACGTTGGCCGCTTCCATTACATTCCGCTTGCGCGAAAAGTAAGATACGGCGCCGGCCGTCAGAGGGACTGCGAGGAGAGCGAATAAGATCATGTTACGTCAGCCTCGCAGCCGGTCCAACTTACTGACATCCATCGAATCGAACCCCTCCCGGATCCGGTTTACGAGCACGCCCAAGACGAGGGCGGCCACGACGACGTCGAAGAAGACGCCGATTTCAACGATCAGCGGCATGCCATAGGTAAGCGAGATAGCGGCCAGAAAAAGGCCGTTCTCGAGCGAGAGGAGCGCCAGCACTTGCGTGAGAGCTTTGCGGCGGTTCACCATCATGAAAAAGCCGATGAGGAACAGCGAGATCGCCACAGCAAGAGTGTTGCGGCCGAGAGCCGCGGCAGAGACGATGACGTCCTCGGGCCTGTGGAAGGACTCGGCCACGGTGTAGCCGACCAGCGTCAGGCATCCCGAGATGACGACCGAGACCGGCACGTTGACGAACGGCTCGATCTCCTGGCGGATGCCGACGCGCTCCACCACCCGCTCCAACAGAACGGGCACAAAGATGCCTTTCAGAACGACAGTGAGTAGGGCGGCAATGTAGAGGTGCGGCGCGCTGTTATACCAGGCGATGGTGGCCGCGATGAAGGCGAGCAGAAACGACTGCGCACCGAAAATCCGGATGTTCGTCACCAGCCAGCGGTGGCCCGACATCGCGATCTGGAGAACAAGGACCAGCGCCGCCATGAGCGTGATGATCTTGTCGCCGAACTGTGGATCCGAAAGAATGCTCATATCAGAAGAGGAAACTCGATATCAGCGCGAGGGCGCCCAGGACGAACGCGACCGCGAGTAACTCGGGCACACGGAACAGGCGCATTTTCGCATTCGTGGTTTCGATCAGGACGATGCCCGCGCTGAGGAGAATCACTTTCAGCCCGTACCAGCCGAGACTCACCAATAGCGCCGCGCCGCCCGCCCAATCCGGGCTGAGTCCGAACGGGAAGAAAACGTTGACCACCAGGGTCATCAAGACCAGTTGTTTCAGCCAGGCTCCCCACTCGATCAGGGCGAGGTACGGCCCCGAGTACTCGAGGATCATAGCTTCGTGAATCATCGTCAGTTCCAGGTGCGTAGCGGGGTTGTCTACTGGAATGCGCCCGGTCTCGGCGATCAGCACGATGAGCAGGGCGGCGAACGCGAGCATCTGGGAGGGCGCCAGGAAGCGCCAACTCTGCCCGAGCGCCTCTTGGGCCACCACGCTGAGGTTGGTTGAATTGACGCCGATAGCGACAGTGAAAACGGCGAGCATCATCGCCGGCTCCGCGAGAGCGGAGATGGTCATCTCGCGGCTGCTGCCGAGGCCGCCAAACGGCGTGCCGGCATCCAGGCCGCCAAGCGCAAGGAAGAAGCGCCCGAGCCCTAGCAGGTAGACCACCGCGAGAACGCCGCCGAAAAGGCTGAGCGGCGCGTCGGCCGCGATCATGGGAACCATCAGGCCGGCCGTTAGCGTGGAGACGAAGACCACGTACGGCGCGGCGTGAAAGAGCCACGATGCCGTATCGGGCACGACCATGCCTTTCCGCAGGAGCTTATGCAGATCGCGGTAAGGCTGTAAAACTCCCGGGCCGATACGGGTCTGAAAGCGTGCCTTGCCCGTCTTGATGAAACCGCTTACGAGCGGTGCGATCGCCAGCATCAAGAGGAGCTGAATCAGGAGCGAGAGCAGGGTGGTCATCCGCGCGCTCCGAAGAGGAGGAGTAGGATCAGGGTCACGAAAATATAGGCGAGGTACGCGTGGATGCTGCCGGCCTGAATCGCCCGCATGCGGCGCGCCATACTGAGAATCCAGGCGTTCAGTGGATCGTAGAAGTGCTTCTCGAAGGTCGGTGGAATCTCACTTTCAAAGTGGATGGCAGTGGGGTAATAGCGGGAGACGTCGAACTCGGCCTGGATTTCACGCCGGGGTCTGTACAGGGCGGAGAAGATCATCCGCAGCGGCTTGGAGAAAGCGGTAGCGGTGTACTCGTTGGCGGATGTGAGTCCGGGCAGTCCGCAGTCCCACGTAGGACCGGTAACGCGCTTGCCGCGGCGTCCCCAGACGAACCAGAGAAGCGCGGGTACGGCCCCGAGCAGCAACAGGGTCGCCGCAATGCCAAGCGGTGAAATAGCGCCGTTGCGCGCCGTCCCCGCCACCAGCACAAATCCGTTTCCGCTCAGGCTTCGGCTTGCCGAAAGGCCCAAAGTCTGGAGCGTGACGGGATCGAACAGCCGCACCACCCAGGGCGCGCCGAGGCCGAGTGCGAAGCACGCCACAGCCAAGAGCGCCATTCCGAGGCGCATGAAGAACGAAACCTCGTGGGCCTGTTCCGCTTCGGTGCTGCGCGGCAGGGCCAGGAACGTGATGCCAAAGGCTTTGACAAAGCACGCTGCGGCCAAGGCGGCGGTGAGTGCCAGCAGGGCTCCGGTGATCGGGAACATGATGCGCGCGAGGCTCTCGGTGGCGCCGAATCCTGCGAGTAGCGCCTGATACGTGAGCCATTCACTGACAAAGCCGTTGAGCGGCGGAAGTCCCGAGATCGCCACCGCGCCTATGAGGAAGCACAACGCCGTAACGGGCATCCGCCGTATCAGGCCGCCCATCGCCTCCATGTTCCGTGTGCGGGCGGAATGGAGGACGGATCCCGCGCCGAGGAAGAGGAGGCCCTTGAAAATTGCGTGATTCAACGTGTGATAGAGGGCGGCGACGAGGGCAATGGCCGCCAACTCGGCGCGTCCGAAGGTCCGGAACAGCAGCGCGGAGCCGAGCCCGATGAGGATGATGCCTATGTTCTCAATGCTGTGGTACGCCAGCAGGCGCTTAAGGTCATGCTCCATCAGTGCGTACAGCACACCGAGCAGCGCGGATACCACGCCGATCGTGAGTACCAGTACACCGGCCCATTCGGGAACAACGTCGTAGAAATCGAACAGCACCCGGACCATCCCGTAAATGCCCGTCTTGATGACGATCCCGGACATCAGGGCGGAGACGTTGCTGGGAGCGACAGGATGGGCCGCAGGCAGCCAGATATGGAGCGGGATGATACCGGCTTTC
>DATMXS010000288.1:0-9905 GCA_035561355.1 Bryobacteraceae bacterium | reverse complement strand
CATCTCCGGGGCGCCGGGCAGGGGCAGGCGCTCGGCCCCGAGCAACTCCACAACCGACTCAGCGGTGTACGAAAACCGCTCGAGCGCCTCACGCACTCCGGCGAGTTCCGCCGTGACCGTCGGATAATGCAGAGACAGCGTCGCCATAGTTGTACGCTAGCACCGTGGGGCGAATCGTTGTCTGGGACGACGGCTGCGCATTCTGCCGTGCGTGGGTGGAGCGAGCGCGGCGGTTGGACTGGCTGCGCGCTCACGAGTTCATAGGCGCGAGCGAGCCGGAAGCCTATGACGGCACTGGCCTTACGCGCGAGCAGACCGCCGAGGCGATGCAACTGGTATGGCCGGGTGGCCGAGCATCGGGGTTCGATGCGGTCCGGCGGATTTTGCTACGCCTGCCCCTTACAGCACTCCCCGCTCTTCTGCTCTGGCTGCCGCCGGTCATTTGGCTCGGTCCGATGATGTACCGCCGCGTCGCCGCGCGCCGTCACTGCCTCTACACACCGGGCCGCGGGCAAGCTCAGTCCTGATGAGACCTGCCCGGGCCTACCCTGCCACTCACGCCTGCTTCTGGCCTTTCACCGAGCCCGAGGCGCCTTCAGTGTTCGTCCACTTGCCATCGAGCTTATTCCCGTCCACCTTCAGCTCAATGGTGTAGCTTGTATCGACTACCAGCTTCGCTTTGAGAGTGTCATCGGCAAAGGCGACGTCCGAAAGCGGAAACTCACCCGGCTCGCCGATCAGTTGCCCGGTCAGCTTGCCGTCCGTATCCTTGATCACCATCGTCCACTGCATTTCGTCGCCGCTGGGCGTAACCGCGGAAATCTTCCAAGACCCAGCCGCCGGGCATTCGGCCGCAAGCACAACGCCGCACACCAGGAGGAGGAGCACTCCGAGGATCAGTTTGCGCATATGGCTGAGAGTGTACCGCGGATGACACACGGCAAATCCAGCCTGTGACAGGCCTGAGCCGCCAGCCTCCGTTCGCCTTTCCGGCCGCTCTGGCGCGTCATACTGGATGGTTATGTTACGCAGTATTGCTGTCTTAGGTTTACTTGTCTTCATGCGCGTCGCGGCGGCGCCGGGCGCGTGTGTAGCGAGCCTGCCGTTAGGCAGCTTTGAGGTCACCGTCCGGCCGCCGATGAGCGATCAGCCGCACGCCTTGCGCGAAGTGAATGTGATCGAGCGAGGGTACGTGATCGCCTATCGCCCGCTGGAGGTCCCGGCCGAGATGCAAAAGGAGGGCCGAGTGGCCCTTATCCTTGTGCCGGCCTCCGCTCAAGACAAGCTGACAGTGCTCGAGCCGCACACAGCCGCGGTGCCGGCCCAGTGGACGGCGCCGTACCGTGTCGGAGCCGTCGGGCTCGTCTTGGGGCCGCAGGGACTGGACCATGACCGGGTCCAATCGATGCTCAATAAGGATCGCGAGCTGATGACGCAGCTTGCCGCGTACGCCGAGCAGACCGCCCAGGTGGAGACCTTAATCACGACTTTAGCGGCCGCGGAGAACGACTCGTCCGCCAGCGTCGATGCGGCGCTTGCCGGCTTCGCAAACCGCTACGGCACGAGCGTTTCGAAGCTGGACCGCTCCGCGTCCACCGATAAACAGGCGCAAGCGCTCCTCAGCGCCCTGATGCCTTCCATCAATTCGTACGACCCGCTGGCGCCGCAGCGCTCAGCCCGCATGCAGCAGTCCGCCGGACTGGCGGCTTCGGTAGCATCACTCTTTTTCGGCAGCAACGTCGCGCTCGCGGCGGGAGGTGCGGCTATGGCGCAGAACCTCCGGAGCCTGATGTTCCCGGGAACGGACTTCCGCTCCGCCCTCGCGCAACCCTCTACGAACAAGAGTGTCGCGCTGTGCGGATCGCGTCAGGCGCCGCACCGTTCCAGGACACGCGTTGCGTTCCTGTGGGGGCACAAAGTGCCGGACATAGGCGCTCCTACAGCCGCCCTTCGCAGTCCGGTCCACGCGCTCCGAGGCTCCGCCGTCCTGGCGCCGATTACGGGCGATTGGCGTCCACTTGATCGCGCGGGGGATTGGGCGCTGGTTCGCGAGGCGACGCGTGTGCCGGTACCGGTGCGCGCGACTGCCCAGGGACTCGAAATCGA
This sequence comes from Bryobacteraceae bacterium, assembly GCA_035561355.1. Classification (GTDB taxonomy): domain Bacteria; phylum Acidobacteriota; class Terriglobia; order Bryobacterales; family Bryobacteraceae; genus DATMXS01. The sequence continues at coordinate 7,799 of DATMXS010000288.1, read as the reverse complement.
CCTGGTGCAGACGGCCGCGGCCCCGGGCACATATCAACTCGCCGCCCGCTGGGACTGGCAGACGGTGAGCGTACCGGGAGAAGTGCACGTGCATGCCACACCCGATCTGACAAAAGCCGTACCGACAGCCGCCGTGGAGGGCAGCGGGCCAGTGCTGGTGACGCTTACAGGGGCAGACTTCGGTTTCGTCAAGGAACTCAGGCTGGGGCAGCAGGTTCTGCCGTTCACCGTCACGGACACGCTTCGATTCACGGTGGACACAAATGCTGTGCGCGCGGGCCGGTACAAGCTCGCGCTGAAGCAGGCCGATGCCTCTATACAGGAGGTGCCGTTCCGCGTGCTGCCGGTGCACCCGGCGTTCACGGGACTGCCGCTCAGAGCAAACCTGGGCGAGACGGAGCAGACTTTGACGCTCCGCGGTTCGGGCCTGGACCGGATTGAGAAGATCGAGGCTGTGGGCGTTTCCGTGGAACTCGGACCGGGCGGCGCCGCGGAGCGGAAGGCGACAGTGCGGCTGGCTCCCGAAGCGAAGCAGGGGGACCGGATCGCAGCCTCGATGAAAGTAGAAGGCTTTCCCGAGCCAGTGCCGGTTCCCAATGCGATCGAGGTGGCGGGCCCGAGGCCGCGCATCTCGACTGTGAACCTGTCGCTTCCGGACGATCTCGGCGTGGCGTTGCGTGAAGGCGAGTTGCCGGCGGGTTCCTACGCGAGCTTCTCCATGCGCGTAGAGCATGCTGGAACAAGGCCCGCGGTGGAACTCGATTGCGAAGACCGGGAAAAGCGTGTGCTGTTGCGAGCCGGAGAGAAGCGTGGCGCGGCGAAACTCGAGACGGCGGGAGCGGACCTCGTGTTCCTTTCGGTGGACGCAGGAGCCGCGGGACGCCCCGGCTGTTCGCTGAGCGCCAGTGTTGAGGCTGAGGCCGGCTCTTCGGACCCGCGCGTTCTCGGCCGCGTAGTGCGCCTGCCCCGCATAGAATCATTCGATTTGACTGATGAAAAGGCGGGCGAGGGGCGCTACTTCGCAACGCTTACAGGACAGGACCTCGAACTGGTCGAACGAACGGGCTGGGACCAAAAGCAGGGGCTTACCGTGGACGGCCTCCCGAAACCAATAGCCGGAGCAGGCCAAAAGCAGAGCCTGCGAGTCGTGATGCCGTGGCCGTCACCGGCCCCTCGCTCGCCGCTTTATGTATGGCTACGCGGCGAAAGCGAAGGCCGGGTCACCAAGGCGCGGTACTAAGCCGCGCGGGAACGTTCGGCGCGTGTCTGCTCGGGCGCCGGCTGCTGGCCATGGTTCGCGATAGCCCACTGCCGGAACCGGAACCACGTCTGGCCTCCCGCTGCTTTGGCAATCCGCTTGGCCCTCCAGAGGGCGGCTTGTTTCATGCGGGGCGCCCATTCGCCGGCAGCGTACGCGCCGGCAATCGCGGCCGGAGTGTCGCGTTGCACGAAGTAGCGGCCGAGGACGGTGCAGTGCCCGACCAGCCGGAGCCGGGTGGTCGGCTCGGAGTTGAAGAGCATACGGATGCCGGCCTCAATCGCCGCCTGCGCCACCCGTTCCGAGTAGAAGCCGCCGGGCACCGACGCCACGGTGACGCGTTCGTTAAGAATATTGGAGAGCACGCGCACACTCACGGCCCATTCGCGGTAGAGGTCTTTCCAGGGCATATGCGAGATCCGCTGCGGGTGCGATACAGAGTGGCTGCCGATCACGTGGCCTCGCCCGCGCAATGCCCTGATCTGTTCCGCGGTAAGGAACCCGTGGGTGCCTATCAGGCTCGTGGTGATGAAGAAGTGGCCGCGCCAACCGCGCTTCTCGAGTTCTCCCGCAATCAGTGTGAACGCGGATTCGCCTCCGTCGTCGAAGCTCAGGAACACGGGCAGGCCCGAGCGCGGTTGTTTGCCTGCCGGGACCCATGCGGCAGGATCCTCGACGGTCCCGGCGACGCGGCCCGGCGCGGCCCGCTCGATCGCGGCCAGGTGTTCACGGAAACGGCCGAGTTCGAGCTTGTACAGGTCCGCCCCCGCGCCGCTGAACCCGCTCGAGGCCCAGCCCCCCGCGGGAACAACGTCGTGGTACATGAGCGTCAGCGCGCGTTGTTCGGTTGAAACTGAGCCAGACATCCCCATCCCTCCGGTTTGCCGGAGGGTGTGCAGGCCAGATCACAGCAAATTGACCAAACCATCCCCATCCCCCCGGTTGATATGAATTTCGCGGGCGCGAGCCTCGAATGGCGTCACCAGAGCGCCCAATTGTTTGGAAACGGCAAATGCGTAGTTGGAGGGGCCGCCCAGATAACCGGCCCGCTCGAGCCCGGCGCGCCATGCGCCATGGAGCTGATTCGAAACAATCAGGTCCACACCCCTGTCCTGAAGTGCGGCGGTTGCTGCCGCAATCACTTCCGGAGCGTGGAGAGGCTCGGCCATGCAATCGGCGATCACGCCCAGACGTAATCCGCCGAAATGCTTGTGCCCTTGCATTTGCGCGTCCGCGAGCAGCGCCCAGCCGGCTGCCCGCCCGTCGATCGTCACCCGGATCCTCACAAAGCGAGGCTCGTTGCTCGGATACAGTATGTTCAGAGATGCGCTGTCCCGGACCGCCGCCATGGCGTACGCGGGAGCGCACTTCGCCCAAAGTTCATCGGCCCAGACCGAGAACTCCGTGACGACATCCCATTTGAACGGTCCCGGCCTGTCGCCGCGCCGGAACCTGTGCATCACTCTTAGCGCCGCCCAGCCGGCGCCCGACATCGCGACGGCATCCGCCAGTGCCCTGCGCGCCGCGGTCTGCCGGACGGCCTGGACGTGGCGGAAGAAGGCAGCCGGCCGAATAGCATAGAAATAGAACGGTACAGCCGTGATTGCCCAGCCGAGCGCTCGGAGGAAGCGCGGCAAGGGGTTATCCACCCCACCCATGCCGATGGCGAACAGCAGCGGCTGTTTCTGGATCGCGGTCCGGACCATCTGGAGCGCGACGCCGGCATACGCCTTGTTTGCAACGCCTTCGGACATCGGCAGGCGGTAATGCGCTACGCGGCGAATCTGGCCGGAGAATGCGAAGTCCTGGTGACGCAGCATGAAGGCGCCGCGGACGTCGCCGTTCTCAGTGGCGAGGAAGTACTCCTGGAAAATGCGGCGGTCTTCGCCCGGCGGCAGGTCGGGGACCGCGCTCTCCGGGAACCGGAACTCGCTGTAGCCGTTCACAGTGGCGATTCTCCGGTTGAATGCCCGCACGGCGGGCACACGATCGTCACTGTACGGGCTGATAACAGTCGCCACTTGGTCCCAGATCCCAGAAAGTAAGTTTTTCTTAATCCTATTGTAATGCTTGCGCGCCGGGAGCGTGAGCCGCATAATCGGGCCTTATGTTACTGCGACGCGAAGTCCTGTTCGGAGCCGCAGCCGCCCTGATCCTGCGCGACTCGGAGATCCCGCTGGTTGACTACCACGTCCATCTGGACGACCGCTGGGGCATGACGCTCGAAAAAGCACTGGCGTTTTCGCGCGAGCGCGGCGTGAAGTTCGGCATCGTCGAGCACGCCGGCACGAAGGACAAGCCGTACCGCAATATCATCAGTGATGACACGGGGTTGAAGCGGTACCTGGCAGTGCTGGACGGTACGCCTTTCTACAAAGGTATTCAAGCGGAGGGGTTGGACTGGATGGGCTGCTTCACGCCTGCGCTCGTCGCCCAACTGGATTACGTTCTGACGGACGCGCTCACATTACCTGAAAAGGACGGCTCATATACCGAGCTGTGGCGACCCCACGTGAAGGTGGACAACAAGGACGCGTTCATGGAACGGTACGTCAACTTCCACCTGCAGGTGATATCGCGCGAACCCATCGACATTCTGGCCAACCCGCTATTCCTGCCGGCATGCATCGAAAAGGAATTTGACGCCCTGTGGACGGACGCCCGAATGCGGCGGATCGTGAGCGCGGCGAAGAAATACAACGTGGCGATCGAAATCAACGAGCGGTTCCGGCTGCCGGGCACTCGTTTTCTGAAGATGGCCCGGGCCGCCGGCGTTAAATTCTCTTTCGGATCGAACTGGCACAACGAGAAAGTCGGTCAGATGGAGTACGCCGCGGAGACACTGCGGGCGCTCGAACTGAAGCCCTCCGAGATTTGGAGACCAGCGGCTTTCGGGCGGAAGCCTATCCAGATACGGAAGTTCTGAGCAATCAGGGCGCAGGCGCGCCTCGCCCTGGGGTGTTCGCGCCCGGGCTCGGAAGGGGCCTGCTCGTTCACAAGGTACTGATCGTTAAGTGCTTTTAGTCTTTTCCCGCTCCGCGCGCGTCTGCCTGAGTGAGTATCATAGAGACTTAAGTGAAAGGAGCGACCCACGCAGTTGTTTCCCGCTATTGTTTTGCTCCAATACAGCATGTGGGACCTGATCAGCCACACCAAGCCTCTGCCGATGTCGGTGTTGCTGATCCTACTGGCTTTCTCCGTTTTCTCGTGGGCGATCATTTTCTCCAAGTGGAGGGTGTTCGGGCGCTCGAGAACAGCGAATGCGCGGTTCCTGCGTGCCTTCCGTAAGTCAACCGGGCTGGACGCCGTCGCCGTTGCGAGCGAACAGTTCCGGCCGTGCCCCCTCGCCTCCGTGTTCGACTTCGGATATGAAGAGGTCAAGCGGCAGGTGAAAGCCCGCGGAGCGGTTACGAACGCAGGCGCGGTGGACCGGGCGCTTCAGCTCGGACTCAGCGAAGAGGTCACCAAGCTCGAGCGCAACATGAATTGGCTCGCGACGACGGCGACCGTGTCCCCGTTTATCGGCCTGTTCGGAACTGTTTTCGGCATCATCGACGCCTTCCAGGGCCTCGGCCTGGCCGGCAGCGCCAGTCTGCGCGCGGTAGCACCTGGCATCTCAGAAGCGCTGTTCGCGACGGCGATGGGCCTGGCGGCCGCCATTCCTGCGGCCATCTTCTACAACTATTACGGGCACGTGATCAAGGACATCGGCGCCCGCATGGAAGACTTCTCGCTCGAATTCCTCAATCTGGCAGAGAGAAACTTCGAGGAGTAGGACCATGGCTTTTTCGGTCAATTCCGGTCCGGGCGGCGGACGGCGGAGCCGCTTCCGCAACACAGGCACACTGTCGGAGATGAACGTCGTCCCACTTGTGGACGTCATGATGGTGCTGCTGGTCATCTTCATGCTGACCGCCCACGTCATGGACTTCGGCATGGAAGTAGAGGTGCCGAAGGTCAAGCAGGTCAAGGACAGCGCGGACGAGTTGCCTGTCATCACCATTACGAAGAACGGCGTGATGACGCTCAATGATAAGGACATCAACATCAACGAGATCGGTCCGGCCGTCCGCAAGCAGTTCGGTGAAGTGAAGGCCGTCTATGTCCGCGCCGATAAGGACACCATCTGGGACCCGATCGCGCAGGTTGTGAGCGCGCTCGACGAGGCGAAGATCAATGTTCGGATGGTGACGCAGCCGGTAGACGAGGCGGACCAGCCCAGACGGCGACGATAGGACATGCGCGCGCATGTGGACATCCTGGAGCAGCGCGATTCGCTGAAGCGGCCGATCGTAATTTCGGTCGCGGCTCACGCGGCCTTGGCCACTGCCATCGTCCTATATACGCAGATCGGGCTGAGCGGCGCGCTGCAATGGGGCACGCCCAACTCGCTCGGCGGCGGATCGGTGGGAGTCAGTTCGGTGAAGCAGGTGCCGCTGCCGCCCCGGTCGGGCGCGGCCAACCCGCTGGCGAACGATACGGAGTCCCGCGTGCCGGCGCCGCCGAAACCGGAGGTCCGCAAGACGGCGCCGCGGGAAGATCCCGATGCGATTGCGCTTCGGACGCGGAAGAAGCCTCCTGAGGAGCGCCCCAGATACGGGCAGCAGGCGCGAAATTCCCGAATGGAGCCCGGACGGCCGAACCAGCTTTACTCCACCTCGGGCCAGGCGCTCAGTTCCAATATGTATGGCAACGCGAGCGGCACCGGCGGCGTGGGTGTCGGCTCAGGAAGCGCCTTCGGTTCACGTTTCGGCTGGTACCGCGACCTGCTCGAGCGGCGGATCGCGGAGAAGTGGCGGACCGATGAAGTCGATCCGCGTCTCCAGACGGCGCCTCCGGCCATCGTCACCTTCACCATCCAGCGGAACGGCACGATCGGCGACGTCCGCATCCTCCAAACCAGCGGCAACTACGCGCTCGATAATTCTTCCAAACGGGCGGTGTACGAGGCATCGCCGCTGCCCGAACTGCCGAGAGACTACGATCGGAACTCCGCACAAATCGAGATCTGGTTCCAACTGAAGCGATGAAAAAAAGACTTCTGGGTTTGACGCTGGCGGCGGCTGGGTTTGCCTTGCTCGCACAGCAGCCTGACGTGATGATCAAGATCACCAAGGGCGAAAAGACCGCGATCGCCGTACCGGACCTGCGGGCATCTGGAGCCGCCCAGCAGTTCATGGGCGTTTTCAACCAGACGCTCTGGAATGACCTGGACAGCGCGGGGATCTTCCGCCTGGTCTCGAAGAGTTTCTATCCGTTAAACGTGCCGCAGCAGCCCACGGATTTCCGGCCGCCGTTGATGCCGACGGAGCGTCCGCGGCGGGGAGCGCCACCGCCCAAGCCGATTTCGCAAGGGCCGTGGCTCGCGGACTGGTCCGGGCCGCCCGTGAGTGCGAATTACCTCGCCATGGGTTACGCCGCGGACAGCGCCGGGACATTTGCGTTGCGCGGCTGGCTCATGAACGTGGCGCAGAGCGACGTGACGAATGCGACCGTGTTCGGCAAGACATATGTCGGCGAGCTGAATGAGAACGGGGCGCGAAAAGTGGCGCACGAATTCGCCGCGGATATACTCCAGCGGTTCGGCGGCGTGAGCCTGACGGGCACCAAGATCTACTTCGTGCGGGAAATGAAGCGCGGTGTGAAGGAGATCTGGTCGATGGACGCCGACGGCAGCAATCAAAAGCAGATCACGCAATATGGGTCGCTCTCGATCATGCCCGGTGTCTCGCCGGACGGCACGAAGATCGCTTTTACTAGCTACGCGCGCGGCAATCCTGCTATATTTGTACACTCATTGGAGACTGGCCGGAGGCTGCCATTTTATAGCCCGATGTCTACCTTGACGGCAACGCCCAACTTCACACCGGACGGCAAGCAGATTCTGTTCGCTTCCTCCATATCGGGCGACCCGCAGATACACATCGCTAACGCCGACGGAAGTGGCGTGCGCCGCCTGACATACTCCAGGGCGATTGAGGTCGAACCTAAGGTGAACCCAAAAACGGGCGCCGAAATTGTGTTCGTGTCCGGGCGCGGCGGACCGCCGCAGATTTACCGGATGAACATGGAGGGCGCTGACGTTCAGCGGCTTACGACGGGGGAAGGCGAGGCGGTGAATCCGGCCTGGAACCCCGAAGGGCAGTTCATCGCGTTCGCCTGGACCCGGGGTTTCGCTCCAGGTAATTACAACATTTTTGTCATGGACGTCGCGACGCGGCAGTACAACCAACTGACGCACGGCGCCGGACGAAACGAGAACCCGAGTTGGGCGCCGGATGGCCGTCACATCGTTTTCTCTTCGAACCGCAGTGGTTCGTCGCAGATCTGGACCATGCTGGCGGACGGAACCCAACTCCGGCAGCTCACCACACAGGGCCGTAATGCCCAACCCGTGTGGGGGAAATAAGGGCTAATTTTCGAGTACCTGTTATTCCGTTCCTAGGAGGCGAGTTCAGGATGAGTAAGCGATCAATATGTTTGTTGCTGTTGTCGTTGTCGTTGATTCTGTTTGCGGCGGGTTGTAAGAAGAAGGTTCCAC
>DATMXS010000287.1:0-3186 GCA_035561355.1 Bryobacteraceae bacterium | reverse complement strand
GCCACACTCTCCGTGGTCGCGCCGATTCGCGCCATCTCGAAATCGTGAATCGCCCCGGCACCGTTCATCGCGATCCCTGTCAGATAGCCCTTCTCAATGAGATCGATGATGTGCCGGCTGACTCCGGCGCGCAACACGTGGCCCCCATCATCAGCACGCAAGCCGCCCCGTGCTCGCGCGCGCGGCGGATTCTGGACCCCACGACCGGCAGGTCCGGGTGTTCGAAAGCGGCCGGACCGTCCAGCGCAAGCAAGCTTTCCAGCCGCAGATCATGAATGCGCTCGGCCAGGGGCTTGATTGCAAGACCGGAGCGATCGAATATGGGAAATTTGGATTTCATTGTGGAAAGATTAGTGAAAACAGTTCCTGGCGGCAGTTGTAGTTAGGAATGATCGCGTCTGCGCCCGCGCGGACGAGGCGGTGGCGTTTCCAACCATCCACCGACTGGCAGCGAGGCTCATCGGTGGCTACCCCGATTGCAACGCCGTTTGCTTCCTTGATGTTTTCGATTTCGACATAGCCATCGCCGAAGCCGAGGATCCTCGTGCCGGAGAGTTCGGGATCCGCCAGCAGACGCCGAATCAACATCCGCTTCGAAAAGCTCCGGTAATCGTCGAGCGCACCGAATACTCCGCCGTTGAAGTGCGCCGCGATGCCGAGCAACCGGGCCTCCTCGCGGACCAGTTCCTGGTCAGTGCCGCTGGCGAGATAGAGCTTCAGCCCGCGCTCCCGGAGCGAGGCGAGCAACTCCGCGGAACCCGGCACCAGGTACTTGTCCGGTCTTTCGCTTCCGGAACGCAGTCCGTCCAGCCGGTGGGCGATTCTTCCGTGCAGGCGGTCCAAATAGCGCCGCTTGTAGACCAGGGGATCTTCGGGGCGACCTCCTCGCAATTCGACCTGCCGCGCCAACTCGAACATCTGAAAGATCGTCTGTTTACCCGTCAGCCGATCGACAAAATCACGAACGATCGTCTTGAGCGATTCCTCCGGTTCTCCGGTGTTCAGGTCCATCAGGGCAGAGGTCATCAACGGGACCATGACGTCTGCCCAGCCTGACCGAATGAGGGACAAGGTGCCGTCGAAATCGAATACGGCCGCCCGCGCGTCACGTGCGTCCAGGCCGGCGTTAAGGATTTCGATCGACGCACAGGGATCGGTTCTCAGATCGGAAGAAGCATTAGTTGCGGGTCGCAAGAAATTATCTTACAGAAGCTCGGGTCTGATTTCCAGACTTGATTTCAGCCGCTCGCGACGAGGACCAGCGAAAGACGTTGCGGGCGGATCGGACCGCACACTCCCCGACAACTCGGGCGAAGCACAGTTTGCTCTGACATTCCAGGGGTTGGCCCACTCCTTGGCCTCTGCCAACCGCCTGGCACTCGTGTGATTGGCGCGCAAAAGTTTGACGCCAAAGCCACACTGGAATACAATCACTTTCTGATATCTCAGTTCAGGGAAGGCGCGAATGCGTGCTCTTTTGTTGACGGAATATCGTCGGCTTGAACTCGCCGAGGTCCCGAATCCACGTGTAGAGCCGGACGAAGTGCTCGTCCGCGTCGCGGCGTGCGGGATCTGCGGCAGCGACATACATGGGTTCGACGGAAGCAGCGGGCGCCGTATCCCTCCGCTGATCATGGGCCATGAGGCAGCGGGCATCGTTGAGCAGACAGGACCGGACGTGGCAGGGCTTGCCCGCGGCGATCGGGTCACTTTCGATTCCACGATCTACTGTGGGGAATGCTTCTATTGCAGGCGCGGCCAGGTAAATCTATGCAATGCACGGCGGGTGCTGGGAGTTTCCTGCGGCGACTATCTCCGCGATGGCGCCTTCGCCGAGTACATTTCGGTGCCGGCTCGGATCGTCTACCGCCTTCCCGGCGAACTTGCATTCGAGCATGCCGCAATGATTGAAGCGGTTTCCGTCGCGGTTCACGCTGTGGGGCGGACCTCGGGCGAGTTGGGCGATACGGCGGTCGTTTTCGGGGCGGGCATGATCGGGCTGATCGTGGTCCAGGCCGCGAAACTGGCGGGCTGGACGCGAGTGCTTGCGGTTGACCCTGACGGTGCGAGGCTGGCCCTCGCAGGCAAACTCGGGGCTACGGAGTTGCTGAATCCCAATGAGGTTGACGTGCCTGCCGCCGTGCGGGATCTGACGACAGGGCGCGGCGCGGATGCCGCCTTCGAAGTGGTCGGAGCTTCCCAGCCCCTCCAGGCGGCAGTGGCGAGCGTCCGAAAAGGTGGATCTGTCACGCTCGTCGGCAATATCGCTCCCTCGGTGGATCTGCCGCTGCAGTCGGTAGTGACCCGCGAAATCAGGCTCATCGGCACGTGCGCCTCCTCGGGCGAATATCCGGTCTGCATCGACCTGCTGGCGCGCGGAGCTATCAAGGTGGCCCCGATCATTTCCGCTGTTGCGGGTCTGAGCGATGGGCCGGCCTGGTTCGAACGTCTCTATTCTAGGGAGCCAGGACTGATGAAAGTCATATTGCGGCCGTGAGCGCAAGGCGGGAAGACAAAAATGGCAAACTCATTCGATCTTTCGGGCAGAGTAGCGATCGTTACCGGGGCCAGTCGGGGCTTGGGCCAGTACTTTGGACGTGCGCTCGCCCGCGCCGGTGCCGATCTCGTTATCACCAGCCGCGATGCGGCGGCGCTGGCCAGTTTCCGGCTCGAAATCGAGCAACTCGGTCGACGGGCCCTCCCCCTGGCGCTGAACGTGCGCGATCACGCAAGCATCCGGCAGATGGTCGAGGCCGCTCACGATGCTTACGGTAAAATCGACATCCTGGTAAACAACGCAGGCTGCAACGTTCGCAAGGCCGCTCTCGACATCACCTGGGACGACTGGAACCTCGTCCTCGACACCAATCTCCGGGGGACGTTCTTTGTCGCGCAAGCGGTGGCGCAGACGATGATTCCGCGGCGGTACGGCCGTATCATCAATATTGGTTCTGTTACCAGCGTCTTCGGGTATGCGGGTCTCGGGCCGTACTGCGCCAGCCGCGGCGGGGTCAAGCAGCTCACGATGAGCCTCGCTGACGATTGGGGGCCGCACGGCATCACCGTGAATTGCCTCGCTCCAGGCTGGTTTAAGACGGCGCAGAACGCCGTACTGTACGAGAATAAGGAGTGGGTCGAGTACCTGGTGGATCGCATCCCGCTTAAGCGGCCTGGCCAGCCCACCGA
>DATMXS010000286.1:0-5345 GCA_035561355.1 Bryobacteraceae bacterium | reverse complement strand
GAAGAAGGCCGCATCGTCGATCAGGTTCATAGCAGGATGCCCGCAATGGCGGCGGACATCATATTCGCCATTGTGCCCGCGGCGACGGCCCGCAGGCCGAGTCGGGCCAGGTCGCTCTTACGCTCCGGCGCGAGGCTGCCGATTCCGCCGATCTGAATGGCGATTGAACTGAAGTTCGCAAACCCGCAGAGCGCGTATGTCGCGATGGTGAACGATCGCGGATCGAGCTGATCCTTCATGGGACCAAGTTGGAGGAACGCGACGAACTCGTTCAGCACGAGGCGCGTGCCAAGCAGGTTGCCGATGGCGGATGCGTCTTTCCAGGAGACTCCGAGAATCCAGGCGATGGGTGCGAACACAAAGCCGAAGATACGCTCCAGCGAGGGCGGAAGCCACGCCATGCCGGGCAGCGTGTTGACCCAGCCGAGAATGCCGTTCACCATGGCGATGAGCGCAAGGAAGGCGATCAGCATGCCTGCGATGTTGATGGCGAGCATGACGCCGTCGGATGCACCGCGTGCGGCCGCGTCGATGATATTGACACCCGGCTTTTCCACCTTGATTTCGACCTTGCCGGCTGTTTCGGGCTTCCCCGTTTCGGGGATGAGCATCTTCGCCAGCATGATGGTGGCCGGTGCGGTCATGATGACCGCGGTGAGCAGATGCTTGATGTCCACGCCCGCGATCTTGACGTAAGCGGCCATCACGGCTCCGGAGACGTGGGCCATGCCGCTGGTCATGACTGTGAAGAGTTCGGATTGCGTGAGGCGCGGGATGAAAGGCCGAATGGTAAGCGGCGCTTCAGTCTGGCCCATGAAGATGCTGGCAGCAACGTTTGTGGACTCGGCGCCGCTGGCTCCCATGACGCGCTGCATGACGACAGCCATGGCGCGGATCACGACCTGCATCACTCCGAGGTAATACAGGATGGCGAAGAACGAGGCGATGAAGATGACAATGGGGAGAACTTGAAAGGCGAAGACGACACCGAAGGGTCCGGACTTCACGCCGAGCGGGCCGAAGACAAAGTTCGAACCGGCCTCCGCGTATCCCAGCATGGCATTCACTGCGACGGAGGCGGCTTCAAAGATGCGGCCAAAGCCCGTTTTGAGGACCAGGAAAGCGAAGGCGAACTGGAGGCCGAGGCCCCACAGCAAAACGCGGGGGCGGATCGCCCGGCGGTTCGACGAAAACAGATAGGCCGCGGCAAGAACTGCGACCAGGCCGAGCAGGCCGGTGAAACGCCCCATACAAATCGGCTTAGCCGACCACTTCCAGGATCAATTCGCGCTCATCCGGAGCATGCGTCGAAATGTGGAAGGCATCTTCAACGATCGATGCGGCGTCATCCAGCCGCTCGTCGCCGGTGTAATAGATGCGGCAGAGGACCGAGCCCGCCTCCACTTTCTCGCCGACCTTGACTTCGAGGATCACCCCCACCGCGGGATCGATTGTGTCGTCCTTGGTGTCGCGTCCCGCGCCGATCATGCTGGAGGCGGCGCCGATGTCCTGCGCTGCGATCCTGGAGATGAACCCCGCGCGGGGGCTGGTGATCTCTCGTACTCCTGTCGCGTTCGGCAGCAGATCGAAGCGATCCAGCACCTGCGGATTTCCGCCCTGGGCCTGGATCACTTCCCTGAACTTCCTATAGCCCGAGCCGTCCAGCAGACGCCGCTGCGCGATGTCACGCGCTTCATCAATGGTCTCCGCCACTTTCCCGAGGTGGATCATGCGGGCGGCGATTTCGAGGGAGAGCCGGGTGAGATCGGTCGGGCCGACGTTCTGAAGGGTCTGGGAAACCTCCATCACTTCGAGCGCATTGCCAATCGCGAAGCCCAGCGGCTGGTTCATGTCGGTGATGAGCGCCAGGACACGCTTGTCCATACGCCGCCCGATGCCCACCATCATTTGGGCGAGCCTGCGGGCATCTACCTGCCGCTTCATGAACGCACCCGAGCCGACTTTGACGTCGAGCACCAGCGCATCCAGGCCCGCGGCGAGCTTCTTGGACATGATGGAGGACGCGATCAGCGGAATGGATTCGACCGTCGCGGTGCTGTCGCGCAAGCCGTAAAGCTTGCCATCTGCCGGGGCGACCTGCTCGCTCTGGCCGATGAACGCCAAGCCCAGCGACTGCAACTGTGCCCGGAACTCATCAATAGATAAGTTGGTGCGGAAGCCGGGAATGGCTTCCAACTTGTCGAGCGTTCCGCCGGTATGGCCGAGGCCGCGGCCGGAAATCATGGGAACGACAACGCCGGCGGCTGCCGCTAGCGGCGCGGCAATGAGGCTGGTCTTGTCGCCCACGCCTCCGGTGGAGTGCTTGTCCACCTTTATGCCCGGAATGTCCGAGAGGTCCAACGTCTCGCCGGACCGCAGCATGCAGTCAGTGAGAGTGCTGACCTCGCGGTCGGACATGCCGCTGTAAAACGTGGCCATCAGGAACGCCGACATCTGGTAATCGGGGATTTCGCCCCGTGTGTAGCTTTCCACAAGCCACGTGATCTCTTGCGGGTTCAGTTCCTCGCCGTCCCGCTTGCGGCGGATGAGATCGACTGTGCGCATTTTCGAAACCCTAGCCTAACATCGAGTTACAGGGAAAGTAAAGACGTTCCAATGATTTATGAGAGGGTACCAGACGGTTCGGTATACTCCGTGAGGATGGTGAACGATCACTACTCGGAAGCGCGGCTGCGCGCCCGCTACGCGGAAACGGATCAGATGGGGGTAGTGTACTACGCGAACTACATCGTCTGGATGGAGGTAGGACGCGTGGAGTTCTGCAAGACCGTCGGGTTCGATTACGGCGATATGGAACGGGAGGACGGGGTGCTGCTGGCTGTGATCGAGGCCCACTGCCGGTACGTCTCGCCGGCGCGGTTTGACGACGAAGTGATCGTGAAGACCTGGCTGGAAGAAGCGACCACGCGAGTCTGCCGGTTCGGGTACGAAATGCGCCGGGGGGCGGACGGGCGGTTGCTGGCGACCGGAGAGACGCGGCACATGTTCATCGGGCGGGATTTCCGCCGCGTGCGGTTGCCGCGCAAGTATTGGCGGAACTTCGGCCTCGCGGAGGACTGAGGGGCAGGCGGTCAGGCCGCGGCTGCCGAGGCGGCACCGGCGCCGCCGTCGCGGGCGACTTCGGACATGGTGTAGGCAGTCATGCTCTCGGCATCGCGATAGAACGCAAGCACGTCTGAGCTGGCATCGGAATCGGCCCGGATCCAATCGCCGGCGCGGATCTGGCCGCTAGCAATCAAGTTCGCCATAGGCTGCATGAGCAGCCTATCAATTGCTCGCTTGAGATGCCGCGCGCCGTAACGGGCATCCGTGCCCTGGGCCAGGATAACGTCCTTGGCTGCCTCCGAGACGCTGAAAACAAAAGGACCGATCTCGGCTCTACGAAAGACGCGCTCCTGAACAATGCGGAGTTCGATGTCGAGCACGCGGCGCAACTCGCTGTCGCCCAATGCCCTGAAGACTACGATTTTGTCCAGGCGGTTGACGAATTCAGGCGTGAATTTGCGCCGTGCCGCTTCCAGTCCCGCCGTGGTCAGCTTACCGTTGAGGGCGCCGCCTGCATCGGGGGCGGTTTCCCGAACGAAACCTAGCTTGGGGCTGAGAATTCTCGTCATCGAATCCACGCCCAGATTGCTCGTGAGAAAGATCATGGTCTGGGTGAAGTCCACACGGCTGCCGTCCCCGAGGGTCAGCGTCGCCTTATCCAGAATCCCGAGCAGGAGGTTCCAGAGCGCGTCGCTGGCCTTCTCGATCTCGTCGAAGAGCAAGAAACTGAGCCGGACCCGCTGGGTATGGTACTGGCTCAATGCCTCCTGAGAGAGCATTGGGTGCGTTTCGCGGTGGCCGAGATAGCCCGGAGGTGAGCCGATCAGTTTCGCGATTTCGTGGCTATGCTGAAACTCGCCGCAATCCACCTTAAGGATGGCGCGCGGGCTTCCGAGCAGTCCTTCAGCAGTGGCCTCGACGGCGCGGGTCTTGCCTGAACCGGTCGGGCCGAGAAATAGGAGGTTCGCAACCGGACGCCCTTGAGCCGTCATCCGCGTGGCGTGCAACTGGTAAGCGTTCACGATATCTGTGATCGCCTCCTCCTGGCCGACCAGGGTAGCGCTCAGGTACGTCTGTAACTCTTGAGCCGGCCGCCCCAAGAGGCTGGCATCGAGCCGGTCCCCTGGCCGCATCATCCCCGGTGCTCTCGTTCGTGCCTTGCCGGGCAACAACTTACCCCTCCGCGGCCCAGGGTTCCAAAGCCCCGCCGCGCAGCATCCCCTAGAAAACTTTCTTCTACCTCTTGGATGCCAGCGGACCAAATCCGGTTTGTACAAATTACTGGAAGGCGAGTTCCAGCCGCCTCAAGACTCGATTCCCATTTGGGTGAGGCGGTACCGCAAGGCGTTCCGGGTTAGGCCGAGGAGGCGCGCGGCGTGGCTCTTGTTGCCTTCGGAGCGGCGGAGCGCCTCGCGGATAATCGCTTGCTCGTATTCGTCGAGGGTCATCCCCTCGGGAAGGAACACGGGCCCGCCGGACTGCGCGCGAGGGGCGCGGGGAGAGGTGTCCAGCCGGATATCCGAGGCTTCCAGGCGCGTTCCAGAGCAGAGCACCAGGCTGCGCTCGATCACGTTTTCCAGTTCGCGAACGTTTCCGGGCCAGTGGTAGCTCATGAGCCGCTGAATGGCTTCCTCGCTGATGGATTCGACGGGGCTGCCGTTGGCGGGCGCCAGACGCCGGACGAAATGCTCGGCGAGGAAGGGAATGTCTTCCTTGCGTTCCCGCAAGGGAGGGATATCGACGGGTACGACGTTGAGGCGATAATAGAGATCCTCACGGAAGGTGCCCTGTTCAAGCGCCGCGCGAAGGTCAGCGTTGGTGGCTGCGATGATGCGGACGTCGATGTGCCGGGTCTTGTTGCTGCCGAGGCGCTCGAACTCTCGCTCCTGGAGAATCCGGAGCAGCTTCACCTGAACACTTGCGGGCACATCGCCGATCTCGTCGAGAAAGACGGTGCCGGTATCGGCCTGCTCGAACTTCCCGGGCTTGGCGGCGTTCGCTCCGGTGAAGGCTCCTTTTTCGTAGCCGAACAACTCGCTCTCCATGAGGTTTTCCGGGAGCGCGGAGCAGTTGATTTTGACGAAGGGGCGGTCGCGCCGTGGTGAGTGGAAGTGGATGGCGCGGGCGATGAGGTCCTTTCCTGTGCCGGTTTCGCCAGCCAGCAGAACGGTGGCGCGCGTGGCGGCGACCCGGTCGATGGTCTCGAAGATCTCGCGCATGGAGCCGCTGCGCCCGATGATGTTGTCAAACTCGTAGCGATGACCGAGTTCGGCCTTAAG
>DATMXS010000285.1:0-12691 GCA_035561355.1 Bryobacteraceae bacterium | reverse complement strand
TCCGAATGCGGCTGCATGGCAGCGGCGGGGATGACGGCAATCTCGCGCGTGCGGCTGGCGGGAATTGTGCCGCTCGGGTCTATCTATTGGGCCTCTAGAAAAATCGGCCAGTGGCGGGCACCGAAGCCGGTCGAGCCCGTGAGAGAGGCGGAGGAGGCGGTGTAGTTGCAGTGGCCGGAGCCGGCTCAGCCGGCGCCCAGATACGCGAATCGCAGTATGAACAGGGCCGTCAGCACGTAGACCAGCCAGTTCACCCTGCGCCACTGGCCGTTGAAGACTTTCAGCACCGTGTAGGCGATGAAGCCGAATGCGATGCCGTTTGCGATGCTGAACGAGAGCGGGATCGTAATCATCGTCAGGAAAGCCGGCAGCGCCACCGTGTGGTCGTGCCACGGGACCTCTGAGATGGTCGAGACCATCAGGCTTCCGACGATGATCAGCGCGGGGGCGGTTGCGGATGCCGGAATGAAGCCGATCGCCGGCGCGATGAACAGCGCGAGCAGGAATAACGCTCCGGCCACCACCGCTGTGAAGCCGCTGCGCCCGCCTGCAACTACGCCCGCGGCACTCTCGATGTAGCTCACCACGGTCGACGTCCCTGCGAGCGAGCCGACTACGGTGGCGGACGCATCGGTCAACAGGATCCGGCCAACGCGCGGAATCTGCCCCCGCTGGTCCATCAGCCCCGCCTTCTTGGTAACGCCGATGAGGGTGCCGATGTTGTCGAACAGGTCCACGAACAGGAACACGAACACGATCTCGAGGAAACCGGTCCGGATTGCACCCGCAATGTCGAGCTTGAACGCGGTCGAAGTGGCCTGCGCCCAATCGAAGCCGTGGGGCTGCCACTGAACCACTCCCGTCACAGCGCCGACGAGCGTCGTCGTGAGAATGCCGATCAGCATTGCCGCACGTACTTCGCGGGCCATCAGAATCGCGATGAGCAACAATCCGAAGAGCGCCAGCAGCGCATTCGGATCGCGAAGATTCCCGAGCGCCACCGTTGTTGCCGGATTCGAAACAACAATCCCCGCATTCCGCAAGCCGATCAGTGCGATGAACAGTCCGATGCCCGCAGCCACCGACGCGAATAACTCCTGCGGCAGCGCAGAGAGGATCGCTTGCCGGATGCCTGTCACCGTAAGCACCAGGAATGCAACCCCCGAGAGGAACACTGCTCCCAGCGCCGTAGGCCACGGCACGCCCATGCCCTGCACAACGGTGTATGTGAAGTACGCGTTCAGCCCCATGCCGGGCGCGAGCGCGATGGGGTAGCGCGCAAAGACGCCCATTACGATGCAGCCGAATCCGGATGCGAGGCACGTCGCCGTCATGACACCCGCTGCCGGGAGCCCCGCTTCGCTCAGGACAGAGGGGTTGACGAAGATGATGTATGCCATGGTGAGGAACGTGGTGAAGCCGGCGAGCGTTTCAGTCCGCCAGTTGGTCCCCAGTTCCTCAAAACAGAAGAAGGTCTCGGCGCGGAGGCGCAAGGATTGCGCAGAATTCGCAGAGGAGTCCCCCGGCATGCCGTCGGGCATTTCTGGTATCTCGCGCCTCCGCGGTAGTCAGCGTCCTTACGCGTACGTCGCGACTGAGCCGAGATTGCGCTCGCTGCGATCCTTCGTGATTCGGTCGATATAGCCACTCGCGCGGAAGGCTTTGAGCGGCTCTTCCGGCACGCCTTTGGCCTTGCGCCACTCCCGCAGCATCGGGCGGACGTCGGTCGCGAACGCGGCCTTCAGGCACTCCTCGGCTTCCACGAGGTCGCACTTGGTTTGCGCCGCGGCAAGCGTCTCGTGATCCACAAGCTGCGCCTTGGCATACAACTCCTGCGCCGTGACCGCCGTCTGGATCATCTCCTCGATCTTGCCCTTGAGATTGTGACTCTGGTCCACCATGTAGGCGATGTCGGCCCGCGCGCCCTTCTCCCACTCGTACAGCGCGATTTCGTGGAAGATACGGAAGATCTGGTACGGGTCGATCGAACCCATCGTGAGGTCGTCGTCCGCATAGCGGCGGTCATTGAAGTGGAAGCCGCCGAGCATGTCTTCGCTCAACAACCACGCCACGATCTGCTCGATGTTCTGCGCCTGGTAATGATGGCCAGTGTCCACAAGCACCTTCGCCCGCGGCCCGGCGGCCTTCGAATAGATGTAGGACATGCCCCAATCGGCGACGTCCGTGAAGTAGAAATACGGCTCGAAGGGCTTGTACTCGACCAGCATCCGTTGTTCGCCGCTCAAGCGGGCGTGAATCGCCGCAAGACACTCGCCGAACCACTCCTTGCGCTTGCGGATGTTCTGCCCGCCGGGGAAACTGCACCCGTCGGCGAACCATAGAGAGAGGTCGCGGCTGCCGGTGGCGTTCTGGATCTCGATGCTGTCGAGACAGTGCGAGAGCGCGGCCTTGCGGACTTCTGGATCGGGGTTGCCGAATGCGCCGAACTTATAGCACTGGTCCTGGAACACGTTCGGGTTGATGGCGCCGATCCGGACGCCGTACTTCGCGGCGGCGGCCTTTACGTCATCGACGCTCTTGGTTCCGTCCGGGAAATCCCAGAGGACGTGGACCGCGACGGAAGGGCAGCACGCGGTGAACTGGTGTACCTGGCCGGCGTCAGCCAGTTTTTCTTCGGTAGAGGTAGCGGCTGCAGCCTGAACAAACTTGCCGAAGCGCGTCCCGGTATTCGCGAATCCCCACGAAGGCAGCTCGATCTGGAATGCATCGAGAGCCTGGAACAGCTTGTCTTGTGTAGCGGCCATAGCAGCATCCATATTAGCCCCGAATGCTTTGGCACACGTCGGCGCCCGCGAACGGCAGTCAACAATGCGTTCTAACTCGCCGCTCCCGCCATCTTGGCGAGCACATAGGGGCCTTCCGGGATGACTGCGATTCGGGCGCCCGGCGGCAGACGGGCCGTGAGCGCAGAAATAGCCTGCTCCGGAGTTTCGTAGGCCTTGCCCCACAGCGACGAATGATACTCGGCCGGAAGCCCCGGAACGTGGAAGAGCACGCGCGCCTTAGCCGTTACGAGGGCCAGTTTCTCGAGTTGCCACTGGTCCACGATGACCGGATCCGAGGCGATGCGTTCGAGGAACTCGCTGTCCGACGGGTACTCTTTCAGCATGCGGCTGAACTCAGCCGCGCCCGGCCCTTCGCCGCAGGCGGCCAAGAGCAGGATCGCGCCGCCCGGCTTGACGATGTGCGAAGCCGCGGTGATGCCCTTGAGGGCCTGGTAAAACGTGAGGTCCAGAGGATAGCCCGCGGCCGTCGTAATCACCGCATCGACGGGTTCGGCGAGCATCTCCAGCAGCACGCGTGAGACGCAGGCGACGCCCTGGTGGTGGGCCTGGACGGGATCGCCTGCGAAGACAGCAGCGATCCGGCGATCCTTTGCGAGCGCCACATCGACCATGAAATCGTGCCGCGCCATCGCCGCGATCTCGAGCAGCTCGCGGTGCAGCGGGTTGTCCTCGATCGAACCCTCCACCGCCCGCGGTTCGCGCATGAACTTCGGGCTGTGGATTACCTTGATGGTCTCCTGCGCGGCCAGACCGGGCGCAATCAGCTTTCTGCCGCCCGAGTAGCCGAGCATGAGGTGCGGTTCGATGAACCCAAGCGTGATGTGCAGGTCCGCCGCGATGAATCGCTCGTCGATGTAGACCGGCGTGCCCGCGGCCGTTCTTCCGAGCGCGCGGTGGGACGCGAAGTCGCGAGCGTCGTGGTTTTCGACACGGTATGCTGCAGCGATCTCCGGACCCACAATCTCTCGGACTTCTTCGGCTGTGGCCGGGCGGTGCAGACCGGTCGCGATCAGGATGGTGATGTGATTCCGCGAGATGCCGGCGCGCTCCAGACGTGTGAGCACGTGCGGCAGTACGACGCGGTTCGGCGCCGGACGCGTGATGTCGCACACGGAAATTGCCGCGCTTCCTTGCCCCCGGGCGAGTTCTTCGAGCGGCAGCGTTCCAATCGGCGTATCCACCGCCGCATCCAACGCCGCCGCTGCCGATTCCAACGGCTGCGCGGAACGCGCTTCCAGCACCCGGTACTCGAAGCCCGAAGGCAAATCCAGGGCAAGCCCGGTTTTCCCGAATGCCAGATTGATGCGCATGGCCTCATGATAAAGCCAGTCAATGCACCGGTTGCAAAGACCTGCAATTGTGAACACCACTTCAGACTGGAGAATCCGCTTTGAATCCTGGATACTGGAACATTCGACATGACAGGTGTGAGCAACAAAGCGGATCAGCACTCAGGGGCGATTCTCACGGGCGCGCTGGTGGCGGCGTTGGCGCTAGCCGCCTATGCGAACTTTCTGCTATTTCATGCAGTGGTTGAGTTTTTCACCGTCGCCGTCGCGTGGAGCATTTTCTTCCTTGCCTGGAACGCACGGCGCAATTTGGACAACCATGCGCTGCTGGCGATCGGCGTCGGTTCGCTGTTCATGGGCCTGGCCGACGCCCTGCACGCGTTGGCCTATCGCGGAATGGGTGTGTTCCCCTCACATGACGCGAACCTCCCGACGCAGTTGTGGATCGTCGCGCGTTATGTGCAGGCAGCGACACTTCTTTCGGCTCCGTTCTTTGTGCGGCGCAAACTCCCGGCCGGCCCCGTCATCGTAGTATCAGCCGCGGTGACGGCGTTCCTTTTGGGATCCGTTTTTTTTGGCGTCTTTCCCGCCTGTTACGTAGAAGGCTTCGGCCTCACGAATTTCAAAGTCGTTAGCGAGTACGTCGTGATTGCGGCATTCGTCGCCGCTATCGCCCTGGTCATCAACAGGCGCAAGGAGTTCGAGCCCTCGGTACGGCGTCAGATCACCACGTCACTCGTCCTTACCGTAGCTGCGGAACTCGCGTTCACCGTTTATACGGACGTGTACGGGCTGGCAAATGCAGCGGGCCATCTGCTCCGATTTGTATCCTTCACGTTCTTGTACCGCGCCATTCTGGTAACGGGAATTCGGCGACCGTATGACCTCCTCTACCGCAACCTCGCCCGCAGTGAGGAAGCACTGCGCCAGAGCGACGAGCGATACCGCGCCTTTGTGGCCAACACCTCCGAAGGGATTTTTCGCCTTGAAATGCGCCGCCCGCTGCCTGTGGACATTCCGGAAGCCGATCAGATTGCGCGGCTGCTCTCCGATGCATACATCGCCGAGTGCAATGACGCTTACGCGAGGATGCAAGGCGGCGAGCCCGTGCCCGCCGGGAGTTCACCGAGCGCACCGCTCCCTTCCATGGCTCTACTGCGGGATTTCGTTCGCAGCGGGTACCGGATGACCGAATTCGAAACGTGCGTGAGCGGCCAGCGTTGCCTCGCCGGAAGTTTCGCCGGTGTAATCGAGAACGGAGTGCTCGTTCGTGCCTGGGGCGTGCTCCGGGACGTTACCGAACGGAACCGCGCGACCGAGGAGCGCGAGCGCCTCATCAAGGAACTGAAAAAAGCGCTCGCCGAAGTCCAGACACTCAGTGGATTACTTCCGATGTGCGCGGGATGCAAGAAGATCCGCGACGACAAGGGTTACTGGACGCAGGTGGAATCCTACCTGGAGCGGCACGCCCGCGTGCAGTTCAGCCACGGACTTTGCCCGGATTGCCTCGTCAGCCTGTACCCGGACTTCTTTCCGAAATCCGAGTAAGCAGGCTGCACGCTATTGCGCTGTCGATTGCCTCGTCACTTCACCGGTTCGAGTACCGCCACTTCCTTGAACCAGACGTCGGTCGGCCGCTTCGCGCCGTGAGCCTGGAGCGCGATGTGCCCTTCGAGGACGCCCTGCGCGTCGTTGGGCAGGTTCACCGTGGGGATGCCGTTCAGGTGGAAGACGATGCGATGGCCGTGCAGTGACGCGGTGAGATCGTTCCACTCGCCCGGAATCACGCCCGCGTTATCCTCGGGGCCGGTGACCCAGTTGCGTCCCCCAACTTCCCAGAACCCGCCGGTTCGCTTCTCCGCGTCCACTTCCACTTCGTAGCCCGCCAGGTTCTTCTGCGCGGCGCGAACGAAGAAACCGCTATTGCCGCTCGGAATCTTGAATCGCACGCGCGCCGTAACGTTCTTGAACGAGCGCTCGGAGACAACGTAACCGGCCCTTTCATCTCCGGGGACGGTCTTTCCGTGAATGGCGCCGTCCTCCACGGTGAAAGTGCCCCCGCCGCGCTTCGCCCATCCGTCCAGCGTCTTGCCGTCGAACAGCGGTTTCCACTCGTGCCGGCCCATATCGTGAATGCGAATGTTGCGCCAGCGGACCTCGGCGGGCTTCTCGCCCTTGAACTGGTGTACTTGGAGCGCGATGAATCCTGACTGATCCACCGGATCCACCACGTCCGCGCACGGCACGCCGTTGATCCAGGTCTTCACCGTATCGCGGTAGGCCACGACACGGTAGCGGTTCCACTCGTTGTCCTTGAACGCTTTCGATGCCGCCGGGTCCGAAGCGATGTTGTGCAGCCACCCGCGCCGGGCTTCGTCGTAGATGCCGCCTGACGCGCCGCTCTCCTCGTTCGAGATTTCGACTTGGTAGCCATGCACGCGCCCTGCCTCGTGCTTGCGGTCCACGATCTTCTTCCCGTCGAAGGTCTTCACCGTCGCGGCTTCAGCGTACCGGTGGCTGCGGATCTGCACGCCCGAGTTCAGAACCGGGTCAACCTTCACGTCGAACTCGAGGATGAAGTCGCCATATGCCTTCGTCGTGCACAGAAAGCTGTTTGGGCTGCCCTCGACCGTGCGGCCGGCTATAGCGCCCTTTTCCACCCAATACTTCGCGGTGCCGTTGCACTGCTCCCACCCCTTCAGGGTCTTGCCGTCGAACAACGGCTGAAAGTCGCCCGCGGCGGCAACGGCCGCGGCCAGGAAGAAAAGAGATGCCGTCCTCATATCTGTGACAGCGTAGCATTGTAAGCATGGGGGCGAAGAGCGCACTGGAAATTGAAGGCCGTGCTGTTCCCGTTTCAAACCTCGAAAAGCAGTTGTATCCGGCCGGGTTCACTAAGGCTCAGGTCATTGATTTCTATATCCGCGTCTCGCGCTGGTTGCTGCCGCACCTGAAGGATCGTCCGGTGACGCTCAAGCGTTACCCTGACGGCGTTCGCGGCGAGCATTTCTACGAGAAGGATGCGCCCGGCTTTACTCCCGACTGGGTTGCCACATTTCCGGTTCCGCGTCGCGGCGGCGGCAAGGACATACGCTACATACTGATCAACGACCTGGCCACGCTGGTCTGGTGCGCCAATCTGGCGAACCTTGAATTGCATCCGTTCCTGCACCGCGTGCCCTCGCTCGACACTCCGGATTACGTCGTATTCGACCTGGACCCCGGCGAGGGCGCGAACGTCCTGACGTGCGCCGAGGTAGCCTTTCTTCTGCGTGACATTCTGAGCAAGGAGAAACTCAACGCGTTTCCAAAGGTTTCGGGATCGAAAGGCATTCAGATCTATGTCCCGCTGCACAGCGGGACGATGTACGCCGATACGCAGCCGTTCGCGCGCAAGGTTGCAGAGACGCTGGCGGGTGAGCATCCGAAGCTGATAGTCGCCGAGATGGCGAAGGCGCTCCGGCACGGGCGCGTGTTCATCGACTGGAGCCAAAACTCGGATTACAAGACCACCGCCGGTGTTTACTCCCTGCGCGGCAAGCGCGATACTCCGTACGTCTCGATGCCGGTCCGATGGGAGGACCTGGAAGCCGCGCTCAAAAAGCGCGATTCCGCAACGCTCTACTTCGAGCCTGCCGCGGCGCTCGAACGGCTAGAGCGGATCGGTGACCTGTTCGCCCCCGTACTTACGCTGAAGCAGGAGTTACCCGGCGCCGCGCGCAGGAGCCCAGCGCGATCCAGACCTGCCGGCAAGACTGCAACCAAGACAGCGCCGCGACCCCGCGAACTGAGCGAGTATCGCCGCAAACGCGATTTCTCGAAGACCGCCGAACCGTCCGGCGATTTGCCGCGCGCCAGCAGCCAGGGCGGGCGCCGCCGCTTCGTGATACAGAAGCATGCTGCGAGCCACCTCCACTTCGATTTCAGGCTGGAGATGCACGGCGTTTTGAAATCCTGGGCTGTACCCAAGGGCATGCCATACGCCGTCGACGAAAAGCGCCTTGCAATGGCGACCGAAGACCACCCGCTCGATTACTTCTCTTTCGAGGGCACGATTCCTGAAAGCCAGTACGGCGGCGGCACCGTCATGGTATGGGATATCGGCACGTACGAGGTGATCGAGGGCAATGTCTACAAGGGCTTCCTCCGGCTGTTCCTCACCGGAAAGAAGCTGAAGGGGGAGTGGGTGCTGCGGCGTGCCGAGGAAAGGAACTGGTTCCTTCAGAAAACGAGCGAGCCAATGAAGCCGCTCACTCCTAAAAAGGAGAGCACGTCGGCGCTGAGCGGGCGCACGATGAACCAGATTGCCGAAGCGCGTGACGCGGTGTGGCACAGTAACCGGCCCGAGCCCGAACTCGCCGGCCTGCCCGATTCCCCTCTCGAGTTCGTGGAGCCGATGCAGGCGAAGCTGATCTCGGAGTTGCCCGAAGCCAGCGGTTGGCAATACGAGATCAAGCTCGACGGCTACCGTGCCCTCGCGATCCGGAAAGGCGATCGGGTGCTGCTTTTGTCCCGCAACAACAACGAGTTGAACGGCCGCTTCCCCTCGATCGCGAAAGCGTGCGAGGCGCTGCCCGAAGGCGCCATGCTGGACGGCGAGATTGTCGCACTCGACTCCTCCGGCCGCCCCGCTTTCAACCTTCTTCAGAACTGGCATACGGTGAAGGCCCCGCTCCTCTACTACGCTTTCGACCTCATCGCGTACAGAGGCAAGGACCTGAAGAAGCTGCCTCTCTCGAAACGCCGCGAACTGCTGGAGCGCAGCGCGCTTGCCGGCCTCACCGACCCGATCCGGCTCTCGGGCGCGCTGGAAGCTCCGGGCGCTGCCCTGCTGGAAGCAGCCCGCAAGCAAGGCATAGAGGGGTTCGTGGCCAAACGCCTGGACAGCATCTATGAAGCAGGCCGCCGAAGCGGCGCGTGGGTGAAGCTGAAGGTGAACCAGGGGCAGGAACTCGTCATCGGCGGCTACATTCCCGGCAGCCACGGGTTCGACGCGCTCCTCGTCGGCTACTACGAGCAGGACCGCCTGATTTTCATCGCGAAGATCCGGAACGGCTTCACGCCCAAGCTGCGCGAGGAGATCTTCCGCCGCTTCAAGGGGCTTGAAGCCAAGGCCGTCCCCTTCGCGAACCTGCCGGAGCCGAAGGGCGCCCGACGCGGCATGGCCCTAACTGCGGAGGCTATGAAGCAATGCGTCTGGCTGAAGCCGAAGCTGGTAGCCCAGATCGAGTACACGGACTGGACGAAAACGGACCACCTCCGGCACGCCCGCTTCGCCGGTCTGCGCGAGGACAAGAATCCGCGCGAGGTTGTGAAGGAAACGGCGCCATAGAGCGGAGTCCGATAGGCCCCCATTGATATAATCCGATTCTCATGTCTCTCGCCAGAGGAGCGCGCATTGGACCCTACGAGATCCTTTCGCCTCTCGGCGCAGGCGGCATGGGTGAGGTCTATCGTGCGCACGACGCACGGCTTCGGCGCGATGTTGCCATCAAGGTTCTTGCGCCCGGGTTCGTTTCCGATCCGGACCGCCTCCGCCGCTTCGAACTCGAGGCGCACGCGGCCGGCAGCCTAAGCCACCCGAATATCGTCGTGATCCACGAGTTCGGCGTCCACGAGAGCTCGCCGTACATCGTGTCGGAGCTCCTGATCGGCGAGACCCTCCGCGAGCGGCTCGATCGAGGCGCAATTCCCGTGCGGCGCGCAGCCGAGTATGCCGTCCAGATCGCTCGCGGTCTTACCGCCGCGCACGAGAAGGGCATCGTCCATCGGGATCTCAAGCCGGAGAACGTCTTCCTCACCGACGATGGCCGCCTTAAACTGCTCGATTTCGGCCTCGCCAAGCCCGTCTGGGTGCATGCCGCGGCGGCGGGTGGCGCGCAAGCCACCACCTTCATGGAGGGCACGCAGCCCGGAATGATCTTTGGCACGGTCGGCTACATGTCGCCCGAACAGGTGCGCGGCGCTGGCGCGGATCACCGCTCGGACCTTTTCTCGCTCGGCCTGATCCTCTTCGAGATGATCACGGGCCGGAGGGCGTTCCACGGCGAGTCTTCCGTAGAGACGATGACGGGCATTCTTAAGGACGATCTGCCGGAGATGTCCGCCCCGGATCGCCCTGTGCCGCCCGGGCTTGACCGCGTGGTCCGCCACCTCTGCGAGAAGAACCCCGACGACCGCTTTCAGTCAGCCCGTGACCTCGCCTTCGCGCTTGAATCGATGTCCGGGCTTACTGACGCCGCTGTGGTGCCGAAGCGCAGCGGCCATCTTTTACGAGACTGGCTGCTTGTCGCCGGGTTCGTTGCGGCTGTCGGGGCCGGACTCGCCATCGGCCGTTTCGCATTTCGTATGCCGCCGCTGGAACCGCCCACCTTCCGCTTCCTCACCTACTCCGGCCGAGACTACTCGCCTGCTGCTGCGCCGCACGGCCGCATCGTCGCGTTCACGTCGGATCGCGACGGCACGCCCCGCATCTGGCTCAAGCAACTGCCCGGCGGCGAGGAGCAGCCTCTTACGGACGGCACCGACGATCTCGCGCGCTTCTCTCCCGATGGCGCCGTGGTGCTCTTCACGCGCACGGAAGGCCTCCGCAGTTCGCTTTACCGAATCGCCGCGCTCGGCGGCGAGCCCCGCAAGCTCATTGACGATGCGGTCGAGGGTGACTGGTCTCCCGACGGTAAGCGCGTTGTGTTCTTGAGAACACGTCAAACCGCCGAGGGCCGCATCACCTCCGTGATCGGCACAGCGGCGGCGGACGGCGCTGAGGTTAGGGAGATCGACAGCTTTCCCGATCGGAAGCTCACGCGCATCCGCTGGTCTCCGGATGGGACGACCATCGCGGCGATCGAGGTTGCCGGTGCAACGCGTCCTATCTGGCTCGTCAGCGCCGATGGCAAGGACCGGCGTTCGCTCACGACTTCCCGCACCATCTCCGCGCTGGCCTGGAACGGCGGCCCAGCGGAGTTGCTCTATTTCGAAAACGAATCGGCGTTGGAGGGCGGGCTCGGCGTGAGCGCCGGGAGCGCCAATGTCATGCGCCAGTTCGTAACGTCCGGCGCGACAGCGAAGCTCGCCTGGAGCCCTTCGGCGAGCATGGTGCTCGACATCATCGGCCCGGGCCGCATCGTGTTCGATACGTGCTCTCCCCGAGCCAGCCTACGCGAGGTGCCGCTCGCCGCCGGGACCGCGCCCGGTCCGCGCTGGCTCACGCGCGGCAACAGTAATGACCGGCAGCCCGCCTATTCGCCCGACGGCGACTGGGTGGTGTTCGCTTCCAATCGCAGCGGCAACCTGGACCTCTGGACCGTGTCGCGCAAGAATGCGGTAGTCCGCCGCCTCACGGAAGATGCGGCGGAGGACTGGGACCCGGCGTTCACAGCCGACGGCAAGCGCGTCATCTGGAGTTCGAACCGCTCCGGCCATTTCGAGGTCTGGATGGCGGAAGCGGATGGCTCCGGCGCGCGCCAGGTGACGCACGACGGCGTCGATGCGGAAAATCCGACCGCGACGCCCGACGGCCAGTGGATCGTCTACGTCTCCACCAACCCGGCGCGGCCCGGCCTCTGGAAGATCAGGCCGAACGGCACGGGCGCGGCGCGCCTCATCGCGGGCACGTTCGCGATGCCTGAGGTTTCGCCGGACGGCCGCTTCGCGCTGTACACGTCGGATTACCTTACAGGCCGCGTGCCCTTGCGTGTCGTCGAAATCGCTACCGGCCAGCCCGTGCCCTTCGCCATCGATATTCAGGTGGCGGCGGGCAAGCCGCGCGTTGCTCTCGGCCGCGCGCGCTGGATGCCGGGCGGCCACGCCATCGCGTTCATCGGCCAGGACGAGAACGGCATCACCGGCGTGTACGTGCAGGACTTCCTCCCCGGCAAGGACACCGGCCAGACCCGGCGAAAACTCGGCGGCTTCGACCCCGAGTTCACCACGGAGTCGTTCGGCATTTCGCCCGACAGCTCCCGGCTTGCGATCGCGAGTTGGGAGCAGTTGTTCAGCCTCATGATTGCCGAACGCGTGCCCGGGGTCGTGGGACATCAACAGCCCTAGCCCTCGCGGCATCGGACTCAGTATCATGCCTGTATGCTTCGCGCCCTAGCCGTTATGTTTGTTGCCGCCACGTTCGCGTTTCCCCAAGGACTGGTGTTCGAAGGCGGCGCCGGTCCCGGCAAGGGCAAGCACGTCGTGCTCGTGAGCGGGGACGAGGAGTACCGCTCGGAAGAGGCGCTGCCCCAACTGGCGAAAATCCTATCGAAGAATCACGGCTTCAAGTGCACCGTCTTATTCGCGATCGATCCCGCCGATGGCACGATCAACCCCGACAAGAGCAACATCCCCGGCCTCGAAACGCTCTCGACCGCTGACCTCATGATCATCTTTACGCGTTTTCGCGATCTGCCGGATGAGCAGATGAAGCACATCGTGGATTACGTCGAAGCCGGTAAGCCGATCATTGCGATGCGCACCGCAACGCACGCGTTCGACATCAAGACCAGCCAGACGTACCGCCGCTGGGGTTGGAACAGCAAAGAGTGGGACGGCGGCTTCGGCCGGCAGGTGCTCGGAGAGACGTGGATCAACCACCATGGCAAGCAC